>JBEBBO010000135.1:0-26904 GCA_041158345.1 Pseudomonadota bacterium | reverse complement strand
TGCTGCGCCTTAAAGTCACGTAACAGGTTCAAAGAGGCTTGATAGTCAGCCCCGGGACGAGCGGCCTTGTAAAGGCGTGGAACCGTTTCAAGATTGTGGTTGAAGACATCGGGAGGACCCGAGAGGAAAAGTTCTAGTGCAAGGCCTTGCCGCCCGCGGAAATCGGGTGTGAGGATCTCAATGCGTGTGGTTGGCGAGCGCTCACGGATCGCCCGTATGCAGTCAACAAAATGTTGTGCGCCCCCATCTTTAAGATCATCACGGTCTACGGAGGTGATCACGACGTAACGCAACGCTAATTCCGAAATCGTCTCAGCCAAATGCGCAGGTTCGTTCGCGTCAGGTGGTTTAGGTCGGCCATGTGCGACGTCACAAAAAGGGCATCGACGCGTGCAGACGTCTCCGAGAATCATGAAGGTTGCTGTTCGATGACTGAAGCATTCGGTGAGGTTCGGACAAGCCGCTTCCTCGCAGACACTATGGAGTCCGCGCGAACGCAAGACACGCTTGACCTCTTGCACCTCACCTGGATTGCCGAGGCGTACACGAATCCATTCGGGTTTTTTTAAAACGGGGCGTGACGTGTCGACCTTGATTGGGATGCGTGAGAGCTTTCGTTCATTGCGCTGATGCGAGTCAGGCAGCTTGCGTGATGGTGCTGTAAGGTCTTCAGGTTCTATCATGATGAATTGAGTTCTGAAATGCTGGATGTGCCAGATAGGCTGCAATGATGCCTGGCATGACCTCATCAGGGGTTGTGGTTACCCCTAGTCGTTCAAGACTGGTCACTTTGAGACCCTCATATCCACAGGGATTGATACAGTCGAAGGCTGCAAGGTCTGGATTCACATTGAAGCTGAATCCATGATAGCACCGGCCGCGTGTGACCTTGAGACCGACGGAGGCAATCTTTGCGCCTTCTACGTAAACGCCGGGTGCCTCGCGACGTGACACGGCAGACACGCCGTATTGCGAGAGAAACACAATGATGGCGGTTTCAATTAGCGTGACATATTCACGAATCCCGATGCCCATCCTTTGGAGATCGATCAAGGTGTAAACCACGAGCTGTCCAGGGCCGTGCCAAGTCACTTGTCCGCCACGATCTGTTCGAATGAGCGGCGCGGAAGGGGTTCCCAGCACATGGGCGGGATTGCCATTGAGACCCAGGCTATAGACCGACGGGTGGGTCAGAAGCCAGATTTCATCAGGGGTATCGATCAGCCGGTTGCGTGTAAATTCGCGCATTCGAACAAAACAGGATTCGAAAGACACTTCACCCAGCCGGCGAAGGATGGGAGCGTTCAAGCGGGCGTATCGAGAAAAAGCTTGGCCAGGCCAAGGAAGATGAAGAAACCCATGCCATCGGTCATGGCAGTTAATAAAACGCTGGTGCCAATGGCCGGATCAAGACCCATTCGATATCGAAGCAGTGGGATCGAAAGGCCTGTGATGGCGGCCACCATGAGATTCAGAAGTGTGGCGCCGGCCATGACCATGCCCAACTCGTAATTCGAATAGAGGAGATAGGCAATAACACCCAAAACGGCGCCCCAAACGAGGCCATTCAGAATGCCAATCGCAATTTCTTTAAGAATCAGGCGTGCGGTGTTGCTGGGATTGATGATGCCAAGCGCCAGGGAGCGAACGATCAAGATACTGGTTTGATTGCCGGTGTTGCCCCCAATGCCGGCTACGATAGGCATTAGTGAGGCGAGGGCAACAATCTTCACGATGGTATCCTCAAAGAGGCCAATCACGCGCGTTGAGGCAAAGGCAGTGATCAAATTAACGGCCAGCCAAAGCCAACGATTGCTGGCACTCTTCCAGATGCTTGAGAAGATATCTTCGTCTTCGCGAAGGCCGGCCTCCGCCAGCCGTTCTTCATCTGACTTCTGTCGAATATGATCGACGATGGCGTCAATTCGAATGCGGCCCTGCAATTGGTGCTCTTCATCTACAACTGGTGCAGAGAGAAGGTCATAGCGCTCGAACGCGCGTGCAGCCTCCTCGGCATCGTCGTCGAGCCGAAAGAACGCGATGTCCTTGGCCATGACGGAGCCGACGGACTGTTCGGCGTTATTGGTGACGAGCCGCTTCAGTGAAAGCGCACCTTGAAGACGATTGTTCTCGTCAACGACAAACAGCTTGTCGGTGTGTTCCGGGAGTTCACCTCTCTGGCGAAGATAGCGGAGAACTACGCCTAAAGTCGTATCGGCGCGTATGGTGACCATGCCGAAATCCATGAGTGCGGCAACAGAATCATCGGGGAAGGCCAGAAGGGATTCAAGCCGTTGACGGTTCTGATCGTTAAGCTTTTGTAGAAGCTCCTGCATGACCTCCTCAGGGAGGTCAGGGGCAAGATCAGCGATTTCATCAGTATCGAGCTGCTCTGTCGCAGAAAGCAGTTCTCGGGTGTCCATGTCCGAGATCAGGGTTTCTCGAACGGCATCAGAAACATCGAGCAGAACCTGCCCGTCCAGCTCCGATTCAACCAGGCTCCATACCGTCAGTCGCTGATCTACCGGAAGCGCCTCGAGGATATAGGCAATGTCGGCAGCATGAAGTCCGTCGAGTTTCAGCTTGATCGCCACTTGATGGCGTTTGTGCATCAGTGTCTCGACGAGGTCCTGATGAGGCATCGTCTGATGCTGGACGATGGTCTCCTCAAGCTTCTGCTTGTTCAGCAGCTCAACGATCTCGCTGAGGTGTTGGCGAAGATAATCTTCCGCTGATGTGCTGGTGTTTTCGGGGGCGCTCATCGGGATTCTTAGGGCATTAAATGGGGCCAGCTTAAAGCGCCATGATGACAATCGATGAGGCGGTTAGATCCAGATAAATCGCATCCAACTGCGCCTTGCTTTGTGCCGTGATGGTTACGGTCACCGCATCATATTTACCGGTCTTGCTGCTTCGAAGCGAAAGCCGGTCCTCGCCTGTCTCAGGCGCGTGACGTTGAATAATTTCAAGCACATGCGGGGCCAGTTGAGGGTCTGCATGCCCGAATGCCTTGATCGGAAACTCGCAAGGAAATTCAAGAAGGGTTTCAGAGGTTGGTGCGCTCATAAAACTTCCCCTGCATGGTGTTAAAACAAGAAGCGCCTAGTGTCGGGCGCTGGGTTGCTTAGGAAATGCTGCCCTCGCGAAGGCGGCGCTTGTAGTCCTGATAAGCAGCCAGGACGGATCTCCAAACAGGACCGGTCTCCCCGCCGCTGACGGGTAAACCGTCGAGTTCGGTAACCGAGAGAATTTCTCGCGTGGAACTGGTAAACCAGATTTCGTCCGCGCTTCGCAGTTCGGGTAGAGAGATCGTGCGCTCAACCGTTTCAAAACCGGCTGCCTGGGCAATTTCAAGGACCAGGTCGCGGGTAATGCCAGGAAGTATGGTGTCACCCTTGGGGGGGGTGATGATCGTTTGCTTCTGGACAATGAAGAGATTGCTTGCCGCGCCCTCAAGGGCCAAGCCGTCACGCACAATGACGGCCTCCGCGGCGCCACGGGAGATGGCTTCCTGGCGAAGTAACACGTTGGCCAGAAGCGTGATGGCCTTGATGTCGCAACGGTCCCAGCGAATATCGGTCACGGTAACCGCTTTGATGCCACCGGTCGGTATGGGCGCGATTCTAGAGCCCATGGCATACACCGTAGGCGTTATGGTTGCAGGGATAGCATGGTCGCGTTTCGGCTGGACGCCTCGAGTCACCTGAATGTAGATCTGCTGATCTTCGGGGCCATCAATCAGTCGATCAATGATTTGGCTCCAAGCTTCGTCGCTGAGCGGTGAAGCCATGTGGATGGCGGACAGGCTTCGCTCAAGTCGCCGCAGGTGTTCAGCAAGTCGAAGGGGGCGGCCGCCGTAGACGGGGATGACCTCATAGACGCCGTCACCAAAAAGAAACCCGCGATCCAGCACGGGGATCCGTGCCTGGTCCTGTGGCATGAATTCGCCATTCAGATAGACCAGTTGGCTAGACAGAGACATTCCGGGATCCTCACTTCTTAATCATCATGGCAATCTCATCAAACAAACGTTTGAAAAGTCCGCCGCGTTCAACTGACTCCAATGCAACAAGGTCTTGCTGCGCGATCACCTCATCATTGCGCATGACCTTGACCGTACCCAGTTTGTCACCGGCATGAACGGGCGCTACGCTTTTGTTGTCAACTTCCATCGTTGCTTTCAGCGTCTCATATTGGCCGCGCGGGAAGGTCACGTCAAAATCTGATAGCAGCCCTGCAGGGACTTGAGATTCAGCCCCTTTCCAGACCTGTGCCTCGGTGAGACGGGTCTTCGCCTTGTAGAGGGTGCGCGCTTCAAAGAACTGAAAGCCATAATTTAAAAGCGCTGCGTTAGTTGCTGCGCGGGCCTGATCACTTTTGGTGCCCATGACCACGGAGATCAGTCGCATGTCATTGCGGACGGCAGAAGCGACGAGGCAATACCCGGCGCCCTCTGTGTGACCGGTCTTAACGCCATCCACGGTCGGATCCTGCCAGAGCAGGCGATTTCTATTGGCCTGCTTGATGTTGTTGAAGGTGAATTCCTTGATCGAATGCCACTTATAGTATTCCGGGAACTCGCTGATCAGGGCGCGGGTGAGGAGGGCCATATCACGAGCGCTGGCGTAGTGATTTGGATGAGGGAGGCCCATGCTATTTTCATAGTGGGTGTTCGTCATTCCAAGGGACAGGGCGGTGTCATTCATCCGCTTTGCAAAATGGCTTTCGGTTCCGCCAATGCGTTCTGCAAGCGCAATGCTGGCATCATTTCCGGATTGGATGATCATGCCCTTGAGCAAATTTTCAACGGCGATGGCGGTTCCGATTTCAGCAAACATTCGGGATCCTTCCGCCTTAGAGGCTTCCGGGCTGATGGTCACCATGTCGTCGAGTTGCAATCCATTCCGGGAGAGTTCCTGGAATGTAATGTAAGCCGTCATGATCTTGGTCAGGCTGGCAGGTTCCAGCCGATCATCGGCATTTTGCTCGGCAAGGATTCGCCCGCTTTTCGCATCCATCAGGATGTAGGCGCGCGCCTCGATGGCGGGCGGTGGCGGGATTTGGGGTAGTTCTGCTGCGCGGAGGGTCATTGAGGGACCGCTAAGCAACAGGGACAGGGCAAAATAGGCGCGGATCTTCACGGCTTGCGACCTTTTGTATGGTGTCTCTCGGAATCCTTCGGATTGTAGCATGCGGACCACAACCGGGAATTTTGGCGCTAGTTTGGTGTAATGTAGGCGCACTTTGTGTGGGTGATATTTGGCGTTGGGGCATGGCATGTTTGTGGCGGGTGAGTTCGATGTAATCGTGGTTGGGGGCGGTCACGCGGGTGCTGAGGCCGCTTTGGCGGCAGCGCGCACCGGCGCGAGGACCCTCCTTTTGACGCAGAACGTCGAAACGCTGGGGCAGATGAGTTGCAACCCTGCGATCGGGGGCATTGGCAAGGGTCACTTGGTCCGCGAAATCGATGCCCTTGGCGGGCTGATGGCCCGCGCCGCAGATCGGGCCGGTATCCATTTTCGAACACTGAATGCCAGCAAGGGCCCTGCGGTAAGGGCAACCCGTGCGCAGGCGGATCGCGTGCTCTATCGAGGATTTGTTCGGGCGGCGCTTGAAAACCAGCCGAATCTTTCGATTTTCCAGCAGGCAGCAGCGGATCTCTGGATGGACGGGGATTGCCTTCTGGGTGTGACGACAGAAATTGGCTTGAGGTTTCGCTCAAGGCAAGTCGTGCTGACCGTGGGAACCTTTCTCGCAGGGCGCATCCATGTGGGGCTTGAAAATTATGGTGGCGGCCGCATGGGGGATCCGCCCTCCAATGCCCTGGCGGAGCGCCTGAGGGCTATGGACTTCCGTGTCGGCCGGCTGAAGACCGGGACACCGCCTCGTTTGGATGGACGATCGCTGAATTGGTCGGTGATGGAGGAGCAGCCTGGGGATCACCCTGAGCCCGTCTTCTCTTTTCTGGGTCAACGCAAAGACCATCCGGCACAAATCTCGTGTTACATCACCCGAACCAACGCGAAAACGCACGAAATCATTCGTGAGGGGCTTGATCGGTCGCCGATGTATGCGGGCGTGATCGAAGGGGTGGGTCCCAGGTACTGCCCGTCTGTTGAGGACAAGGTCGTTCGTTTTGCAGAGCGGGATTCGCACCAGATTTTTGTTGAGCCTGAAGGGCTCACGGTTCGGGAGATTTATCCGAACGGTTTCTCGACGAGTCTGCCGTTCGATATCCAGTTGCGCGCCATTCATTCGATTCGTGGGTTTGAACAGGCGGTGATTACCCGTCCGGGTTACGCGATTGAATACGATTTCTTTGATCCGCGGGATCTCGGTGCGAGCCTTGAGTCCAAAAATATTGAAGGGCTCTTCATGGCGGGACAGATCAATGGGACAACCGGCTATGAAGAGGCGGCTGCGCAGGGTCTGATAGCGGGTCTCAATGCGGCGCGGCGTAGCCGAGGACAGGCCGCTTGGTCACCTTCCCGATCCGAGGCCTACATGGGTGTCATGATCGATGATCTGATTACTCGTGGGACATCCGAGCCTTATCGGATGTTTACCAGTCGGGCCGAATATCGCCTCATGCTGCGGGAAGACAACGCCGACATGCGGCTGACGCCGATGGGGCGTGAGCTGGGTCTGGTGGATGATGCGCGCTGGGAAAGCTTTGAGGCCAAACGTTCGGCAATCGAGGCGGGTAGGCAAAGCCTCGAGCGGTATCTGGTGCGGCCAAACTCTGATGAGGCGTCCGTTCTGGAGGGTCACCTTTCGGCGCCCCTGGCAAGGGAGGCGGCAGCGTTGGATTTGGTGCGCCGACCCGAGCTGACGCTTGCGGCTTTGGTTGACGCCTGCCCAGGGCTTGGGCTTTCCGATAATCCACAGGTCTTGGAGCAGTTGGAGATCCAGGCGAAATATGATGGTTACATTGCTCGGCAACAGGCTGAGATCGAGCGGATTGAGCGTTACGATCATTGGCGCTTTCCCGACGCCATCGATTACGCGAAGGTGGTGGGTCTTTCGAATGAGGTGCGAGAAAAACTGAGGCTTCAGCGTCCCGAGACGGTCGGGCAGGCCTCACGGATCCCGGGGGTGACCCCGGCTGCGGTGTCCTTGCTGCTGGTCCACCTCAAGAAGCTGGGGGGGTAGCCGGCGATGGATGCGCTGAGGCAACCGCTGGAGGCGGGGCTCTTGTCCCTTGGATTGCCTTTTGATGGGATTCAGGTGGATCGACTGCTGAAGTTCCTTCATCTCCTCGACAAGTGGGGCAGTACCTATAACTTGACGGCCATTCGCGATCCGCGTGCAGCCGTTGATCTCCATCTTCTTGATAGCGTCTTGGTTCTGCCGCATTTGACAGGGGCCTTGCGCATCTTGGATGTTGGGACGGGTGCAGGCCTTCCGGGGATCCCACTGGCAATTCTGATGCCCGGTAGTCAGTTTGTTCTGTTGGATCGCAGCGGCAAAAAGATTCGCTTTGTCCGTCAAGCCATACTGGAGTTGGGGCTGGCGAATGTGGAAGCGGTGGCCTCACGAATCGAAGACTTCGAACCTCACGGTGGGGCGTTTGATGCTATCTTGGCAAGAGCGTTTGCATCTCTTTTGGAAATTCGGGGGATGACTTCACGGCTTTTGGCCCCAGAGGGGCGGATCGCGGCTCTCAAGGGCCGTTTTCCCGAGGATGAGTTGGCTGAGTTAGGGGCGGTTGGTGCTGAAGTCCGGCCCCTGGTGTTGCCGGGCGTGGCGGTCGACCGGCACCTCGTGCTTTACAGATAGGGTGGGGCGATGGGCAAGATCATAGCGGTGGCGAATCAGAAGGGTGGGGTCGGTAAAACCACGACCAGTGTGAATTTAGCTGCTTCGCTCGTGCAGATGGGATACCGCGTGCTTTTGGTGGATCTCGATGCGCAGGGTAATGCCACCATGGGATGCGGCGTTGAGAAGCAGGAGGTCGAGCATTCGGCTTATGAGGTGCTGACCGGTCGCAGTTTTGTCGGCGATGCCATCGTGAATGTGGACGCCGATGGTCTGGATCTTTTGCCCGGCAATTCGGACCTGACCGCCGCACAGGTGGAACTATTGGACCGGATCGGTCGCGAGCGTGTGCTTGCTGAGGCCTTGGCGCCACTGATCGAGGAGTATCACTTTGTGATCATCGATTGTCCGCCAGCGTTGAATATTCTCACCCTGAATGCGTTGGTTGCTTCCGACAGCGTTCTAATTCCGATGCAATGCGAATACTACGCGCTAGAGGGGCTGACGGATCTTTTGGGCACGCTTGAAAATGTCCGCGAGATGTTAAATCCCGGTCTCGAAGTGGAGGGCCTGGTGCGCACGATGTTTGACAGCAGAAGCCGCTTGGCTGCTGAGGTTTCGGCTCAATTGCTGTCTCATTTCGGGGCGAAGGTTTTTGAAACGATCATTCCCCGCAACGTCCGGCTTGCAGAAGCGCCGAGTCATGGGGTTTCGATCGTTCGCTATGATCGCGGCTCCAAGGGTGCGCAGGCCTACATCGCGCTGGCCACGGAGTTGGCGCATCGAAATGCAGGATAGGAAAAAAGGATGGCGGTAAAGAAACGAGGGCTAGGGCGCGGTCTGGATGCGCTGCTTGGGAATACCAGCGGGGAGTCCGTGCCATCAGCGGGAACGGCTGCAGGCGAGCGGTTGAAATCCGTTCCCGTCATGCGGCTATCGCCGGGGCCTTTCCAGCCTCGCAAGGATATGGATCCTGAGCGGTTGCGGGAACTTGCTGATTCGATCAGTGCCCAGGGGCTTGTGCAGCCGGTGACGGTTCGAGAAGTGGGTGACGGTTTTGAGATCATCGCGGGTGAACGCCGGTGGCGGGCGGCACAGCTGGCTGGGATCACTGAGATTCCCGTCATTGTTCGCAAAGTGTCCGACCAGGCTGCGATGGCGATTGCCTTGATCGAGAATATCCAGCGAGAGGATCTCAATGCCATGGAAGAGGCGGAAGCCTTGAAGCGGTTGCTGGAAGAGTACCGAATGACCCATCAGCAACTGGCGGACGCGGTAGGCAAGTCTCGGGCGGCTGTAAGCAACTTGTTGCGGCTGAATGATTTGGTGCCCGAGGTGAAGGGCTATCTTTCCTCGGGCCAAATTGAGATGGGGCACGCGCGCGCATTGCTGGGCGTGCCACCCGATGGACAGTCCCAGCTGGCGCGACAAATTGTTGAGCGAGAGTTGACAGTTCGCCAGGTGGAGGCGATGGTCCAGGATCTCCGGGGCGGGCGGATTCGCGGGCCAGTAAAGCCGGCCTCTTCGGCCAAACACCCCGATATAAAGCGCCTTGAGGCCGATATCTCAGAGGAGTTGGGTGCGCTGGTCACCATCGATCATGGGACCAAGGGGAATGGCAAGATTGTCATACGTTATGCGAGCTTGGATGAGCTTGATGGCGTGCTCGGGCACATCAGGAAAGGCCGCTGACGTTGCCCTCGACGGTGTGCACTGATATCATCCGATATTATTGTCCGGCCTCTCGATGAGGCGGGACAAGCACCTTTTTCCTGTGGTTCGCTGGGTGTTGCTCACTCAGTTCGCCGGGATTCTGGTGATTGCGGCTTTCTTTTGGCCGTTTGGCGGCGCGCATGCCGCTCTGTCCGCGCTTGCAGGTGGCCTTGTGGCCTTCGTGCCGAACCTCGTCAACTCGCTGGGGCTCGGGGTCCGCGATGATCGAAGGACGGCAAAGCAAGTGGCGCGACTATTCTTCGGGGGCGAGGTCCTGAAGTTGTTGCTGACAGCCCTGCTGTTTGCGGCGGTTTTTCAAGTGCCGGACTTAGAGATACTTCCCCTGATGGCTGGTTTTGTGAGTGCGCTGACCGCTTTTTGGTTTGCGCTATTGGTTCGCGGAAGACTTTTTTAACAGGTGAAACGCATGGCAAGTGAAGCGCACGGCGGCGGTGGTGCCACCGGGTACATTGTCCACCATCTGACGCCCCTCTCGGTGGGTGAAGGCTTTTGGACGCTTCATGTGGATACGCTGTTTTTTTCGGCGGTTCTGGGAGGCGTTTTTCTGTTGTTCTTCAAGTATGCCGCAGACCGGGTCACCACGGGTGTCCCTGGATTGCTGCAGAATTTTGCGGAAATGCTGGTTGAGTTTGTGGATACGCAGGTCAAGGATGCGTTTCATGGCAAGAGCGATTTGATTGCGCCGCTGTCCCTCAGTATCTTCGTCTGGATTTGGCTCATGAACTTCATGGATCTCATCCCAGTGGATTTGTTGCCCTTGGTGGGCTCCGTGATAGGGCTTGAATACCTCCGGGTGGTGCCCAGTACCGACCTCAATGCGACCTTCGGGATGTCCATTGCAGTTTTCTTCCTGATTATTTTTTACAGCATCAAGGTCAAGGGGCCGATCGGGTTTGCTAAGGAGTTGATGCTGACGCCCTTTGGGCCTTGGATGATTCCCTTCAACTTGTTGTTGAAGGTGGTTGAAGAAATCGCGCGTCCTGTTTCGTTGGCGCTGCGACTTTTCGGCAACATGTATGCGGGCGAGCTCATCTTTATCCTGATTGCGCTGCTGCCTTGGTTCATTCAGCCCTTGTTGAGTTTCCCTTGGGCGGTGTTCCATATTCTGATCATCACCTTGCAGGCCTTTATCTTCATGGTTTTGACGATCGTGTACCTCAGTCTGGCACACGAAGACCACTAATTATTTAACGTCGATTTAGTCTTAATTCTTTAAACACTGCTGTCCTCTGGAGGAACAATGGAAATCGCATCTATCGCCAACGTACAGGGCCTGACCGCTATCGCTGTCGGTATCATCCTCGGCCTTGGTGCTCTTGGAACCGGTATTGGCTTTGGTATCCTCGGTGGCAAGTTCCTTGAAGGTGCTGCCCGTCAGCCTGAACTGGTTCCTATGCTGCAGGTCAAGATGTTCATCGTTGCAGGTCTGCTTGACGCTGTAACCATGATCGGTGTCGGTCTTGCGTTGTTCTTCACCTTCGCGAACCCCTTCCTGTCTGCTCTCAAGGGTTAATGACCCTGACGAGTTGGATGCCTCTTTCGGCGAAATGAAGAAAACGAGGAAAGTGCCGTGAGTATCAATGCAACACTGATCGGCCAGATGATCACGTTTGCGCTTCTGGTGTGGTTCACCATGAAGTACGTGTGGCCGCCCTTGATGCAGGCCCTGGAAGAAAGAAAGAAGAAAATCGCCGAAGGTTTGGCGGCTGCCGAAAAAGGGCAGCACGAGATGGAGTTGGCGGAAAAGCGTGCGACGGGTCTCCTTCGCGAGGCGAAGGATCAGGCAGCTGACATCGTCAGCCTTGCCCAAAAGCGTGCCGGTGAATTGGTTGAAGATTCGAAGAAGTCGGCCAAGGAAGAAGGAGAGCGGATCGTCACTGCGGCCCGCGCCGAAATCGACCGGGAAATCCAGAAGGCGCGTGAAGGGCTTCGTAACGAAGTCGCGGGACTTGCGGTTAACGCGGCCGAGCAGATTCTGAAGTCTGAGGTCGACCGGTCCAAGCACAAGGCCATCATCGATAACCTTGGCCAGGCCCTGGATAAGAAGTCATGACAGAACTGACGACCCTTGCTCGTCCCTACGCTGTAGCCGCCTATCGGCGTGCCAAGGAAACAAAGTCCACGGCGCGCTGGGCTGACGAGCTTGCTTTTGTTGCCATCGTCATGGCCGACGAACGCATGAAGCTCGCGGCGTCCAATCCGCGAGTCCGAAAGGAGGCCTTCACGGCGTCTTTTCTGGCATTGTGTGATGGGCGCCTGAGTGGCGAAGCCCAGAATTTTGTTCGAATTCTGGTTGAGAATCGTCGTCTGGACTTGATTGGGCAGATTGCAAGCCTGTTTGATGAGTACCGGGCCGCAGACGAGGGCTACATCAATGTCGATGTGGCATCAGCCTTCGATCTGACGGACGCTGAGCAAAAAAAGCTGTCCCAAGTTCTCGATGGGGTCTTGGGCAGAAAGGCCCACCTCTCGGTACGGGTCGACAGCGATCTCATCGGCGGCGTCTACATCAAGGCCGGCGACCGTGTCATTGATGCATCCATTCGAGGCCAGCTTGAGCGACTGGCAAAAAGTCTCTGGAATTAATGCGAGAAATTTACTATGCAGCTGAATCCGTCTGAAATCAGTGACCTCATCAAGTCGAGGATCGAGAATTTCGATCTGGGCGTGGAGTCGCGTAGCGAGGGAACGATTGTCAGTCTGTCCGACGGAATCGTCCGCATCCATGGCCTGTCTGACGTCATGCAGGGTGAAATGGTCGAGTTTCCCGGCAATGTCTTTGGCATGGCGCTGAACCTTGAGCGTGACTCTGTTGGTGCGGTTGTCCTGGGCGCCTATGAGAATCTTGCGGAAGGTGACTCCGTTCGTTGTACGGGCCGCATTCTTGATGTCCCAGTGGGCGAAGCGCTCCTCGGCCGAGTTGTGGATGCCTTGGGTCGCCCGATTGATGGCAAGGGTCCGATCAAGACCAAAACCCGTTCACCGATCGAGAAGATTGCGCCGGGCGTTATTGCTCGTCAGTCTGTCGATCAGCCCCTCCAGACGGGTCTTAAGGCGATCGACTCCATGATCCCAGTAGGCCGTGGCCAGCGTGAGCTGATCATCGGTGACCGTCAGACCGGTAAGACCGCAATTGCGATCGATGCGATCATCAACCAAAAGGGTACCGGCGTTAAGTGTATCTACGTGGCGATCGGTCAGAAGCAGTCGTCTATTGCAAACGTGGTGCGCAAGTTGGAAGAGCACGGTGCGCTCGACCACACGATCATCGTGGCGGCTTCTGCGTCAGAATCAGCGGCCCTTCAGTTCATCGCTGCCTACTCTGGCTGCTCGATGGGCGAATATTTCCGTGACAAGGGTGAAGATGCACTGATCGTTTATGACGATCTGACCAAGCAGGCTTGGGCTTATCGCCAGATCTCACTGTTGCTCCGCCGTCCGCCGGGTCGTGAGGCGTATCCGGGTGACGTTTTCTATCTCCACTCGCGTCTGTTGGAGCGCGCCGCCCGCATCAATGCCGACGAAGTTGAAAAACTGACCGGTGGCAAGGTAAAGGGGAAAACGGGTTCTCTGACCGCACTGCCGATTATTGAGACGCAGGCGGGTGACGTATCAGCATTCGTCCCGACCAACGTGATTTCAATCACGGACGGACAGATTTATCTGGAAACGAATCTCTTTAATGCGGGCGTTCGTCCTGCAGTGAATGCCGGTCTTTCGGTTTCTCGCGTCGGTGGTGCCGCCCAGACCAAGATCATCAAGAAGCTTGGCGGTGGTATTCGTCTTGACCTTGCGCAGTACCGTGAGCTTGCGGCTTTCGCACAGTTTGCTTCGGACTTGGATGAGGCCACCCGTAAGCAGATCGAACGGGGTCAGCGGGTAACCGAACTGATGAAGCAGTCACAGTACTCGCCTTTGAGCGTATCGCAGATGGCGGTTTCGCTCTACGCAGCGAACGAAGGCTATCTGGATGATCTGCCGGTCAATCAGGTTCGTGGTTTCGAAGAAGCGTTGCAGGGCTTTATGAAGTCTCAGCATGGCAAGCTTCTTGAGAAGATCGATCAGACCGGTGATTTTGGCGAAGAGATTCAGAAGGCCCTCGCGGACGCTCTGAAGACCTTCAAAGCCAACCACGCCTGGTAAGGACCTGACATGGCTGTTGGAAAAGAAATCCGAGTCAAGATCCAGAGTATCAAGAATACTCAGAAGATCACCCGCGCCATGGAAATGGTTGCGGCGAGCAAGATGCGCAAGACGCAAGACAGAATGCAGTCCACGCGTCCGTATTCCAAGCGCATTGCTCAGATCATTCATCATCTTGCAACGGCCAATCCGGAATATCGGCATCCATTCACTGAAGCGCGCCAGGTCAAACGTGTCGGCGTGATCCTGGTGTCTTCGGACCGAGGTCTTTGCGGCGGCTTGAACGCCAACCTGTTCCGCTTGGGCCAGAGACAGTTTCGTGAGTGGGGCGAAAAGGGCGTCGAAGTTGCACTGTCTGTGATTGGTCAGAAGGGCACGAGCTTTTTTGGATCGATGGGTGCAGACATTCTGGCTCAGGTCGTCCGTTTGGGCGATCAACCCCATCTGGTCGATATCATCGGGGTGATCAAGGTCATGCTGGATGAGTACAACGAAGGCCGGATTGATGAAATCCACGTGCTTCACAACGAGTTTGTGAACACCATGACGCAAAAGCCCACCCTGACCCGACTGGTACCGGTTAGCCCTGGTGAGTTGGAAACGGAAAATCAGGGGCTTTGGGATTACATCTACGAACCGGATGCGCGTGAAGTTTTGGACCAGTTACTGGTGCGCTATGTGGAATCCTTGGTCTTCCAGGGACTGGTTGAGAACAACGCCTGTGAACAGGCCGCGCGAATGGTTGCGATGAAGAGCGCCTCCGACAACGCCGGCAAGCTGATCAAGGAACTGCAGTTGATCTACAACAAGGCGCGACAAGCCGCGATTACGCAGGAAATCGCAGAAATCGTGGGCGGTGCGGCGGCCGTATAATACTGCCCCCCCTGAAAGCAATCGAGACAGAGTTTTAAGAGGACAACAATGAGTTCGGGCAAAATCGTTCAAATTATTGGCGCGGTGGTCGACGTCGAGTTCCCCCGCGAGTCTCTGCCGAAGGTCTATGATGCCCTTCGCGTCGACAGTGTTGGCCTGGTACTCGAAGTCCAGCAGCAGTTGGGTGACGGGATCGTCAGAACGATCGCCATGGGCACCACCGACGGACTCCGTCGTGGTCTGGATGTCGTAGGCACGGGTGCGGCGATTCAGGTTCCCGTTGGGAAGAAGACCCTCGGCCGAATCATGAATGTTCTCGGTGACCCGATCGATGAAAAGGGTCCAATTGGTGAAGAGGCCCGTTGGGGAATCCACCGCAAGGCGCCAGCCTATGAAGATCAGGCGGCGGCGAATGAGCTGCTGGAAACCGGCATTAAGGTGATCGATCTGGTCTGTCCCTTTGCAAAGGGCGGCAAGGTCGGACTGTTCGGGGGCGCCGGTGTCGGCAAGACCGTCAACATGATGGAGCTGATCCGAAATATCGCCATCGAACACAGCGGTTACTCCGTATTCGCGGGTGTCGGCGAACGTACCCGCGAAGGGAACGACTTCTATCATGAAATGAGCGAAGGCGGCGTTCTCGACAAGGTATCGTTGGTCTACGGTCAGATGAATGAGCCGCCGGGTAACCGTTTGCGCGTGGCGTTGACCGGTCTGACCATGGCAGAGTACTTCCGTGATGAAGGGCGCGACGTTCTGCTGTTCATCGACAATATTTACCGTTACACCCTGGCGGGTACCGAGGTTTCTGCGCTTCTGGGCCGCATGCCTTCAGCGGTAGGCTATCAGCCGAACCTTGCGGAAGAAATGGGCGTTCTTCAGGAACGTATCACCTCAACGAAGGTGGGTTCCATTACCTCAATTCAGGCCGTTTACGTCCCCGCGGATGACTTGACCGACCCGTCACCGGCAACGACCTTCGCTCACCTTGATGCGACCGTCGTACTGTCTCGTCAAATTGCCGAGTTGGGTATTTACCCTGCCGTGGATCCTTTGGACTCCACCAGTCGCCAGCTGGATCCTTTGGTGGTAGGCCAGGAACATTACAACGTTGCCCGCACCGTTCAAAGTACGCTTCAGCGCTACAAGGAACTGCGAGACATTATTGCGATTCTCGGTATGGACGAGCTGTCCGAAGAGGATAAGCTGACCGTATCGCGCGCACGTAAAATCCAGCGCTTCCTGTCTCAGCCGTTCTTCGTTGCTGAAGTCTTCACGGGCGCACCAGGCAAATATGTCTCATTGAAGGACACCATTGCCGGTTTCAAGGGCATTGTTGAAGGTGAATTCGACGATATCCCTGAGCAGGCCTTCTACATGGTCGGTTCCGTGGACGAGGCGGTTGAGAAAGCCAAGAAGATGGCGGCCTAAGTCGTTAGATCCAGGAGATCCTTAGCATGACGATGACAATCCACGTCGACATCGTTAGCGCAGAAGCGGAGATTTTCTCCGGTCTCGCTGAGATGGTCGTCGCACCTGCGGAAATGGGCGAGGTGGGCATTGCCGCGCGCCATGCCCCATTCCTGACGCGTCTGAAACCGGGCGAAGTTCGGGTCAAGGTCAGTGAGACGGAAACCCAGCCGTTCTACGTTTCAGGCGGTCTTCTAGAGGTCCAGCCCAACGTGGTGACCATCCTGGCCGATACGGCAATCCGTGCTCGCGATATCGATGAAGCCCACGCTCTGGAAGCCAAGCGTCGTGCAGAAGAATTGCTGAGTGATAAGTCAGGGAAGATCGATTACGCTGCCGCGCAGGTGAAGCTGGTCGAGGCAGTAATGCAGCTCAGGACTTTGGAGAAATATCGTTCTGGACGAGCCTGAGATTCGTTTCGAATAAGTGCAAGCCCGACATGGGACGAGCGTCAATGCGCTCACTCATGGCGGGCTTTTTCGTAGTCAGCGCCTGGATGGGCGATGGACCCGTTAAAAGAGGAGGCGTTCGTGAGCCTTGAAATCATCATTCTTGCGGCCGGTCAGGGAACAAGAATGCATTCTGCAATACCCAAGGTCTTGCATAGTATTGCCCACCTTCCCCTGCTGGAGCACGTCTACCGACTGGCTGTATCACTGGGGGCGGCTAAAACGACCATTGTCTATGGTCATGGCGGCGACCAGGTTCAGGCGCAACTCTCCCATTTAAACGTCGATTGGGTTGAACAGCGAGAGCGTCTGGGGACGGGGCATGCCGTCCAGCAAATGGCCGATCGAATCGCATCGGACGCGACAGTCTTGATTCTCTATGGGGATGTGCCCCTACTTAAAAAGAAAACGGTAGAAGATCTTCTTGCGCTGGCACATGAAGGCGCTCTGGGCGTTTTGACTGTTGATCTGGATGACCCCACAGGTTACGGACGGATTGTCAGAAATGCGGCGGGTGAGGTGCTGCGGATTGTTGAGGAGAAAGACTGCTCTGCGAGCGAACGCCTGATTCAAGAGGGAAACAGTGGCATCCTCGCCGTCAACGGAGACAAGCTGAAGAACTGGCTTTCTCGGCTGACGAATCACAACGCGCAAAAAGAGTATTACCTGACCGATATCATCGGGTTTGCTGTGGAAGACGGGATTCCGGTTCGGACCGCCGGTGCGAGCGGTGTCGATGAAGTTCTCGGGGTGAACAACCGCGAGCAGCTGGCCCATCTGGAGCGGGTCTATCAGGCAGAGCAGGCTAAAAGCTTGCTGCTTCGGGGGGTAACCCTTCGTGATCCTGCCCGTTTTGACCTTCGGGGGGAAATCGTGGCTTTGGGCCAGGATGTTGAAATCGACGTGAATGTGCTCCTGGAAGGCGACATCAGTCTGGGTAATCGGGTCCGGATCGGGCCCCATGTCGTGATACGAAACGCGAAGATCGGCGATGGGGTTGAGATTCAGGCGCACAGTGTCATTGATGGCGCTGAAGTGGGTCCAGATTCAAGGATTGGTCCCTTTGCCCGCCTGCGTCCCGAGACCAAGTTGGGCGCTGAGGTTCATATTGGCAACTTTGTGGAAATCAAGAAGTCCGATGTGGCGACAGGTTCAAAGATCAATCACCTCAGTTATGTCGGTGATGCCAGCGTGGGATCTCGGGTCAATATCGGGGCGGGTACGATTACCTGCAACTATGACGGCGTCAACAAATTCAGGACGGTGATTGAGGATGGGGCATTCATCGGCTCGGATAGTCAGTTGGTGGCTCCCGTGCGGATTGGAAAAAACGCGACCATTGGTGCGGGCTCAACGGTGACGAAAGATGCCCCCGAAGGCCGTCTCACCCTCAGTCGATCCAAGCAAGCCACCATCGAAGGATGGGAGCGCCCCAAGCGGAAGGGAGAATAGTCGATGTGCGGAATTGTCGGTGCCATCTCACACCGGGTCGTGACGCCTGTCCTGTTGGAGGGGCTTCGACGGCTTGAATATCGCGGATATGACTCTTCGGGCGTCGCGGTCATCGATGCATCCGGCGCGCTGACCCGCGTGCGGAGAAAGGGAAAGATTCGCGAGCTTGAAGAGGCCTTGCGGCTGACGCCGGCGGACGGCCACATTGGCATTGCGCATACCCGCTGGGCGACGCATGGCGTTCCTTCTGAACGGAATGCACATCCGCACCTTTGTCGTGATTACGTGGCCGTGGTTCATAACGGCATCATCGAGAACCACGACGTGCTGCGGGCAGAGCTCGAAGAAAAAGGCTACGTCTTTGAGTCGGAAACCGATACCGAGACCATCGTTCATCAAATCCATGAGTTTCTGGAAACTGGCCTCTCGTTGCTCGAAGCCGTAAGGAAAACCTGTGATCGCTTGGAAGGGGCCTATGCGATTGGGGTGGTCTCTACGGGTGCGCCAGACAAACTGATTACCGCCCGCCAGGGCAGTCCCTTGGTGATCGGGCTTGGCAAGGGTGAAAACTTCATTGCCTCCGACATTTTCGCTCTGGTCGGCGAGACGCAGCGATTTGTATTTCTTGAAGATGGCGACTTGGCTGAGCTCACCACGGACAGCGTCAGGATCTTTGATCAGGCTGGGGTGCTCGTTGAGCGATCAGTGCATGAAACTGGACTTGCAGCCGATGCGGTCGAGCGAGGTGAATATCGGCACTACATGCAAAAGGAGATCCATGAGCAGCCCGAAGCGGTGAGAAAAACGCTGGAGGGCCGGCTGAATAATGGACGCGTCCTCGACGCTGCTTTTGGTCCCGAGGCCGCGGAAGCCTTCAATGGGGTACGGGCCGTTCAGATCGTTGCCTGTGGCACCAGTTACCATGCTGGAATGGTGGCCCGTTACTGGATGGAGGACATTGGCGGCATTCCCTGTGCCGTCGAGGTTGCCAGTGAGTTTCGTTACCGCCGTCATGTGGTCGTTCCCGGAACGCTATTTGTCACCATCTCCCAATCGGGCGAAACGGCAGACACGCTTGCGGCCCTCAAGGAGGCTAAGAATCTGGGTTACACCCACACGCTCGCCATATGTAACGTGCCCGAAAGTTCGATCGTTCGAGGTTCAGACTCCAGTCTGATGACCCGGGCAGGTCCGGAGGTGGGCGTCGCTTCTACCAAAGCCTTTACCACCCAGTTGGTTGCTTTGCTGCTCCTCGTTTTGGCCTTGGGCCGGCGCAATGGCTTGAGCCCTGAGCGGGAGAAGGAAATTGTGCGTGAACTTCAGGATCTTCCCGAGCAGATCCAGGCTGTGCTGCATTTGGATGCCGATATCCAGCAATGGGCTGAGCGATTTGGTGACAAGCACCACGCACTTTATTTAGGGCGCGGACACCAGTATCCGGTGGCTATGGAGGGCGCGCTCAAGCTGAAGGAGATTTCCTATATTCATGCGGAAGCCTATCCTTCGGGCGAATTGAAACATGGGCCACTGGCTTTGATCGATAATGAGATGCCGGTGATTGCCGTGGCGCCCAATGACGAGCTGCTGGAAAAGCTCAAATCGAACCTGCAGGAAGTGCACGCGCGCGGGGGGCAACTCTATGTTTTTGCCGATGCGGGCGCATCGATGGATTCGGTCCCTGGCGTGAACCTGCTCAGGGTTTCTGAAACGGATGAAGTGGTGGCGCCGATCGTCTTCACGATTCCGTTACAAATGCTGGCCTACTATGTGGCCATCATCAAAGGGACTGATGTCGATCAGCCCCGTAATCTTGCGAAGTCGGTGACGGTTGAATAAAACGGCCGGTATCAGGCCATAAGATCTAAAACAAAACCTCAGGAGTCATGAGATGCAGCTTGGAATGATCGGATTGGGGCGGATGGGTGCCAACATGGTTCGCCGCTTGGTAAGGGCAGGTCAAGAGTGTGTGGTCTATGACCTCAATCAGGATGCGGTGCGTGGTCTTGCGGCAGAGGGCGCGACCGGCGCGGAATCCCTGGAAGATTTTGTCGCAAAACTCAAGGCGCCGAGGGCCGTCTGGATTATGGTGCCCGCCGCTGTGGTCGACGGAATGATCGAAAAGGTTCGGCCCCTCCTGTCCCCCGGCGATGTCATTATTGATGGAGGCAACTCCTACTATGTGGATGATATTCGGCGTGCCCAGGCGCTGGCGCAGGATGGCTTGACCTATATTGATGTGGGAACGAGTGGCGGAACCCACGGGCTGGACAGAGGGTATTGCCTCATGATCGGGGGCGATCAGGGACAGGTTCAGCGACTGGATCCAATTTTTAAAGCATTGGCTCCAGGGCAGGGTGACGTTGAAGCGACCCCCGGATGGCGCGACGGATCAAGTACGGCGACAGACGGCTACCTCCATTGTGGTCCCGCGGGCGCGGGCCATTTTGTCAAAATGGTCCATAACGGGATCGAGTACGGGTTGATGGCGGCCTACGCCGAGGGCTTTAATATCCTGAAAAACGCAGGAATCGGCCGGGCGAGCCATGAGACAGATGCTGAAACGACGCCGCTCAGGCATCCCGAGCACTATCAGTACGATCTCGACCTTGGCAGTATTGCTGAGCTATGGCGTCGCGGCAGCGTGGTCAGTTCGTGGCTGCTGGATCTGACGGCTGAAGCCTTTGCCACCAATCCGAAGCTCGAGCAGTTCTCCGGCAAGGTTTCGGATTCGGGTGAGGGGCGTTGGACCGTGCAGGCCGCGGTAGAGCAGGGGACCCCCGCACCGGTCCTCACGGCTGCGGTATTCCAGCGCTTTGCCTCCCGTGGCGAGGACGAATTCGCGCTCAAGGTGCTTTCGGCGATGCGCTACTATTTCGGCGGTCATCAGGAGAAAAAATGAATACCACGGAAAACCAGCTGCCTGAGGTGCATGTCAACCAGGGAAAGCCTGGCGAGTCCTGCGTGATGGTCATTTTCGGTGCGACCGGAAATCTGACCCAGCGAAAGCTGATTCCTGCGCTTTATAACCTCGCGAAGGCCAAGTTGCTCTCCAGCCGCTTCGCGGTGGTGGGGACTTCAGTCGAGCCGATGGAAAGCAATGCTTTTCGCGATCTCATGGTCAAGGCCATCGAGGACTATGCAACGGATACGGTCGATCCTGAGGTTCTGGGCTGGTTTTCTGAGCGCATTCATTACTTTCCCGGTGACCTGCATGACAAGGATTTTTATGCCGGTCTGAAGGCTTGCGCAGAGGAAATTCGCGTCCAGCATCAGATCGATGACAACTTGTTCTTCTACCTTGCGACGGCGCCTACCTTTTTTGGCGAGATCGTTCGTCGTTTGGGGCAGGCAGGGATGGCGACGGAGGGGGACAAGAGCTGGCGTCGTGTGATCATCGAAAAACCATTTGGTCGCGATCTTGAATCGGCGCGTGAACTCAATGTAAATATCAAGAAGGTGCTGCGCGAGCGACAGATCTATCGCATCGATCATTACCTGGGTAAAGAAACCGTCCAGAACATCATGGTCATGCGCTTTGCCAATAGCATCTTTGAGCCCATCTGGAATCGACGTTACATCGACCATGTCCAGATCACCGCGGCTGAAGACGTCGGTGTTGAGCGGCGTGGACCTTATTACGAGTCCTCCGGGGCGCTGAGAGATATGGTGCCAAACCATCTGTTTCAGCTCCTTTCGCTAATCACCATGGAGCCACCGGTTTCGTTTGGGGCCGATGCGGTTCGAGATGAGCAGGCCAAGGTGCTCCGCGCCGTTCAGGTTCCCACGCCTGAGCAGGTTCTGAGCGATATGGCCCGAGGTCAGTATGGCCCAGGGGAAGTGAATGGCAACGCCGTCCCCGGGTATCGGGACGAGGCGATGGTCGCTCCGGATTCAAAGACGGAAACGTTTGTGGCCATGAAGCTGAATCTGGACAACTGGCGTTGGGCGGATGTTCCCTTTTATCTTCGAACCGGCAAGCGGCTCCCAAAGCGGACCACAGAGATTGTTATCCAGTTTCGGCAGGCGCCATTCATTCTGTTCCGCAATACCGCGGTTGATGAACTGACCACGAATCGCCTTGCGATTCACATTCAACCCAAGGAAGGCATCTCGCTTCATTTTGGCGCGAAGGTGCCGGGTCCGGTGATGAAGCTTGGCTCGGTCAACATGGATTTCGAGTACTCGGACTACTTTGGAACCAAGCCGGAAACGGGTTACGAGCGGTTGCTGTTGGATTGCATGATTGGCGATGCCACACTGTTCCAGCGGGCCGATATGGTGGAAGCCGGCTGGTCGCTGATTCAGCCCGTCCTTGATGTCTGGAAGGCTTTGCCACCCAGAAGCTTCCCGAACTATCCCGCAGGCAGTTGGGGTCCGAAAGAGGCCGATGAGCTGATGGCAAGGGACGGTCGACACTGGGTCAATGATCTGTGATGGCTGGGAAGGGGTCCGCATTTTGGGCGGCAAAGCCTTTGGCCGAGCTCAGCCCTTCTGAGTGGGAAGCCCTGTGTGATGGGTGCGCTCGCTGTTGTCTCCATAAGCTGGAGGACGAGGACACGGGAGATCTTTACTACACCCGGGTCGCTTGTCGGCAGTTGAATCTGGAGACTTGCCGCTGTCGGTCTTACTCGGACAGGACGCAGAAAGTTCCCGGGTGTCTGGATCTTCGAAAAGACCCCGAGGCGTTGTCCTGGCTGCCTTCGACCTGCGCATATCGGCTTCGCCGCGATGGTGAACCTCTTCCGGCCTGGCATCCGCTGGTGAGCGGGCGGGCTGAGTCGGTCCATGAGGCCGGCATTTCCGTTCGCACCATGGCGGTCACGGAGACGGGGCTTGAGGATCTCGAGGACTTCATCGTCGAAGACTTGATCTGACGCGCCGTTTTTTGACGTATTTCGCTTCACGTGGAACCAAATCTTCAGCAGGGAATCTTCTGTTCATGAGCAATGAAGACGACCTGTTCTTGAAAGAAATGGCGGGGGTTCGCCCCTTGAAAAAGGAGGTTCGTGAACCGGAAAAAATTCGGGACGAGTCGTTGCGGCCTGGCCTCAATTATCGAAGGGAGAGTGCACAACGCGCGCTGGATCTGGATGAGTCGCTTTTGCCGACCACCTTTGTCGAGCCGGTTCGGCCGGAAGCTGTCATCAGCTTCAAGCGAGATGGCATTCAGCACGGCGTCTTTCGGAGTCTTCAGCGGGGGGATTATGCGCCCGACGCGACGCTGGACCTTCACGGGTTAACGGTAGAACAGGCGCGCCAAGAACTCTATCGATTTGTCTCGGACTGCGTTCAATATGATGTGCGGTCCGCCCTGATCAGTCATGGCAAAGGGCGCAACAACAAGGACAAAATACCGCTGCTAAAGAGCTTTCTGGTTCGTTGGCTGCCCATGTTTCCTCAAGTAATGGCTTTTCATAGCGCCCAGCGATGGCATGGCGGCGCCGGAGCCGTTTACGTCCTCTTCAGGAAAACTGAACGGGCGAAGGATGAAACCCGTGAGCGGCTGGGTCTGGGCTCAGGTAAGCCGAATGTCTGATATGGCTTCTGGAGAGGAGGCAATCCGCCGCAACATTCTTCCTGCCTTTGAGCTTGATCCTGAGGCGGTCAGCCTAGCGCCATTATCAGGGGGTCTCATCAATGACACCTACAGTGTTCAGGGAGGGGCTAGCAGCTGGGTGCTTCAGCGTCTCAACCCCGAGGTTTTTCCTGATCCAGCGGGGGTCATGGCCAATTTGCGCCATCTGCTGAATCACTTCGGTGGCAAACTTTCCGAGCAGTCTGGTCTGACGTTACCTGACATCCACACGACCCTCACGGGCGCGGATTTTCTTCAAGATGAGGCAGGGGTTTTCTGGCGTGGTCTCGCGCTGATTCCCAAGGCCCGAAATTTAAGGGGCATCAAGCAGCGAGAGGAGGCGGTTGAGGTGGGGCGAGCCCTGGGGTGGTTTCACCGCATGACCGAATCCCTACCTTGTGATTTGTTAGCCGATACCTTGCCGGGGTTTCACGAGACGCCACGTTATCTCGAACGCTGGGATCAAGCGCTTGAACTGAATGGGGCCATGGGCGCGATCGATGCGATTCAGGTCGGGTTTATCGACGCGCGACGTGAGGCCGCAGGGGCACTTGAGTTAGCCCGTGAGCGAGGTGTCCTCAAAGTGCGGGTGATGCACGGAGATCCCAAGCTCGATAACGTCCTTTTTAGTGAGTCCGAAATTCGTGCCATCAGCTTGATCGATCTTGATACGGTGAAGCCTGGCTTGATTCATTATGATCTTGGGGATTGCTTCAGGTCTTGCTGCAATGTATCGGGAGAGGCGGGGAATTCAAAAGTTCGTTTCGATCTCGAGATTTTTGAGGCGGTTTTGGACGGCTATTTTCTGGAAGCTGCCGCCAGTCTGACGCGGGCGGATCTGGACTATATCTATACCGCCACGTGGCTTTTGCCCTATGAGCTTGGAACCCGGTTTTTAACGGATCACCTCAAAGGGGATCTTTACTTCAAAGTCAGTCGCCGAGGCGAGAATCTGGAGCGCGCCCTTCGCCAGTTTGAGTTGGTCCGAGACATCGAGCAAAAGCAAACGCGCATCGAACAGGTGATTGAGGCTGCATGGGCCGAGGTTTAGTGGCGATGGGCTCCATCGTGCAGTCGAACTTCGTTATACTGGTCCGCTATGCATTTTTCGTGGCCAACTAGGTCTCTGTGATCAAGAATCTCGTCAAGACCCGCTTGCCGACAGGCTTCGGTGACTTTTCCCTTTATCTCTACCTTGAAGGCGGAAAGGAGCACTTGGCCCTCGTCAAAGGCGAGGTGTCAGGGTTGGCGCCCGTGCCGGTCCGTGTTCATTCCGAGTGCCTTACGGGTGACGTTTTCGGGTCGCGCCGCTGTGATTGCGGTGATCAGCTCAAGCATACCCTGATGTATTTGGGCCGACAGAAGGCAGGCATCCTTATTTACCTGCGTCAGGAGGGCCGAGGCATTGGGCTGCTCAAGAAGATGGAGGCCTATAACCTTCAAGATCAAGGGCTCGATACGGTAGAAGCCAATATCCAATTGGGCCATCAGGCCGATGAACGGGATTACGGCATTGCGGCTCGAATTCTTCGAGACCTCGATGTGGCATCGATTCGACTGATTACGAACAATCCCCACAAGGTTGAAGAGCTCGAGAGTCATGGTATCCAGGTGGCGGCTCGCATTCCGATTGAGGTTGGGCAGCATGAGGAAAATCTGGGCTACCTGAGATCAAAGGCAGAGCGCATGGCGCATCTGTTGAGATTCACCGAACAGGTTCCGACGGATCACGATTTTGCTTTCATGGCGCCGCTTCTGGCGCAGTTAGCCTTGGCGCGAAATTCAGGGCAGTCCCGCCCGTTTGTGACTTTGGCCTACGCACAAAGTTTGGACGGGGTTCTATTGGCGCAGCCTGAGCACGCAGCCCTTGGCTCGCGGGATTTCGGATTGGGGCAATATCTGGATGCCCATCATGATGCGATTCTTTTGTCAGCATCAGATGGCTGGTTGTCATTGCTCCACGTTTCTGGGGCGGGTCTTCGCGTGATTTTGGATCCTGACCTCATCTGGGACGGGTCCCATGGATGCGTTGAGTCCAGTCGTATTCTTGTGATCACCTCCTCGGAGCATGATGCGGCAAAAAGACAGGAGCTCGAAGCGAAGGGAATTCGGGTCATCGCGCTCCCCTTCAAACATCGGCTTGCATTTGAGCCTTCCGAGATTCTTGAACGATTGTCCGCGCTGGGTGTGAGAACTTTGTTGGTGCACGGGCACGAGACGACCATGCGCGTCTTTATGCAAGCTCAATTGATCGATTACTGCGTGATTTCTTTGATGGCTTGCTATGTCGGTGGTGCGCCCCTCGGTCTGCCTTTAGGCCAAGCCTTGCCAGAGTTGAGGACATGCGAATTTCATTCCCAAGGATCTGATCTCATCGCTCACGGCGCGATGAGCTACCGTCCCCTTTCGCCGGCGTCCTGCCCCTGATTCGATCAGAGGCGCTTCAGCCTCTTACCCCTCTTTTTGTTGGCTCGTGCGGCCCAGACGGCCAGCGGGATAATCCATCCTATGGCGCCCAGGGCAAGAAGCCCTTGAGCAAAATTTATTGGAATACTGTCGACAAGGGGCGCTGAGAGCGCAACCAATGAGACGCACGACGTAATCCGTACGCTAAAACTCCAGGGCATCGCAGAGCTCGGCGCGCCTGACCAATGGCTGGTCATGACGGCAAGAGGTCTTAAGAGGGCTAGCCAGATGATGTGATGTCCCAGAGGCGTCAATGGCGCAAGCGTGAAGCTCAGGCTAATCAGCCAGAGTGCATCGGTTTCTTGTTCGATCAGGGCGAGACGGGGGGGTGTGTTTTTACGCCTGCGGGAGAGACAGGCTTCAACGACCTGAAGGATCGTCAGAATGACCAGCGTGGTGACAATCGCTTTGGGGTTCGTTTGAGGTTCAGCGATGACGCCTAAGGCAATGATGATTCGGGTAAACAGCAGGACTTTTCGCCACAGGTTGATATCTTGCGCGCCTTCACTGGATGAGGGCATCCGAAAGACGGCAAGAAAGGAGGCGCCTGCCATGGCCGCCAAAAGCAGCCCTGAACGTTCCAGCCAAGCGGCGCTGACCCCAATCAGGAGGATGAGTGCGTGCTGTCGGGCCCACCAATAAATCCGCTCGGGGGGAAGATGCGATGGCGCTGGGGAGTCCATAAAGTCCTGGGTTGTTTGGGTTTGTAGACGCCCAAATTCTAAAGGCAAAAGAAAACCCCCGGAGGTTTTGCTCCGGGGGCTCTCCATTTGGAGCAGCCTTACAGCTGCTCCGAGTCCTGTTTCCGATCAGGCCCGGATGTCAGGGCAAAGATCGCGTCCGATCAGGTTACCAAACGAGGTGAAGACCTGAAGGAGTACACCGGCGATAGCCAGAGCCAGCCAGCCGAAGAAGACGAAGCCGTAGTGCAGCGGCGCTACGAACAGCTCTTCCATGAACCAGAAGGTGTGACCCCACTCGTTC
>JBEBBO010000134.1:0-26399 GCA_041158345.1 Pseudomonadota bacterium | reverse complement strand
TGGTGCCGGAGGTCGGAATCGAACCGACACTTGGTTTCCCAAACCAGATTTTGAGTCTGGCGCGTCTACCAGTTTCGCCACTCCGGCTGAACCTTCAATCATAACGCAAACAATTGACTTGCTCCAGTCATTTTAAATGGCATGGTTTGGTGTCACGAATTTGAGGTCCCCTGTGGCATCATGTTGAGCTATGTTGAAAAGTGACTTTTATTTCGAGCTTCCCCAAGACCTCATCGCTCAGGCCCCTCTTGAAAAGAGAACCGATTCAAGGCTTTTGGTCATGGAGTCTGGAAGACCCCTTAAGGATCAAAGATTTCAAGAGCTCCCTCAACTCCTTCGTTCGGGCGACCTTTTGGTCCTCAATGACACGAGGGTCATCCCCGCGAGAGTCTTTGGCGCGAAAGCGACGGGAGGCCGAATTGAGATTTTGTTGGAGCGACTTCTCGACCCCTACACAGCGCTGGTTCACTTGCGGGCCAGCAAGTCTCCAAAACCCGGGGCAAGGCTCTTGTTGGATGGTGGTTACGGCTGTGAAGTGATTGACCGTCGGGAGTCTCTCTTTGTGCTTCGGTTCGATCCAAACGTACCGGTACTGGCCGTTCTTGAGGATGTCGGTCACATGCCATTACCGCCCTATATTGGAAGAGCCGATACCTCTGCAGATCGCGAACGATATCAGACCGTTTTTTCTACAAGCCCAGGTGCGGTTGCAGCACCCACGGCGGGTCTTCATTTTGATGAATTGATGTTGAGCCAGCTAGCTCGGCAGGGCATTGATCGGGTCACTGTGACCTTGCATGTGGGTAGCGGCACATTTCTTCCCGTTCGCGCCGAAAACTTGGATGACCATCGGATGCATGCCGAAGTTTGTGAGGTGAACGCGCATGCCGTTACAAAGATTCGAGAGACCAAGGCGCAAGGAGGTCGGGTTGTCGCGATCGGAACAACTGCAGTTCGAGCCTTGGAGTCGGCAGCCCTTTCAGGGCAACTTGATGCCTACGCAGGGGAAACGGATATCTTCATTCAGCCGGGCTTCACTTTCCGTGTGGTGGATGCCCTTTTGACCAACTTTCATTTACCCGAATCTACACTTTTGGCATTGGTATCCGCCTTCGGGGGCTATCCCGAAGTCATGGCAGCCTATCAGCATGCGGTCAGTGAGAAGTACCGATTCTTCAGCTATGGTGATGCGATGTTCGTCACCCGAAAAGCGAGTCCATGATGTCTGCCGAGTTTCAGCTTCACCCGAAATTACTCTCAGATACGACTTGCCTTGGGCATCTCCCTTTAAGCCGTGTTCTGTTGATGCAAGAGCGCCGTTATCCCTGGATCATTCTGGTTCCAACGTATCCTGATTTGAAAGAAATCACCGAACTCTCCGAGGCGGATCAGGGGCGCCTGATTCTGGAGTCTTCATCGGTCGCAAGACAAATGCAGCGGCAGCTTTTGGCTGACAAGATCAACGTCGCAGCCATCGGAAATTTAGTGCCACAACTGCATTGGCACGTGATTGCACGATTTCGTGATGATGCCGCCTGGCCCGCGCCCGTCTGGGGACGTTTCACACCAGAAGCCTATACGGATGATGAGGCGGCGGCGCTGGTGCAGCGCCTAGAGCTCGAAAAAATTCCCGGATTTCTTCCTGAGGAACTCAAGTAGTGGAATGTCGCCCTCAGTGTGGGGCGTGTTGTATCGCGCTTTCGATATCAACACCGATCCCGGGTATGCCTGAGGGAAAACCAGCAGGGGTGCGATGTGTCCAGTTGTCAGACGATGATCGTTGCCTGATTTTTGGTCAGCCCGAGCGGCCAAAGTGTTGCGCAGGCTTGAAACCCAATCTTGAAATGTGTGGCGATAATCGTGAGCAGGCGCTTCGCTGGATCGCCTGGTTAGAAGAGGCCACACGGCCCTAGTGAGAATTAGATCTCGATGACCTGAACTCTCCGGGTGATGCCGCAAACCAGATCGTAGGGAATGGTGTTGGCATATTCCGCGATTAGCTCGACAGGGAGTCCTTCACCCCAGAGGGTGACCAAATCACCAATTTCGGCCTCCGGGCAATCAGTGAGATCAATCGTCACCATATCCATCGAGACCCGTCCGGCCAAAGGCGCCCTTTGACCTCGAATCAGAACTGGGGTCCCTGAGCGCGCTTGCCTCGGATACCCGTCGCCGTAGCCAATCGCAGCAACGCCCAGTCGCGTTTTTCTGCCGGCAACCCAGTCGCCTCCATAACCGACCCGAGTGCCCGGTTCGATTTCCTTGATGCTGATGATCCGAGATCTGAGGGTCATGACGGGATGCAGACCCTCCTGTTGGCCTGTTTTTCCCGCAAACGGAGAAATGCCATAGAGGATGATGCCGGGTCGGATCCATTCCGCGTGAGCCTCTTTCCAACCCAAGACACCGGCTGAATTTGCAATCCCCGTTTCGCCATCCATCCCCTTGCCTAGCGACTGAAATAGACTGATCTGACGGGGTGTGAAAGGATCATCCAACGCATCCGCATTCGCGAGATGGGACATCATGGAGATCGGTCCTTTCACCGTTTTGCAGTTGCGCAAACGTTTGGTGAGCGACTCGACTTCATTTGGATGAACACCCAGACGGCTCATGCCCGTGTCGACTTTGAGCCAGACCTTGAGGGGATACCCTCGAGTTCGTTTCTCAAGAAGATCGACTTGCCAAGCAGAGTGAACCACCGGCTCCAAGGATAGCTTGCCGTAGATGGATAGCTCGTCCTGATCGAAGAACCCTTGAAGTACCGCAATACTTTGGGTGAACCCCGCCTTGCGAAGTTCAATGGCTTCCTGAGTTCTAGCAACAGCAAAGGCATCAGACTCAATGAGGCCCCCAGCAACACGAATGAGTCCGTGCCCGTAGGCATTCGCCTTGATGACCGACATGACCTTTGCCCGAGGCGCAATCGTTCTGACCTTGCGCAGATTCTCTCGTAATGCGCCGATATTGATAAGGGCGTGTGCGACCCGACTCGGGTCAGTAAGGCTCACCGGCATAAGGATCGTGTATGAAGTTCTCGAATCGGGTGTATTGGCCTAGGAAAGTGAGACGGGCAGTGCCAATCGGGCCATTACGTTGCTTGGCAATAATGATCTCTGCTGAACCCTTGTCGGTGGTGTCCTTGTTGTAGACCTCATCCCGGTAGATGAAGACAATGAGGTCTGCATCCTGTTCAATCGCTCCTGATTCACGAAGATCCGACATGATCGGACGCTTGTTGGGCCGTTGTTCCAGACTGCGATTCAACTGCGACAGGGCGATGACGGGAACGTTGAGTTCCTTCGCAAGCCCTTTCAGTTGCCGTGAAATATCAGAAATTTCGTTGACGCGACTTTCGGAACCGGGAGATTGCATCAACTGGAGATAGTCGAGAACGATAAGCCCCAACTTGCCATCGTTTTCTCGGGCCAATCTTCGGCATCGAGCTCTGACTTCCGTTGGCGTCATGGCCGGGGTGTCATCGATATAGAGCTTGGTCTCGGCAAGGATGTTGATGGCCGATGTCATGCGAGGCCATTCATCATCTTCCAGCTTTCCGGTTCGGACGCGATGTTGATCAATGCGCCCCAGTGAGGAAATCATACGCATGGCGAGTTGCTCGCCAGGCATTTCCATACTGAATACCGCAACCGGAACTTGTTCTTTGATGGCGACGTGTTCTGCGATGTTCATCGCGAAAGTCGTCTTCCCCATAGAAGGGCGGCCCGCGACGATGATGAGGTCCGAATTCTGAAGACCGGATGTCATTTCGTCGAAATCGGTAAACCCTGTGCTGGCCCCGGTCAGATGCCCATCCTGTTGGAAAAGGGTCTCGATCCGATCAATGGCCTTGGCCAGGAGGGGTTTGATGGGGCTAAATCCGGTGCCTTTGCGGCGATACTGATCGGCAATCCGGAAAACCGTTTGCTCTGCAGATTCGATCAATTGGATGGTTTCACGTCCCTGCGGGCTATAGGCGAGGTCGGCGATTTCGGATCCTGAATGAATCAGTTGCCGAAGAATCGATTTTTCCCGAACAATATTGGCATAGGCTTCAATGTTCGCGGCGCTGGGTGTTTCTTTGGCCAGTGTTGCGAGGTAGGCCAGTCCGCCGCATTCCTCGATCCACCCGAGTTGTTCCAGCGACTCGGAAAGGGTAATCACATCGAGGGGGGATTGCTTCTCTGCGAGAATCCGGATGGCCCGATAGATCAGTTGATGATCCCGCCGATAGAAGTCATCCTCAATCAGAATTTCGGCGACTTTGTCCCACGCGAGCTTATCGAGCATCAGGGCCCCGATCACGGACTGCTCTGCATTGATCGAGTAGGGCGGGATTTTCAGGTTTTCTATGTTCTCCGATCCCTTCCTGGATTTTTCTCGCTCAGCCATGCTTAGGCGCTTCCTGTCTTTTGATGGATACGTTCAATGATGGATGTCGTCGAATGTCCCTCGACGAAATCCAGAATCTCGACCCGGCCCCCATGGGCAAGGACATGGTCATGTCCGGCGATGGTCGTGATGTCCGTGTAGTCACCGCCCTTGACGAGAATGTCAGGGAGAACCAGACCGATCAGATCTCTTGGGGTATCTTCCTCGAAGGGCACTACCCAGTCCACACATTCAAGCGCGGCCAGCATGGCCATGCGGTGGCCGAGATTGTTGATAGGTCTTTCCGGACCCTTCAGTCGCTTTACGGACGCATCCGAGTTCACTAAAACGATCAGTCGATCACCCAGTTCCCGGGCTCTTCGAAGATAGTCCACATGGCCTGGGTGCAAGATATCGAAGCAACCATTGGTCGCGACGATTTTTTCACCACGGACTTTTGCTTCATGAAGAATGGGTTGCAGAAGGTCAAGCGCGATGGCCCCCCGATGTTCCGCCTGATCACCGTGGAGCGCGAGTCGGATTTCCGCAGGATCGAGTGTGGCTGTTCCCAGTTTTCCTACCACGATGCCAGCCGCAATGTTCGCAAGGTGCGTTGCCTCGGGGAGGCTCAGACCCGTCGCAAGGCTGGCGGCGAGCGTCGCAATGACGGTGTCTCCCGCACCGGTGACGTCATAAACCTCCTTGGCTCTGGCCGGAAGATGGAGAGGCGGCACATTCCGAGCCAGCAGCGTCATTCCCTCATCTCCCCGCGTGATCAACAGGGCTTCAAGTTCCAGTCGATCTCGAAGGGACTCGCCAAGCCTCACCAGTTCCGCTTCATCACGAGCATGTCCTGCAACCAGTTCAAACTCATGCCGATTAGGGGTCAGAAGGGTAGCCCCCCGGTATTTGGCAAAATCCGACCCCTTGGGGTCCACTAGCACGGGCTTACCCAGCGCTTTGGCCGCATCAATCAAGGCTTCCGGCTGCCCCAGTGTCCCTTTGCCGTAATCGGAGAGGATGACGACGGCAGCCTCCTGTAAGGCTGACTGGAACAGCGTTTGCAACGACGCAATGTCTTCGCTCTGAAAGGCATCCTCAAAGTCGAGTCGGATTAATTGCTGGTGTCGACTCAGGACCCGAAGTTTTGTGATGGTTGGCGCATGACGTGATCTCTCAATTCGGCACTTCACGCCCTGGGATTCCAACAATGAGATCAAAGCGGATCCCGCCTCGTCCTGGCCACAGTGACCCAGCAGTTCGACGTGCCCCCCCAAGGACGCGATGTTCAGGGCAACGTTACCGGCTCCGCCAGCCCGCTCTTCAATTTCGTTCACCCGCACCACGGGCACGGGAGCTTCTGGAGAAATGCGTGAGGTGCCGCCATGCCAGTAGCGGTCGAGCATCAGGTCGCCGGCAACCAGTACCCGGCTCCTTTTGAAATCAGGGAGTTGCATGATTATTAGACGAGAAAAACAGTCCCTCAAGCATAGCACAGCCCTGCCGGGCCGTTAGGGCACGACGTGATGAGAAAGGACGGGGGAAATTGAGGGAGGGCAGGCGAACAGCCTGCCCCATCCCATGGATCAGTCGTCGCTCTGAAGAACGCCGAGGATCTGAAGCAGGCTGGTGAAGAGATTGTAGATCGTGATGTAGAGGCTCAGCGTAGCGAGGATGTAGTTCGTTTCGCCACCATGAATGATGTTGCTGGTCTCGAACAGGATGAGTCCTGCCATCAGAATGACAAACATCGCTGAAATACCCACCGCCATGCCGTTCAAGCCGGGGATAAATGCGACCGCGAGGCTTGCAAGGAACGCGACCAGAATGCCCGCGCTCAGCATGCCGCCCAGGAAACTGAAATCTTTGCGGCTGACGAGGGCATAGGCTGAAAGCCCTAAGAACGTAACTCCGGTTCCACCCAGCGCCATCACAATCAGTTCAGCGCCATTCGCAAAATGCCCAATGTAGGCATTCAGGATGGGACCCAGGGTCATGCCCATGAATCCCGTCAGGGCAAAGAGCCAAACCAGGCCCCAGGCACTGTTCTGGAATTTGTTGACAAGGAAAAAGAGGCCAAAGTAGCCCACCAGGGTAATGACGAAGCCCGGGTAAGGCAGTTCCAGCACCATGCTGGCCGCAGCAGCGAATGCGCTGAACAACAAGGTCAGTGAAAGCAGTGCGTAAGTGTTTCTAAGAACGCGATGGGTTGCGAGAAGACTCTCGGAACGACCGCGTGCGGGAATGGTCTGAATACGTGCCATGGAATGATTACTCCGATCTAAAGGATCCGATCTTTGGACTCCGTCATGGTACATTAGTTCTTCAATCACTCGCACGTTCGGAAACTTGAAACGCCTGTGGGGGCCTTGAATTTAAGCCCCATTGTCTGCATATCCTGTGACGTGTTCGTTATCCTCAATGGAAAGCATTAGCCATGAACAAAAGTATTCTGCAAATCGCTCTGGGCCTCATGGTGGCCATGGGTCTCCTGCTTGGATCGATGCAAGAGGCCAGTGCAGCTCGCATGGGCAGTGGTAAGTCCTTCGGCAGCCGGCCCTCGTACAGCACGCCATATCAGCGCTCCCCTGGAATGGGGCAGCCGGGTGGCTTTGCTCAGCAGCCCGCCGTCTCGCCCGCGCAGGCCAGAAACCAGGGTATCCGTGACACCATGGCGCAGCGTGGAGGTTTCGGACGTTTCTTGGGCGGTCTGGCGTTAGGTGGACTCCTGGGTGCGCTCTTCATGGGCGGCGGTTTTGAGCACATTAACTTTCTCGATATCCTGGTCTTTGCCGGGATTGCATTCCTCTTAATGCGTCTTTTCGCAGCGCGTCGCCAGTCTGCTGAGGCGCGTCCAACGCCAGCCGGCTACGCAGGGCATACGGGCGATTCATCGCCTTATGCGCGAAACAACGCCGAAACGGGTGCCGGTTTTGATACGGATATTTTCTCACGAGGTGGAAACGCGGCACCGAAGGCTACCCCGGCACCTGCGGCTTTTCCGTCCGATTTTGATCAGTCACAGTTCATCTCCGGTGCCAAGGCGGCTTACACCATGATGCAGGCGGCCTGGGATCGCGGTGATCTTGCCGAGCTTCGTGCACTGACTACGGATAAGGTATTCGGCGAGCTGCAGGATCAAATTCGTGCTCGGGGCAATGCGACTAACCAGACGGACCTGCTGAAGGTCGAATGTGAAGTCCTTGAGGTCCGCGATGTTTCGGGAAACCGCGAAGCAACAGTGCTCTTTGATGTCATGATGCGTGAGGATCCTGCAGCACGACCGCAGCAAGTCCGCGAGGTATGGCATTTCACCCGCGCCCTCAATAGCCGTCAGCCGACCTGGTTCCTGGATGGTATCCAGCAGCTCGAAGACTAAGCGTATTGCCCTTGTCCCTTCAGGGGACGAGGGCTCCTTCATTCCTTAGGATCCCAGACGCATGTTGTGGCTCAAGGCGTTTCATCTGATTTTCATGGTGACCTGGTTTGCCGGCCTGTTCTACTTGCCGCGCTTGTTCGTTTACCATGCGATGTCGACGGATGCGATTAGTCATGAGCGCTTCAAGGTCATGGAAAGGAAGCTCTACTGGGGGATCATGACCCCTGGGATGATTGTGACGCTGGCGTTTGGGATTTGGATGCTCACCAGTTATGCCTGGGCGCTCTATGGCGCCAGCGGTTGGCTGCATGCCAAATTGGCATTACTCCTCATTCTGGTGATCTATCACATTCAATGTGGTAGATGGCTCGCGGCGTTTAAACACAATCGTAACCGGCGCTCCCACGTTTATTACCGATGGATGAATGAAGTGCCGGTCCTGTTTCTGGTCGCAATCGTCATCCTTGCGGTCGTCAAACCTTTTTGAATTCGTTCTGAATTAATCTCAAAACGAGAATCTGACCATGCCTACCTACGATTATCAGTGCCAGTCTTGCAATCACCCCTTTACGGCCATGCACAAGATCAGTGATCCGATCCCGGCGTGTCCTGAATGCGGTGCGGCTGATATCAAGAAACTCCTTTCAGCGCCTGCCGTCCATGGCGGCCGTTCAACGCCTTCCTTCAGTGAACCCCCCTGTGGCGCACCATCGCCCATGGCCGCCGGATGTGGGTCGGGCATGTGTGGCCACAAGCACTGATCGAGTGGCCTGAAGCGACCACGATCTGACCGGCTGAGCCCGAGTCCAGCCCCTCAATGGGTGTTGGATACCGTTCCGGACTCCACGGCGCATGTATACACAGCACTTCCAGCTTTCCGAACTCCCATTCTCGATTGCGCCGAACCCGCGCTATCTTTTTTTGAGCCCACAACATCGGGAGGCTTTGGCGCACCTCCTCTACGGTATAGGGGTCGGTGGCGGCTTTGTCGTTCTGACGGGCGAAGTGGGAATGGGGAAGACAACGCTGTGTCGAGCACTGATTGATCAGCTTCCGGATGATGTCGATATCGCGCTGGTTTTTAATCCCAGGCTGAATTCACGCGAGCTACTTGCATCCATTTGTGATGAGCTCAGCATTCCCTATGGCGGCTCCAAGGCCAGTCTCAAATCACTCATTGATGCCCTGAATCGGCACCTGCTGGATGCCCACGCCCGGGGGCGCCGCGTTCTGGTGCTTATCGATGAAGCACAAAATCTTCGCTTCGATGTCCTGGAGCAGGTTCGACTCTTAACCAACCTTGAGACAAACCAACACAAACTGCTTCAGATTATTCTGGTCGGGCAGCCCGAGCTGAATGAAATTCTGGATCGACCCAACCTGAGGCAGTTGGCTCAAAGGATTACGGCGCGTTATCACCTCGAACCCCTAAAGCTTGCGGCGACCCGGGAATACATTCAGCATCGGCTCAAGGTGGCGGACGCACGAAAAGAAATCTTTTCGGCAGCGGGTATTCGGGAGATCTTCAAGCGCTCGGGCGGGATTCCCCGCCTGATCAATCTGATTGGCGATCGCGCGCTTCTTGGCGCTTACACCCTGGGAAAACTCGAGGTGGATCGATCCATCGTTCGACGCGCTGCCATTGAGCTCAGAGGGTCAGGTGTCGGTGCCAGGACCCACGGCCTTTCGACCAGGAAGGTCCTGTTGATCGCGCTTGTCCTCTTCTTTTTGGTGGGGGCTGGATGGGGACTCCTGACCCAAGATCTGCCCACCTTCAATCTGCGAACAACGCTGGGGTTATCCGCATCATCCCCATCGCCTGAAAAGAGTCTCAGCCTCACCGAGGTATCTTCCATGTCATCGCAAGCCAGTTTGCCAGCGACGCTGCCTCCCCATCTGGTCACGCTGAGGGAAGAGGCCCTTAAACAGCTTTTTGGTCTTTGGGGGATTCCAAAGCCTGAGGAATTCAAGTGTGGCAGAGCCAGTCATGGCGATCTTCGTTGCCAGAACTTCAGGGGATCTTGGGACCATCTGCTCAACCTCAATGTGAGTGTTGTTCTGGAGCTTGGAGGGAGTGAGGCGGCTGAGCGCTTCCTGTGTATCGAGCGACGAGAGGGAGACCTCCTTTGGATTCGCACAGCATCCGCCTCACTGCCGGTGCCATTGGACCAGATCAGAGACAGTTGGAGTGGACGCGCTATCCTGGCCTATCGGCCATTACCGACCGACAAGCGGGCGCTCCGCCCCGGAATTTCGGATCCCGTGATGGTTGAAATTCGGCAGCAGTTGGGCCTGAGTCCTGCCACCGGCGACCCCAATCGTTTCGATGAAACCCTTCGAAATCGAATTCAATCCTTCCAACGAGAGCTTGGGCTTCGTCCCGATGGCCTGATCGGGACGCTGACGCTCATCGGAATCGAGGGCCACGGCTCACGTGCGGATGTGCCAAAGCTGGTTTCTACTCCCATTGCCGAGGGTCACGATGTCCATCATCCTTGATGCCCTCAAGAAATCCGAGCGGGAGCGGCAGGCAGGACAGGTGCCTGGGATTTCTCAGGTGGTCACCGAAACGGGCGCGGCTCGACCAAGATGGCTGCCTTGGGTGATCGGGCTGCTTGCGGTGATGAACGCAGGAGGGATTGGCTTTTGGCTCTATCGGGACCATGCATCAAAAGCCCCGATACCGCCTCAATCCATGGTTGCTCCTGCCGACCTTGGGACGCCAGCCAGAGAGGTCCCGGCTCAGACACCTGCCAGCGTTCCGCTGGCTCAGGCGCCGGCGGTTGATTTGAGGCCGCCCGCCGGCGAGCCGGTCCAGCTCATGCCGCCCGCTGAGCCTGTTGTCCAGCGTCCGGTCATTCCCATGCCAGAACATCTGATGCCTCCGGCCAATCCTCGACCGCATGTAACGGAAGACGAGGACCCCGTGGATGCAGAGCTCGAGGCTGAAGGCATTGCCAAGACGGAGTCACTTTCGCCTAGAAATCCCGTGGGGTCTGGCCTTCCGATCATTAACGACATGCCCGAAGCCTTCCGAAGTCGGATCCCCCCGTTTCGAATTACCATGTTCGCCTATTCTGAAAATCCCCAGGACCGTTTCGTCATTGTGAATATGAAAAAACTGGTTGCGGGTGATGTGTTGCCGGGCGGGGTTCTCCTGATTGAGATTCGGGCAGAAAACCTTGTCGGGGAGCTCGACGGCCAAAAGTTTCTGATCCCTCGATACTAATGAGCACCATGCGCCGATTTCGATGCCATCTGACCGCGTTGAGGACGATCCTCGGCAAGGAAATTTACCGCTTCATGCGCATTTGGCCGCAGACAATCCTGCCAGCGGCGGTGACCACCTCACTCTATTTTCTGATTTTCGGCACATTGATCGGACAACGGATTGGTCCGATGGATGGCATCTCCTATATGGACTACATCGTTCCGGGGATCGCCTTGATGTCGATCATTACCAATTCCTACAGCAATGTGGTCTCTTCGTTCTATTCAAGCAAGTTTCAAAAGAACATCGAGGAGCTGTTGACGGCTCCAGTCCCCAGTTGGGTGATTTTGACGGGGTACGTGGGCGGCGGCATTTTCCGTGGCCTTGCGGTCGGGATCGTCGTTACGGGCATTGGGTTGAGCTTCTCCAGTGTGGGTTTTCAGCACCCGGAGGTGATTGGTCTGGTCTTTTTGCTGACCTCCACGCTTTTCGCCCTGGCAGGATTCATCAATGCGGTATTTGCCAACAGTTTTGACGATATCTCGATCGTGCCGAACTTTGTTCTGACGCCGCTGGTTTACCTCGGGGGTGTTTTCTATTCGGTGAATCTCCTACCGGAAGTCTGGCGCAAGGTGTCCTTGGGAAATCCAATTCTGTATATGGTCAATGCCTTTCGTTATGGATTTCTGGGTGTCAGCGACATGCCTGTAGGCACATCCCTGATCCTGATTGCTGGCGTCGTTCTGGTCTTGGCGCTCTGGGCGCTGTGGCTTTTGGAGCGGGGGACCCGACTCAAGGGCTGAGCGGCGTCTGCTGGGTCGTGGCTTTCAGGAATCGATGATCCCCGGCGATTTCAAGAACCAAGTCAGCCAGGTCTGGAAGTGTTTCGAGGTTCCAGCGCGTCAAACGCTCGTAATGCATGATGAACCGCTTGATCGCCTCGGTATCCATGATTTTGGAATCAGTCAAATCTTGCGATTGTGCAGCGAGTTTCCGTTCCTGAAGCGTTCGCCATTCAATCACGGCATCGAAATCCGGAATTTTCAGTAAGACCAACAAATCCAGTTGCTCGAACAGCGATTGATAGCCTTCGCTCAGTGCGTCATTGACGTAATGTCGCCAGACGCCGAGAGTGTCTTCCTCGGCCTCCAGTCGATTGATGGCTTCCAGTAGACGACTTTCAGGCTGTGGTTTTGATCCAACGCACCAGCCTTCAAGGATCACCACATCTGCACGCCCCCTGAAAGGCGTCCATGCTGACGGAGTGAGGCGATCATCTCTTGCTTTGTCGAAACGCGGAACCCAAGTAATCTCTGATGGACCTTGGGTCCTGAGTGCATTCAGCGTTTGATGGAGAAGCGCCAGATCGTGAGTTCCCGGAACGCCCCGCGTGATCAGAAGGGGGTGAATGGTCTCAGCAAGTCGGACCCGCTCTGAGTGGGTCAGGTAGAAATCATCAATCGAGCATTGGAAGGCTGAAAGCCCATGGACCTCTTTCAGCGTTGTTGCCAAAAGCTCTGCCGTCGTTGATTTTCCGGAACCCTGCGCGCCGTTGATGCCGAGGAGTAGCGGTTTTTCCCGGTGGTGTGAGGCGACCCAAGAACCCAATCCGAGGCTTGCGCCGATGAGATGACCCCAGAGGGTTTGAGGGATCTGCATGCGGTAAAGGAGCGCCTCCAGTGCCGGGCCGGCGAGCGGGTAGGCGCTCTCGGACGGTTTGGGCCAGAGATCCCATTCGGGCGGGGATGTCGCTGGCAATCAGGCGACCTTGTCAGGGGGCGTTTCGCCCCGAAAGAACGCATCGAGATTGTCGATCACACGCATTCCCATACCGGTTCGAGTTTCCTCGGTTGCGCTCCCAAGATGCGGGAGAAGGCTGACGTTGTCCAGGGTCAGAAATCCCGGATGAAGGTGGGGCTCACCCTCATAAACGTCCAGCCCTGCAGCTCGTATTTGACGGCTTTGAAGAGCCTCAATCAGGGCTTCGCTGTCGATCACATCGCCTCTGGCTGTATTGATCAGAATGCTCTCAGGCTTCATGGCCTTGAGCCGTTCTGCATTGATCAGGTGGCGATTCTCAGCACTGCCGGGGCAATGCAGGGAGACAAAGTCCGAATGGCTGAGCAGGGATTCGAGGCTGTCCGCTTCCTGTGCATGGAATGGATCCAATTCCGCCTGAGGAATGGACTTTCTTCCGATCACAAGAATCTTCATGCCAAAGCCAAAGTGTGCCCGTTGGGCAACGGCCTTGGCAATGCGTCCAAAGCCCACGAGTCCAAGCGTTTTGCCGGCAACCTTAGTGCCCAAAAGGTGCGTGGGATGCCAGCCACTCCACTGGCCGGCGCGAAGGAGGATTTCGCCCTCACTGGCGCGTCGCGCACTCATTAAAAGCAGCAACATGGCGATGTCCGCGGTGCAGTCGGTCAGGACATCAGGGGTATTGCTGACCACAATGCCACGGGATCGAACACTGACCATGTCGATGTGGTTGTAGCCCACGCCAAAGTTACCGATGAATCGGCAACGGATGGAGTCCTGTGAAAAGACTTCTGAATTGAGCGAATCGGTTACCGTCGGGAGGACGGCATCGTAGTCCCGCATGGCGGCTTTCAGCGCATCGACCCCTAGGGGTTCATTCTGCGCATTGAAGGTGACCTGATAGTGTTCGGACAGCCTTTTTTCACAGGCTGCGGGCCATCGGCGCGTCACCAGAATGCGGGGATTTGCTTGCATGGCCTTCAAAAGGATTGAGCAAAATAGTCAATGAACGGTGAATCACCCGGACGAGTGATTCACCGTTTCGATGTTTGCTTTAGGCGCGAGGGGCGAGCGGCGCTGCCGTCTTTCGCCAGTACTCGGAAGCCGCTGCAATACCGCTACCGGGCGTCACTTTAATGCCCGCATCCAGCAGCGACATTTCTGAGCCTGTAATGGCGCTGGCCAACATCAACTCATTGAGGTCGCCAAGGTGGCCGATACGGAAGACTTTGCCGAGAACTTCGCTCAGGCCTGCACCCAAGGACAGGTTATAGCGATGGTAAGCATAGTGCATGACATCCCGTGCATCGAAGCCTTCCGGAACCACGATGGCGGTGACGCTGTTGGAATACCATTTCGGATCCTTGGCACACATTTCAAGGCCCCAGCCACGCACCGCACAACGGACGCCTTCGGCAAGACGGGCATGACGCTTCCAGACATTGTCCATGCCTTCTTCCAGCATCAACTCCATGGCCTTCTTGAGGCCATGAAGGAGAGGAATGGCAGGTGTATAGGGGAAATAGCCACCCGGGTTGTGGACCATGTGGTCATGGATGTCGAGGAACGCACGGTTACAGCCTGCGGTTTCACGAGCCTTCAGCGCCTTCTGGCTAAAGCCGAGCAGGCAGAGACCGGCGGGAAGCATGAATCCCTTCTGGGTGCCGGCCAAGCCGACGTCAACGCCCCAGTCGTCAAGGCGGAATTCCAGGGAGCCGATGGAAGAGACGCCATCAACGAAGAAAAGGGCCGGATGGTTTGCGTTATCCAGAGCCTTGCGAACACCCGGGAGATCGCTGGTTACACCCGTGGCGGTCTCGTTGTGACAGATCAGGAGGGCCTTGATTTCATGGCCCTTGTCTTCCTTCAGGCGGGCTTCAAGATGATCCAGTGGGACGCCTTCGCCCCAGGGGACTTCGTGAAATTCCACGTCCATGCCAAGACGCTTGGCCAGATCAATCCAGAGGTGAGAAAACTGTCCAAAGCGGTATGCGAGGACTTTGTCACCCCGTGAAAGGGTATTGGTGATTGCCACTTCCCAACCGGCCGTTCCCGTTGCCGGGAAGATGAAGCACTGACCCTTTTCGGTATGGAAGATCTTCTTCAGGTTTTCGAGGATCGGGGTGACCAGTTTGGGAAAGTTCGGTGAGCGATGGTCCTCTGAGGGGACATGCATGGCGCTCAGAACCGAATCAGGGATATTGGTGGGGCCGGGGATGTAAAGATGATTGCGACCGGGCATCGGGGATTCCTTGCTTCAGAGTGACGGTAAAAAGGAGAGGGTCAGTGCGTTTCAGATGGATGGCAGCTGTCCACGTAACCTGAGATGATGCCATATGGAGGGCTTGATCTTCAAGGAGAGTGTCTGGAAAAGATCCTCGAGATCAGGTAGTTATGACGGGCTATTCAAACTTGGGTGAGTTCGCCGAATCTTGTTTTATGGAGGCGTAATTGATGCAACAAAAGCGAGGCTGGATCCGCGGGCTAAAGGGTCTTCTTGTAATGATTGCAGGCCTTTTGCTGTTGGCTTGCTCGACGTCACCGCCCCTGGGTATTCACCCGGTGAGCCCCTTTTCGGTGGATCACTATCTGGGGACCTGGTATGAAATCGCTCGTCTGGATCACCGGTTTGAAGAGGGTCTGACCGATATTCAAGCTCGCTATAGCCTTGAGGCCGATGGATCGGTCAAGGTCCTCAATCGAGGTATTCAGATTTCAAACGGTCAGTGGCGGGAGGCCATTGGAAAAGCTCTGTTCACGGGAGCGCGAAATGAAGGCTCCCTCAAAGTCAGCTTTTTTGGGCCTTTTTATGGGGGCTACCACGTGGCGGCACTGGACCCTGAGTACCGATGGTCCCTGGTGGTCGGCCCTGATCGGGATTATTTCTGGATTCTTAGCCGAACGCCCCAGATTTCTGCCGGGCTTCGTGATCAGTTGATCTTGCGAGCTAAAACCTTGGGTATTCCGACCGAGCGTCTGATCTGGACGCCACAAAAGGTGATGGACACAAAAAATCCGTGAGTCTGTTCCAACGGTTTATTGGGGTCGATTATTCGGGTGCCGCGACACCCATGACCCCGCTGTCTGGGCTTCGAGTCTTTGAGGCCCGATTGGCGGAATCTCCCCGTGAAGTGCGGCCGCTAAAAAATCCGCTACGCCACTGGACGCGAGAGGGCGTCGCCGAATGGCTCTTGGACGTCATTCTTGCCGAGGAGCCCGTTCTGGTCGGGATCGACCACGGGTTCTCATTTCCCTTGGCGTATTTCACGCAGTATGGCCTCAGTGGAAACTGGAGCCAGTTTCTGGACGATTTTTGCACCCACTGGCCCAGTGATCATTTAGACCAGACGGTTCGCGCGTTGCGGACAGATAATCCGCGAACGGGCGATAGCAGGGCCCGGCGTCAGGTTGAGATTCTGGCTCGGGCCAAGTCGGTCTTTCATTTTGACGTTCCGGGTTCTGTGGCCTCATCGACCCATGCCGGGCTTCCCTGGCTTCGCTGGCTCCGGGAGCGAGCCGGAACTCGGCTGCATTTCTGGCCCTACGATGGTCTCGATATAGCGAGTGGTTCCTGCGTCGTGGCGGAGGCCTACCCGGCGCTCTGGTTTAGGGCGGGATGCCCCAAGGATTGGTCCAGAGACCAGTGGGATGCATTTTTGATCGCTGAAGCGTTGGAGAGTGCTTCGCGAGAGGGCATCCTGGCGACATGGTTCGAACGGCAATGGCCGAACGCGCTGGATGCGGTCATTGCGAAGGAAGGTTGGATTTTGGGATTCAGTGAATCCTAGGCCGCTCGGAACCAGTGTTGGAGGACCCCAAAAAGTTTGGCCATACCGACTTCGAGGTGGGCATGGATTTCCTCCAGCGTGATTTCGCCGGCCTGTTTTCCCGCTGCCCAATTGGCCACAACGGCAAAGCAGGCATAGTCGAGTCCAGCTTCCCGGGCAAGACAGGCCTCGGGCATGCCCGTCATACCGACAAGATCGCAACCGTCCCGCTCCATACGTCGGATTTCCGCAGGCGTCTCAAGTCTTGGGCCCTGAGTACACCCATAAACGCCCTCGGCGACCACCTGGATACCCGACTGGTTTGCCGCAGCAATCAGGCTTTCACGAAGCGCTGGGGTATAGGGATGGGTGAAGTCGATATGAACGACGTCATTGAGGTCTTCCTCGTGGAAGGTCTGATGCCGACCATAGGTGTAGTCGATGATCTGGTCCGGAATCGCCAGCACCTGGGGGCCCATTGGCGGGGTGATGCCACCCACTGCGGCCACCGCGATGACGCGATGAACGCCGGCTGATCGCAGGGCCCAGATGTTGGCCCGATAATTCACCTTGTGCGGTGGGATCACGTGAGGGTTGCCGTGTCGTGCCAGAAATACGACGGGGTGACCAAACAGCGTTCCGTACTGGAGAGGCGCAGAGGGCCTCCCAAAAGGAGTTTCAACCCATTCCTCTCGAAGCAGCGAGAATCGGTCCGGGTGAGTGAGTCCGGTGCCACCGATGATGGCTGTGGTGAATTCCATGGATCCCTCTGCTAATAAACCGTCCGGCAGGCATAAATACCAGGCCAGTTGCGAAGATACCCCTTGTAATCAAGCCCGAACCCAAAAAGATATCGATTCTCAGTGACCAGTCCGATGTGGTCGGCGCGATAGGGTTTTTCTCGTCCGAGGTCCTTATCTACAAGGACGGCACTGACGATGCGTTGGGCCCCTTTATTCTCAAGGTAACGGTGAATCTCAGCCAGGGTAATGCCTTCGTCGAGAATGTCATCCAGGACCAGGATGGTGCGGCCCTGAACGGGAATGGTGGGCTCGATTTGCCACTGCATGGCGCCTCCTTCCGTGGCGCCTTGATAGCGACCGGCCTTGATGGAATCGAGTTCCAACGGGAAAGGGAGATGCAGGAGAAGTTCGCTCGTAAAGAAGATGCCGCCATTGAGGACGCTGAGCACCAAGGGATTTTCGTCGAACAGGTTCTCAGTGATTTCCTGTCCCAAACGTTCAATCGTCTTTCGAACGACATCGAGGTCATGCAGGCATTCAGCTTCTTCCGCTACCCGGCGGATTTCTTCGGAGAAGTCCATTAGCTCTTGGAGGCAAGTCGGCTGAGTCGAGCCGAGAGTGATTGATAGGCGGGGTTGGCGTCGAGATGGGCGCGGTCAAAATGAGTCCGACCTCGGAAACGGTCCAGGCGTTTGGCACGCAGGGGATCTTCAGGACGTCCGATAAGGCTGTCCAGGACCTCATCGGCGGCACCTGGGGCATTGCACACCAACACCATGTCGCAACCGGCATCAAGCGCTCTCTTGGCGCGATCGGGATACCCGCCGGCGAAAGCGGCGCCGGCCATTGAAAGGTCATCACTGAAAACTGCACCGTCAAACCCCAGGCGAGATCTCAGGACCTCCTGAATCCAGAAGCTTGAGAAGCCCGCCGGCTGGCTATCGAGGGCGGAGTAAATGACATGGGCGGGCATGACGCCTTCGAGACCGTGTCCCATGAGGGTGCGAAAGGGTAAGAGATCTCTCGATTCCAATGCCTCAAGATCACGGGGATCGACCGGCAAGGCTTTGTGGGAATCTTCAACCACACCGCCGTGTCCCGGGAAATGTTTGCCCACGGCAGCCATTCCCGCACTGTGCATGCCGATCATGAAGCGTCCAGCCATCCGGGTGACTGTAAAGGGGTCCGTTCCAAAGGCGCGATCCCCGATGACCTGGCTGATACCGGATTCGACATCGAGCACCGGAGCAAAGCTAAAATCAACGCCCACGGCACGAAGCTCAGCCGCCATCAGCCAGCCGGCACCCTCCGCCAAATCTTCATCCCCCTCTTGCGCGTAGACACTCGCGGCAGGGAGCCGGGTGAACCCCTCCCGGAATCGTTGGACCCGCCCGCCCTCATGGTCGACGGCAATCAGGAGATCAGGACGAATGGCGCGAATTTCGGCAATCAGGGCCGTGATTTGTTCGATCGACGCATAGTTTCTCCGAAACAGAATAACGCCGCCTGCAGCCGGGTGCTGAAGGCGTTCGCGCTCGACGGCATCCACCTCGTGGAGAGCCACGTCGATCATGACAGGGCCAACAGTCCGCTGAGTCATCTTCTGGCGCCTACTGTTGTTGGGCCTGCTGCGCCTGCCGGCGCTTGAAGGCTTCGAGTTGTTCGGGTGTCGCTTCTTTCTGGTGCTGCGCTTTCCAATCGCCGTATGGCATGCCGTAGACAGCCACAAGCGCCTCTTCGTAATCCGTTTCGATGCCCCGGTCTTTGGCTGCTGCGGCATACCACTTGGCCAGGCAATTGCGACAAAAATCGGCGGTCAGCATCAACTCGATGTTCTGAACCTCCGTGTGGGTTTGAAGGTGTTCAACGAGGCGCCGGAAGGCGGCGGCTTCAATTTCGGTGCGTTGCTGGGTGTCCATCGGGTTGATTGGTGGGCGCGGTGGCCATCTAACAAGGAAATGTCCAGATCCAACTGGGTTATAATGGCGAAAGTATACAGGACCCGGGAACGGCTCCCCGTGAACGAAGTCCGCAATTAAGTGCAACCTGACTTTCGGATCGTGAAAGTCGGAACTCTAGCCATCTGTCGACGATTGAACCTCCCAACGCCATGAAACTACTGGTCGATTTCTTTCCGATCGTGCTCTTTTTTGCCGCCTATAAAATGGCGGATATCTATGTGGCCACTCTGGCTGCGATGGTTGGGGCCGTGCTCCAGGTGGGCTATACCTGGCTCAGAACCCGACGGTTTGAAACCATGCACTTGGTCTCTTTGGTTCTGATTGTGGTGTTCGGCGGTGCAACTTGGTTCCTTCGCGATCCGACATTCATTAAATGGAAACCCACCGTCCTCAACTGGCTTTTTGCGGTTGTTTTTCTCGGCAGCCAGTGGATCGGAAATGCGCCGATTATTCAGCGCATGATGGGAAGTCAGCTCGTCCTCCCTGCGGCTATCTGGCGGCGGCTTAACCTCGCCTGGACGCTTTATTTCGTAGTGATTGGTGGCGTCAATCTCTATGTCGCTTTCAATTATGAGGAAAGCGTGTGGGTCAACTTCAAGCTCTTTGGCATGCTGGGGCTCACCTTTGCGTTCGTGCTTCTGCAGTCTTTCTTTTTAGCCAAGCACATGCCCACTGAAACGCCAGCGAAGGATTGATTGATGCTGTTTGCCATTGTTGCCGAAGATCGTCCAAATAGTCTCGAGCTTCGCCTGGCCGCTCGGCCTGACCATCTTGCAAGACTGGAGCAGCTTCAGTCAGAGGGGCGCCTGGTTCTAGCGGGTCCTTTCCCTTCGGTAGAAGCTGAATCACCGGGCCCCATGGGCTTCACTGGCAGTCTCATTGTGGCTGAATTCGAGACTCTGGCGGCCGCACAGAGTTGGGCACAGCTCGATCCCTATGTGGCTGCTGGTGTGTATGACCATGTCACCATCAAACCCTTCAAGCAGGTTTTTCCCCAATGAGTGAGCGCATTGACCGTATCCGAGCCAGCCTTGAGGCTGAATTGACGCCCACGGCACTTGAAATTCATGACGATTCGGCTGCCCATGCGGGCCATGCCGGAGCGGCGCATCACGGGGGCGGGCATTACTCCGTTTTGATCGTGAGCAGCCTTTTTGCTGGAAAGACTCTCGTCCAGCGTCACCAGATGGTTTATCGGGCACTTGGAAGCCTGATGCAGACCGATATCCATGCCTTGATCATCAAGGCGCATACACCCGATGAAGTTCATTAACCCAACCCCATAAAGGAATGACAGTTATGAAGATCAGCACTCTCGCTGCGGCGGTAGCCGTTGCCGTTGTTGCAACGGCTTGCGGCAAGTCAGACACCCAACCCAAGATCGTCGCCACTGGTGATGTGATTGCAACCGTGAATGGCAAGCCGATCAGCAAGGCCTCTTTCGATATCCTCGCAGAGGAAGTCAATGAGCGCCGTGGTGAAAACAAGATTCCAGATGAAAAGATCGTCGATGAACTGATCAAGCGCGAACTCCTCAGCCAGGATCTGGTGACCTCTGATGCCATCAAGGATCAGAAACTGGCCGCCAAGATCGAAAATGCAGAACGCATGCTGCTCTCTCAAGCGGCTGCGGAAGTCTTCATCGAAAGTGCCGAAGTGACCGATGCGGATCTCAAGAAGGAATATGACGATCGCGTGGGCCCGATGCAGAAGACCGAATATCGCGCGCGCCACATCCTGGTTGATAGCGAAGCTGAAGCCAAGGACATCATTGCAAAGCTGGGTAAGGGTGAAAAGTTTGAGGCCTTGGCCAAGAAGTTTTCAAAGGATCCGGGCTCCAAAGACAAGGGTGGCGAACTGGGTTGGTTCAATCCACAGCAGATGGTCGAGCCTTTCTCGAATGCCGTTGTCGCCCTGAAGAACGGCGAAACGACCCAGACGCCGGTTCAGTCTCAGTTTGGCTGGCACATCATTACGCGCGAAGAATCACGCGAGCAGGCTCCGCCGCCCTTTGATGCCGTCAAGGATCAGTTGAAGAGCATGGTTCAGACCAAGAAGTTGCAGGACAAAATCAGTGCACTTCAGGCCAAGGCCAAGATTGATCGCAAGGCCCCTGCCGCAGCAGCTGCTCCGGCCCCGGCCGCTGCACCGGCCAAGGATGCAGCCCCTGCTCCGGCAGCGGTACCGGCACCGGCACCCAAGCCCTGATCTTTCATCAGCGGAAAAAAACCGGGCCCAGTGCCCGGTTTTTTTCGTAAAAATGGAATTCTTCTGGTGGCGTCTCGCTAGGCTCAAGGAGTTGAGGGCGCCCGTGTTATGATCGAAAAATTTCGAAAATAACGGGTCATGGCCAAATTTAACAGTATCTTTCTGATCGGTCCGATGGGAGCGGGGAAGAGCACCATCGGTCGCTTGCTAGCCAAGGCCTTGAGCGTTGATTTTGTCGACAGCGATAAGGAAATTGAACGCAAGACCGGCGTGACGATTCCCCTGATTTTCGAATATGAAGGGGAAGCGGGTTTTCGGCGGCGTGAAGCGGAAGCCATTGATGAATTGACCTGCCTTAACGGTGTTGTTCTGGCCACCGGGGGCGGATCGATTCTTTTGCCCGAAAATCAACGTTGTCTTAAGGACCGCGGTTTTGTTGTCTACCTGCATTGCCCCGTCGACAAGCAGCTCGAGCGAACCCACAAGGATACAAACCGGCCGTTGTTACAGACTGAGGACCCTCGTCAGCGATTGACGGAACTCTTTGAAATTCGCGAGCCGATTTATCGTCGGGTTGCAGACTTTGTCATCGATACGGGCACTGCCTCCAGTCGAACCTTGGTTCGGCAGATCCTCAAGGCCCATGAAAAGGCCAATACGCCGAAATATTAATTGCTATGAGAACTCTGACAGTTGAGCTTCAGGAACGAAGCTATCCCATCTATATCGGTCAACACCTTCTGGATGAGGCCGAACTTTTTCATCGCCATGTGGATTCTCGTCAGGTCCTGATCGTGACCAACGACCGAGTGGCGCCCCTGTATCTGGACCGAGTCAAGGCGCACTTTGAAGGTCGGGACGTTGCGGTCGTCGTCCTCCCGGACGGTGAAAAGTACAAGACGCTGGAATCTGCCGATGCCGTGTATGAGGAGCTTCTGGCGCGCCGCTTCAGCCGAACGGCGCACCTCATTGCATTGGGGGGCGGCGTCATCGGCGATCTGGGTGGATTCGTTGCGGCGACCTATCAGCGTGGCATTCCCTTTGTCCAAGTTCCAACGACTTTGCTGTCCCAGGTGGACTCCTCCGTCGGCGGCAAGACGGCGGTGAATCATCCGCGCGGTAAGAACATGATTGGCGCTTTCTATCAGCCGAAGTGTGTCATTGCAGATATGAGTACGCTGGATACGCTGGAAGACCGGGAGCTCTCAGCCGGCCTTGCAGAGGTGATCAAATACGGCTTGATCCGCGACCAGCCTTTTCTTGAGTGGCTGGAGTCCCATATCGAAACCCTGGTGGGGCGGGATGGGGAAGCACTCGCTGAAGCGGTAGAGAGATCCTGTCGTAACAAGGCCGAAGTTGTCGCTCGGGATGAGCGTGAGACTGGTGAGCGGGCCACATTGAATCTCGGTCATACCTTTGGCCATGCCGTGGAAACCGGCATGGGTTATGGTGCGATTCTGCATGGCGAAGCCGTGGCGATTGGCACCTGTCAGGCGGCAGATCTCTCAGAACGTCTGGGATTCCTTCAGACTGTCGATGTGGCACGGGTGATTTCCATTCTCGAGCGCGCATTGCTGCCGGTTCGACCCCCGGCATCGCTCGGCGCCGATGATTTCCTGACTCACATGGCGGTTGATAAAAAGAATGTCGAAGGACAACTGCGCGTCATTTTGTTAAAGGCGCTGGGTGAAGCGACCTTGCCAATGAGTGTGGACGTGAGTGCACTTCGTCAAACCCTTGAACATTATGGCCGAGACTGATTGATCCGTTGGTCCGCCAGACGAAGCTCAGACAACCCAATCTTTTCCCTGATTCTTCTAGGGACATCTAACAAACTATGAATACTGAACTCCAGAACGATGTTTTCCTTCGTGCACTGTTAAGACAACCTGTCGAGCGGACACCGGTTTGGATGATGCGGCAGGCAGGTCGTTATCTTCCGGAATATCGCCGAGTTCGTCAGCAGGCAGGGAGTTTCATGAACCTCTGCACGTCCCCTGAGTTGGCGTGTGAGGTGACCTTGCAGCCCCTCGACCGTTACCGTCTGGATGCCGCGATTCTTTTTTCGGACATCCTGACCATTCCGGATGCCATGGGGCTGGGTCTTGAGTTTGTGGAGGGTGAGGGCCCTCAGTTTCAACGTCCGGTGACCTCGGCGGCTGACGTCGACCGAATCGGTGTGCCGGATCCTGAAACGGATCTACGTTATGTCGTGGACGCCGTGCGCCTGATCAAACAGGAACTGAGGGGAAGAGTGCCGCTGATCGGCTTCTCGGGAAGTCCATGGACTTTGGCAACCTATATGGTCGAGGGTCGGGGGACGCGCGAGTTTAGAAAGATCAAGGGCATGCTGTTTGAACAGCCTGAGGTCTTGCATCGCCTGTTGGACGTGCTCGCCCGTTCAGTCACCAGCTATCTCAATGCCCAAATTGCAGCCGGAGCCGATGCGGTGATGGTCTTTGATACCTGGGGTGGCATTCTGGCACCTCATCAGTATCAGGCTTTCTCACTGGCCTACGCTAAAAAAATTCGCGATGGACTGAATCTGGTTCGTGACGGCAAAAAAATCCCGGCGGTTCTCTTCACCAAAGGAGGAGGCCAATGGCTTGAGACCATGGCCGATTCCGGTTATGACGCTCTCGGACTCGACTGGACGACCGAAATTGGTGAGGCGAGATCCCGAGTGGGAAATCGGGTGGCACTTCAGGGAAATCTGGATCCGCAGGCCTTGTACGCCCCGATCCCTGTGCTACAGGATGAGGTCGGGCGGATTCTGGCCTCCTTTGGTCAGGGTTCGGGTCACGTCTTCAATCTGGGCCATGGGGTCTGGCCCGACGTGAAACCTGAGCATGTGGGCGCCTTCATTGAGGCCGTCCACTCGCTCAGTCCGCAATATCACCAAAGCTAGGCTTATTCATCCTCTTCGGAGGTGATGATCGTCTCTTCTAGTTCCTCCCGGGAGAGCTGTGCCGGGCTCCCCGGCGCCAAATGGCTCTTTCGGTAACCGTAGAGGAAGTAGAAAACGAGTCCCAGCGATCCCCAGATCGGGAAGACCAGCTGTGCTTCGCGAGGAAGGTAAAGGAACAGAATGACGCATCCCAGCATGGCGAGCGGCGCGACTAGCCAGATGGCTGGCGTCTTGAAAGGGCGGTGCCGGTCGGTTTCGGTGACTCTGAGGATCATGACGGCCACCGAAACGATAAAAAACGCAAAGAGCGTTCCTGAATTGGATACGTCAGCCAGACGCCCCACCGGGAAGAATGCTGCGGAAATCATGACCCCAACTCCTGTGATGAGGGTGACGATGTGGGGCGTTTTGAACGTGGGATGAATCTGGCTGAGAAACTCAGGGAGCAAACCGTCGCGGGCCATCACAAAAAAGATGCGGGTCTGAGCGAATAACAGCATCAGGATGACCGAAGGAAGGGCAAGGAACGCCGCAAGGCCGAGAAGGTTGCCGATCTTTGGCCAGCCGATTTCTCGCAGTACCTGGGCCAGGGCTTCCTTGGAGCAGACCAAGGGATGCTGCCCTTGAGCGATCAAGGCTTCACACTGCTGGGTCATTCCGGCTGAGCCGGGATCCAGTGTTGCGCCCACCGCATTCATGAGGGGTTGTGCGCCCATCGCGCCGACCGCGCCAGCGGAGACGAGCAGATAAAAGATCGTACAGATCGCCAAAGATCCGATCAGGCCAATTGGGACATTGCGTTGCGGGTTCCGGGTTTCCTCTGCAGCAGTCGAGACCGCATCAAAACCGACGTAAGCAAAGAAGATCGAAGCCGCTGCAGCGACCGCGCCGCTTCCCCCGGCCGGCAGGAAGGGCTGGAAGTTCTCTTCCTTAAGGGCTGGAAGAGCAATCACAATAAATGCGGTCAAGGCGACGATTTTGACGCCAACGAGGAAGGCATTCACGGTCGCACTTTCCTTGGTGCCTATCATCAGCAATCCAGTGACAGCAAAGCTGATGAGGACTGCGGGCAAGTTGATGATGCCCCCTGCAAAAGGGCCATTGGTCAAGGCCTTTGGAAGATGGATTCCAAGCGAGTGGTCCAGAAGGCCGACGAAATAGCCGGACCAGCCAACAGCGACGGCGCTGGACGCGACGGCGTATTCCAGAACCAAAGCCCATCCGACCATCCAGGCAATCATTTCACCCAGAACCGCGTACGTATAGGTGTAGGCAGAGCCGGAGACCGGCACCATCGCGGTCAATTCGGCATAGCAAAGCGCAGCTACGGCGCAAACAAACCCGGCTAGGACAAACGACAGCATCATGCCCGGCCCGGCTTTTTGAGCTGCCTCGGCCGTCAGGACAAAGATACCGGTCCCAATGACGGCGCCAATCCCCAGCAAGGTCAGTTGAATGGGGCCCAGTGAACGGTGAAGGCTCTTCTTTTCTGCGGTTTCGAGAATGGCTTCAAGCGGTTTGATGCGCCAGAAAATCATGGTTGGGTCCTCAGGGAGTCTCTGTCGGTGTGTGGAAAGGGGTGCGCTCCAATCGCATTCACTTTAACATCGGAACGATGATTGAATTTTTGCAAATCCCACTTCTTAAGGACAATTATTCTGTCATTGTCCGGGATGCCAGTGCCTCGTGGACCCTGGTGGTGGACCCAGCTGATGCGGATCCTCTTCAGGCAGCGCTTGATGAGCGCGGCTGGCCGCTCACGCATATTCTTAATACCCATTGGCATGGCGATCATGTCGGTGGCAACCTGAAACTCAAAGCCCGTTATGGGGCAAAAATTTTCGGAGCGGCTGCTTCGGGAGAGCCAATTCCTGGACTGGATCAGGATGTCTGGCATCTTTCGGAACTCATCGTCGGAGAGACACGCATCGAGGTTCACCAGGTCTCTGGACATACCCCGCATCATGTTGCTTATGGATTCCCGGAGCAAAAGACCCTCTTTGCCGGTGATACCCTTTTTGGCTTGGGTTGCGGGAGGCTACTCGGCGGAACGGCAGAGGCCCTCTGGGCGAGTTTGGACCGGATTCGAAAAT
>JBEBBO010000133.1:0-2721 GCA_041158345.1 Pseudomonadota bacterium | reverse complement strand
TCAACAATACGCACTGGCAATACAAGCCCGATGGCAGTGTCGTCAGTGAGGCGGATATCGAAGTCCAGCACCGTTTCGTTCGGGAACTGGCGCATCTTTATCCCGCAGCGACCCTCCTTGGGGAGGAGATGGATGAGGCAACGCAGCGAGAGCTGGCCAGTCGGGAGGACGAATACCTTTGGTGTCTGGACCCTCTGGATGGCAGCAACAATTTCGCAGTCGGATTTCCCTATTTCTGCATTTCCCTCGCGCTACTCAATGGCTGCCAGCCCATTGCCGGGGTCGTCTATGATCCCAATCGGGATGAGTGCTTTTCTGCGTCGAAAGGCGAGGGCGCTTGGCTCAATGGACGACGACTCAGGGTGACTCCGGTTCGGGTTCCCCTTAACCGGTGTGTGGCCATGATTGATTTCAAACGCTTGCCCAAACCCTTGGCGCGGGGCATGGCTGAACGGGCTCCCGTGGGTTCCTGGCGCTATACCGGCGCAGGTGCGTTGGAGTGGTGTTGGTTTGCCGCCGGTCGTTTTCATGCCTACCTCCATGGTCGCCAGAAGCTCTGGGATTTTGCTGCCGGTGCCCTGATTTTTGCCGAGGCGGGTGGGATTGCTGAAACGCTTGATGGGGAGCCGCTATTTGCCCCGGGGGTGCTCGGCCGTTCCGTTGTCGCAGCCCCTGATCCCGCATTTTTTGCCGAGTGGCGAAAAGCGATTGCCGAACGTGAGGGCGGCTGACGGGAAAGGAATCTAACGTCCTGAATGGCCACGTTCCTTTTTTGTTTTGAATTATGATTGAAATAGTGGCTATCAGAAGGATAGCCAAGTCCAGATAAACAAAGAGGAGAAAGGACCCAATGAAACGGCGCATTACCAATTATGGACGGCCCCTACTTTTTTGGCAGCTCCAGCAATGACCTCGGAGACGGACTGCACAATGCCATCCCCGGCGGTTACGCCATCTGCACGGTTCTCCGCGGGACAACAGACGGGATCTCCATCGGCAACCCAACAGACTGAAGCCGTTGGAGGGACTAACCTGTGTCAAAAACAAATAAGAAGGCAAACTGCAATTGCCCCCTGGGCTTTAGTCGGTCTGTGATGCGAGCGTATGAAAGCGTTTCTTGATGCCCTTGAACGGTTTTTGACCTGGTTCTTTGCCATCGCGTTTGCGGTGATCTTGGTCTATGCCGGTGTCCGCTACAGTCATCACCGCGAGAAATCCAAAGATCCCTGGCTTCTCGCCCAAAAGGCCAACACCGTGGAGGCCTATGCGGCTTTTCTCCGGCAATGCCAGGGCTGCCCCAAGGAGAATGACGCGCGAAAAGCCCTCGATGATCTCCAGCATGGCCAGGGGTTGATCTCAAGGTTGTCGAAGGACCACCTTTCAGAGCGAGCCACAATCACCTTGCCGTCATTTTCCAGTGATGGTCACTTGATTCTAGCCACCAACGGCAAGGGTGCAGAATTATGGGAGTCAGAAACCGGACATCGTGCTTCCGTTGGAGAAAATGTCTTTTCGACTCCTCAGGGCCGAATTCGCGTGGATACGTTGTCCTTGGCGCCCGATGGCCGCCGCTTTGCTGCGGGGACGGGTGGTGAAGAGGGCGGCCGACTTTACATGTGGGAGCTGAGTAGCGAAACCAAGATTTCCGAACAGGCCGTCGACGGTTACGACGTCAAGACCGTGGTCTTCTCACCGGATAACAACTGGTTGGGCTGGCGGGGCGATGGTCCGGTTGGCCTCTGGAACCCGGCCACGCAGAAGTTTTTCCGCGGTAATCATGATGGGGTCAAATCGATCGCGTTTTTAGAAAGTCGTGATGGTGGGGTTTACTTCCTGACAGCAGGCGACAAGGAACTTTGGGTCTGGGACACCGAAGGACTTGGGCTGCAGCGTCAGGGGGGCGTGGATACCGAACGTCCGCTGTTGGGTTTGAGTCAGGACGGTCGAATCGTCGCCCATACCAATGGGCGGGTGCTGGAGGCCTGGGATACGGAATCCCGTCAGCTTCTGGGTGAACTCCGCGACCTTGAGGGCACCATCGTGAAGTTCTGTCGTAACAGTGAGAATGGGCAACTTCTGATCGGTACGGATGTCGGATTAATCTATCTTTGGGATCCCGAAGGCTCGCCTTTGCCCATGGCTCGAGTGGCAGCCCACGAGGGTCCGATTGAAGATTTGGCCTGTGGTGCAGGCGGCCGATTGGTCTCGGTTGGTTGGGACGGTGCCAAAGTCTGGAGTCTTGAGCGGCTTGCGCTCTCTCAAGCGCCGCAGGGCAAGTCGGCCGCCACACCCAAGGCCTCCCATTAGATCATTGCCACCAAAGCCCGCGAAGCCAATCGCGCGGTCCATTCGCATTGAGGGACAAGTTCAGGGTGTGGGCTTTCGCCCCTTTCTTTTTCGCTTAGCCCAAAGCCATGCGCTTGCAGGTTGGGTGCTCAATCAAGGCGGTGTCGTCGAACTGCATCTGGAAGGAGACCCTCTTGCACAGGCGGCCTTTCTAGCCCGTCTTGAGCGGGAGTGTCCGCATTCGGCTCGAATTTTGAAACTGGAGGTTTCAGAGTCGAGGGTAGAGGGCTTGATGGGATTTAGGATCCTTCAAAGTCACCACGCGGCAGGGACTCTTCGCGTCTTGCCCCCGGATCAAGCAGTCTGTACCGATTGTCTCGATGAGATTTCGGATCCACAGAACCGTCGCTACCGTTACCCCTTTACGCAGTGCAC
>JBEBBO010000132.1:0-9160 GCA_041158345.1 Pseudomonadota bacterium | reverse complement strand
TGATGGCGCGCTTGGCAGGACTCGAACCTGCGACCCTCGGCTTAGAAGGCCGATGCTCTATCCGGCTGAGCTACAAGCGCTTGGTCGGGGTAGAGGGATTCGAACCCCCGACATTCTGCTCCCAAAGCAGACGCGCTACCAGACTGCGCTATACCCCGGAGGACTAAGCCTTGAGTGTCGCTTGACGAACCATCAAGACGGAGAATCATAACAACCTAGGAGCCCCACGTCAAACCCTAGAGTGAAATTAATGGGCCTAAAGTCGTGACTTGACGATCGCGTAGGTTTCTTCAGCCAGTTCGTCGAGATTTGTACTCGCGGCTTCGAGCTGCCTCAAAGCGTTCGCAACAAATTCCGCATCCCGGATGGTTCCCGTATTGACGTGCACATTCAGAACCGCACTCCGGAAACCCGCATGTGCAGAGAGGACCGCAACACCTGCATCGCTGATGACATTGCGATTGCCCTTTTCAGCCACTGAACGACTGAGCAAAATGACTTCCCGGCATAACTTTGCGCAAGCCAAGGGAACCTCCGTCGCGGCCTTGAGCCCGAGCTGTATAGCCTCACTCCGGGACAGCTTCTCGGCTTCGGTTTCCTTGGGAAGACCATAGGCCGCCATCACCTGATCGAACGCAGCGATGTCCGCAGCCACCAGTGAAAGGATGTGCTCACGGAGCTGATCGGCCGCTTGAAGCGCATCGAGCATCTCCGCCTCAACGGCTTCGTAATTCTTTTTCCCAATCGTCAGGTTCGCGACCATGGAAACCAGCGCAGCCCCCATGGCTCCGAGGACGGCAACAGCACTTCCCCCGCCCGGTGTTGGGGACTTACTGGCCAATGCGTCCAAAAAGGACTCGACAGATTGGTCATGGACAATATTCATAGATCGGCGACAAGATCAACAAAAGATGGGTTCAGTATAAAGCACGCCCGAGGGTTTACCTTGTCATGTGGCTGGGGTAATTTGCAGACTAAGGACTCTCAAACCGCCACATCTCTCCCCATGAAAAAGCTTCTGTTTCAATTTGATACCGATAGTCACCCCTCAATATTCGATACCGTCGTAGCCTATGACGGGGGTGCAGACCATGTCATCGGACATGCTGGCCTGACACCCGACCAGGTTGGCGCCCTCGTCGATGGCACCATTTTTACGCGCCCCCCCAAGGAAAAGAAAAATACCGCCATTTTTGTGGGGGGCAGCGACATGGAAGCGGGTGAAGCCCTTCTTGCGGCCGTGAGAAAACGGTTCTTCGGCGACTTTAGGGTCTCGGTCATGCTGGATAGCAATGGCAGCAACACCACGGCCGCCGCCTGTGTCGCCAAACTCATGACCAGTGGCTCTATCACCGGTAAACGCGCCGTAATTCTCGCTGGAACAGGGCCGGTGGGCCAACGGGCCGCGGTCATGCTGGCCAAAGCCGGCGCTGGCGAAATCCTTCTGACCAGCCGGCAACAGGGCCGCGCCAACAAAACGGCCACGGATTTACGGGAGCGCTTCGGACTCGAGGTCACGCCCATTGAAGCGCCCACCACTGAAGATCGGGCCAACATTCTTGAAGGCGCTCAGATTCTGATTGCAACGGGCGCAACCGGCGTTGAGCTTTTGAAAGAAGCGCATTGGATCTCGAACCCGACGCTGGAATTGGTCGCTGATGCAAACGCTACGCCACCTCTGGGACTTGGCGGATTGGACATGATGGACCGTGGCACTGACCGCTCGGGGAAGAAAGTCTGGGGCGCAATTGGATTTGGCACACTCAAACTGGCCCTCCATCGCGCCTGCATCGCCAAGCTTTTTGAAACCAACGACCAGATCCTCAACGCCGAGGCGATCTTCGACATCGCGAAAGAAATGGCTTGATTCCCAATCACAAAGGTGACAGAGCCCACCTCGAGAAGGTTTCGAGTTAAAATTGGGAATCTGAATCACAGCATGGCTACTCAAACAAGATGATTGCTCGAAAGAAAACCGTAGGCGTCAAGGTTGGCAATATTCAAATTGGTGGGGGCGCACCCATCGTCATCCAATCGATGACCAATACCGATACGGCCGATGTCGAGAGTACGGTTCAACAAGTCTATGAATTGGCCCGCGCCGGCTCAGAACTTGTCCGAGTCACTGTCAACAACGAAGCCTCGGCAGAAGCGGTCCCCTACATCCGGGAAAAGCTGGAAGCCAAGGGCTGTTCCGTTCCGATCATTGGTGACTTTCACTTCAATGGCCACAAGCTGTTAGAAAAGTATCCGGCCTGCGCCGAGAGCCTGGCCAAATACCGCATCAACCCCGGTAACGTCGGGCGCGGTTCGAAGCGCGATCCCCAGTTTGCCCAAATGATCGAGTTTGCGTGCCGTTACGAAAAGCCCGTTCGCATTGGCGTCAACTGGGGCAGTTTGGACCAATCGGTCCTTGCCCGCCTGCTCGACGAAAATGCCGCGCTCGCAAATCCTGCGCCGCTTGAGAACGTGATGCGGGAGGCTGTGATCACTTCAGCTCTTGAAAGTGCGCACAAGGCGATCGAACTGGGTCTTCCCAAGGATCGAATCGTGATCTCCTGCAAACTGAGCCGGGTTCAGGAGCTGATCGCGGTGTATCAGATGATGGCAGAGCGTTGCGACTTTGCCCTTCATCTGGGCCTCACTGAGGCCGGCATGGGTTCCAAAGGCATCGTCTCATCCAGCGCAGCTCTGGGTGTGCTTCTGCAGCAAGGCATCGGGGACACCATTCGTGTTTCGTTGACGCCGGAACCTTTGCTCAATGACAGAACGCAGGAAGTCATCGTCGCCCAGGAAATCCTCCAGACCATGGGGTTCCGCTCGTTCCTGCCTCTGGTCACCGCCTGCCCGGGTTGTGGACGGACCACCAGCACCTACTTCCAGCAGCTGGCCCAGGACATCCAAAGCCACATTCGTCACAAGATGCCGGAATGGAAGCGAACCTACCAGGGTGTGGAAGACATGCAGGTCGCCGTGATGGGTTGTGTCGTGAACGGCCCCGGCGAAAGCAAGCACTCCAATATCGGCATCAGCCTTCCCGGAACCGGTGAGGATCCCGTTGCCCCGGTTTATGAGGATGGTGTCAAAACCGTCACCTTGAAAGGCGACAGAATTGCCGAAGAGTTCCAGGCACTGGTCGAAAAATACATCGAGAGTCACTACGGCCGAAAAGCTTAAGAGAGCCGATCCACTCTCTCGCCCCCAACGGGGAGCCTCTGTGCAGGCTTTCCGTTGCTGGAGACCTCACAATTCGATATCCCTTTTCACTTGAAACATCTTCCCGACGCATGCTGAACGGCAAGAGAATATTGGGGCTGGCTCTAAGCCTTGCCCTCCTTTCAGGTTGCTCGATGCAACCTCAAACCATCACCACCGCAACCAAGCCGACGAAACCCGCCAAGCGCGGCAAGCCCAAACGGTATCTGGATATCCCGATGGACACGTCCGTTTCGTCCGGCATTCGCTTTCCCAAATCGTCCCGCACACTCGATGAGGTCCTGGATGCCTTTGCGCCCTCTGCGATCGAGCAACTGGGCCCGTGGTTCAAGAAAGCCGGGGTCGCCTATCCGCCGAATGAGATCGTGCTGATTGCGATCAAAGATGAAAAGAAACTGGAACTTTGGGCTCGGGATACGGGACCCTTCAAACTGGTCAAGCCTTACGGTATTCGGGCTGCCAGCGGGATGCGCGGACCCAAGCTGAAGCAGGGCGACCGTCAGGTCCCTGAAGGCATCTATCACATCTCAAGACTCAATCCGAACAGCAACTATCATCTCTCGATGAAAGTGGATTACCCGAACCAGTTCGACAGAGACCATGCGATTGATGATGGCCGGAGTGACCTTGGCGGCGACATTTTCATCCATGGAAAGGCCGTATCAGCCGGGTGCCTTGCCATGGGCGATGCAGCCATTGAAGAGCTGTTTGTCCTTTCAGCCCATGTGGGGACCGAAAACATTCGTGTCATCATTGCCCCAAGCGATCCCAGGCTAAGACCTCTGGATAATAGCCACCCCAGCCTTCCGCAATGGACAACAGATCTGTATGAGGAGATCACGCGTGAAATCTTCAGCGTGACCCGCGCCAAGCCTCCCATCCGATTGGCTCACACGGATCCGCGCAATCCCATCTATCGTCCCGCCAACTAGCGAAAAGGCGAACCGGGGCCCAACCGCCAGGCGGCCCCGACCCGGCCTATACCGTTCGGGTCTGCGAACCTCCTGCTGGAAAGCGGGTCCAACGCTTACTTTCTGCATTGGAGATCTCTTCGCATGCCCCCTCCCTCGCTCGCCGTTGATTCGGCATTTCAGGATTTCGATCCGCTTTCGGCGCTGAATCACATCTCAAAAGAAGCCGATTGGATCGGTATTCGATTCGCTTGCGAAACGCACCATCATCGCTCTGCAAGGAATGGGCACTTGGAATCAAACCAGGTCATCCAAACCCGAGGCGTCATGATTGAAGCGCTGATGGGGGGGCAAATCGCGTACGCCGCCACCAGCGATCTTTCACCTCATGGCCTCCAAAAGGCGGCTCGTTTGGCATCCGAGATGGCCCGAGCAACGGCACCACTCCGCCGCGCAGACCTCTCCACCAAGCAAAGGCCAGCCAGTTTGGCCCGGCACGAAGGCCCGTCCCAAATCCGGCTGGATCAGACCCGGCTTTCCGATTTTACGGGGCAACTGATCAAGGCAACAGAAAGGCTCAAAGTCTCAGACGCCATCGTCACCGCGGTTGCAGAGGCGACCTTGGTGGAATCCATGACCCACTACGTGACCAGCAACGGCACCGATCTCCGGCAGCAGCATCTACTGACCTACCAGAACTTCGGGGCAATTGCCGCCGAAGGCGGCGAGACGCAACAGCGAAGCCTGAATGGCCCAACCGCAAGATGCCTCCAGTCCGGCCTGGAGAGTTTCTTATGGGATGAAATCCTCGATGAATGCGAGCGCACAGGTCAGGAAGCCCTGGCCCTTCTGAAAGCCGAGAACTGTCCTGATGAAGCCCTCGATCTGATCCTGAGCCCCGATCAGATGTTGCTTCAAATCCACGAATCCATCGGTCATCCACTCGAACTGGATCGCATCCTTGGGGATGAGCGAAATTACGCCGGCTGGAGTTTCGTGAAACCGGAGGACTTTGGAACCCTCCAGTACGGCAGCCCCTTGATGAATATCGTCTTTGATCCCGGCTTGTCCGGCGAATTTGCAGGTTATGCCTTTGACGATGCCGGGGCCCCTGCACAACGTGAATACCTCATTCGTGAGGGACGACTACTTCGGGGACTCGGAGGACTTGAAAGTCAGTCTCGAAGCGGAATTCCTGGCGTGGCCAACTTCCGCTCTTCGGGGTGGAATCGAGCCCCCATCGATCGAATGGCCAACATCAATCTGGAGCCGGGCCAGACGTCGTTTGATGCCATGCTGAGCCAAGTCGAACGCGGTGTTTTCATGCAATCCAACCGATCTTGGTCGATCGATGATTATCGCAACAAATTCCAATTTGGCTGTGAATATGCGCAGCTCATTGAAGAAGGGCGACTGACTCGCGTGCTTAAAAACCCGAATTATCGGGGCATGACCCTGCCGTTCTGGCATTCGCTTCAGGCGGTTGGCAGCCCTGAGACTTTCAAGATGTTCGGAACCCCATACTGCGGCAAGGGTGAACCTAACCAGATGATTCGGGTCGGTCACGCATCACCGGTATGTCTGTTCAAAAACATCGAAGTCTTTGGAGGCGCGAAGTGAAGGAGCCAACATCCAAGATTGAAGAGTTCAAACGCTTGACCGAGTCGGCATTTGCAGCGCTTAAGGAGCATGAAGATCTGGGTTTGTCCTATTCTGGCGAGGAACAAACCTATGTCCGCTTTAATCAAGGCCGAGTGCGTCAGGCCACCCATGTCGATCAACAACGAGCCACTCTCGATTTCAGACGCGAGGGGCGTCGGATGGTCCTCGGCTTTGATCTCACTGGGTCATTTTCCGACGATCAGGCGCAAATCACTGCGCTGATGGCGCATGCGCGAAATGAGTTTAGCGTCCTTCCCGAGGACCCCTTTGTCACGCCGTTGGAGAATCACGGCATGGGTCAGGAAGCCTATTCTGGCCATCTCCCCGCCATAGAAACCATCAGTAAAGCTGTGTTCGATGCCAGTCAGGACATAGACCTTGCTGGGCTCTATGCTGGCGGCGTCCAAATCCGAGCCACAGCCAACTCCAAAGGCACCTTCAGAAGCTTTACTTCAGAGAGCTTTTTCCTCGATCACTCGATCTACACCGTAAACGCCGACGGCGAAAATAAGGCGGTGAAAGGGCTTTATGCCGGGAATGTGTTTGAAGAGGACCGCCTGCATGCCGCACTTTCGGATAGCTGCGAGAAACTCCCTGCTCTCCAACGGCGCAATCGGGCATTGCCGCGGGGAAGTTACCGCGTTTTTCTCGCACCCCAGGCGGTTGAAGCGCTGGTGGGCATGCTCTCATGGGGCGCCGTCAGCCATGGGGCCTATGAACGGGGCGAATCGGCCTTCGAGGGGCTGGTTCGGGGAGAATCCCAACTCTCTCCGCTGTTCTCGCTTAAAGAAAACTTCAAGCTGGGGTTGAGTCCCCGGTTCACGGCAACCGGTGCGCTTTCCCCAGAAGAACTGGTTCTGATTGAAAAGGGCGAACTTCGAACCTTACTGATCCATGAACGAACCGCGAAGGAATATGGCCTCAAGACGAACGGAGCGGCCAATGGCGAAGGCCTACGATCTCCCGAAATCGCCTGTGGCGATCTGGATCCCTCCGATGTGTTGAAAGAACTCGGCACCGGGCTTTATCTCGGCAATCTGCATTACCTGAACTGGAGCGAGCGCAAGACCGCTCGACTGACCGGCATGACCCGTTACGCGTGCTTCTGGGTTGAAGGCGGCGAAATCATTGCCCCCATCAAGGACCTTCGATTTGACGAGAGCCTTTATCGAATCCTGGGGTCAGAGCTTGAGGCAGTGACCCAAACGTCCCTGAGACTCCCGGAAACCGACACCTACCAGGAACGGGCCCTGGGTGGGAGTCAGGTTCCCGGGATGCTGATCCGGGATTTCCGGTTCACCCTCTAATGCCCCAAGCTGACAGGTTCATCCTGGGGCGACTCCCCTTTAGAAGTTTTTGTTGGGCTTGATCCAGCGTGAGGGCCACTGATGCTCTGGCAACCACATCTGGATCAATGAAGTAGAAATCATGATGGTCGATGCCACGCTGTAACCCAAGCCACCGATCATGGTGAGCCACGCAAATACCGGATGGTATTTGGTGAGCCACCAAGAGAGAACGTCCAACAGCAAGAAGGCGAAAGGCGTCGAAATCAAAATCAGCTTCCACTTCAGAGGATACTGGGCCATCGCAAAGATCCAGCCAACAAAGAGGAAGATGAATGAAATGCCAAAAAGATGGATGTGAGAAACCCGGGTCAGGGATGCGATGCTCGCGCCCTCGTCCACTTCAGCGACTTTTTTCACATTTTCAAATTTGGTGAAATCAGGGATTGCTGCACCCGGGCCATGACAAGCCACACAGTACTGGTCCACCAGAGGCTTGATCTCCTTGTTCCACTCAATGGGGCTGGCTTCGTCTCGTGCCCACTGAATCAGCTTGAACCGGACTTCGTCCGGGGCCATGGCCTTCATCTGCCCGTTCAACATGGATTCGAGCTTTGAACCACTGCGGTTACCGTAGTAACTGTAGACAATGTCATCCACCGAAAGGCCGGGCTTGCCATCCGCCTTGCCGTGCGTCTCCATGATCTGGAATCCCGCCATCAGCAGGCCTACGCCAACAACCAAGAGGAATCCGGTAAAAAGGATTCGGTAGGACGCGGGCAGCTTACCGAGGGTCATCACTTGATGGATCATGGCCTGTCTCCGGAATGATTTGAAAGATTATGATCGCGATTAGACCTGTCCTTGCGCTGTCAGGCAAGCGGAATTCGCTGATTTGCGCTTGAGATTGATCGGTCTCGCTTGTGCTATAAATTCGCCCGACGATGTCACGAATCAGATCCGATGGCGTGATGCGTATCGGCGAACCCGGGCGTTCGCTTTTAGTCTTCTACAATTCGGTTGCACCACCATGACAACTCCTATGCTCCACAATTTCCGCTCCTCGCTCATTAAAACCGGTCTGGCCGCCCTTTGCCTTGCGCTGGTGAGCGCGATGGCAGGCTGCGACAGCGGTTCAAAATCAAGCGCCCAGATGAGCTCAGAAGCCTTCATCGAAGGCAATATCTCGGATATCCACGGCCCACTGAGCACGGGCAAACTGGAGGTGAAGGATAAAAACGATCGAGTCATCCTGAGCCAAAATCTGGAGGGTCAAAGCAATCACTTTGCAGTCAAGGTTCCCGCCGGAACGTCCTATCCCATTCTTCTGGTTTTCACCCCGCCTGCCGGTGGCGTCAGTCAGGTCGTTCGCGCTGTCGTGACCAGCCCTTTGGCTGATCGCATGGATGTCACGGACATCACAAGCCTCGTCGTCGATGCAGCCTTGGCTCTGGGTGGATTGACGGAGGAGAACATTGCCAAGGCTTCAGGCGGTGCAATTGGACTTCGCCAGCGCCAGGGCGTCAGTGCAGGCGCAGGTGGTGGCGGGTCCGGCGCAGGCCAAAGCGCGGGTGGCGTCAGCCGCGGGGGCCATGGCGGTCACGACATGTCAGGCAGCGGAGCCCCCGGGGCAGCAGGCACCGGTGACAGCATGGAGGGGATGAAACACTAATCCGCTTCCAATCGCCCGGGCAGATCACCCGCCCGGGCGCCCCCTTCCGCCGCCCAGGATTCTGGGTCCCTAATCCCGCGGTCCCTTCAGGGCGATTTCGAGAGCCAGAAAGCGAAACTCAAGGTCACGCTGGCTGTCACCAACAGAAACCTGGAGGCGATGCGGCGCGTCGTTTTCGAGCCCAGCACGGCGACATAGATACCTTTCATGATGGCGTTGCTTCCCGCTGCCAAAAGCACGGCCGCCGCTAAAATCGCTTTGGGCCTTTCAAGGTGCCCGTTAACCACCGCCATGACAAATGGATCGATATCCGTCAGGCCGGATAGCAAAGCCATACCTTGAAGGCCATGCGAAGGAAAAACATTCAGAAGGTAGTGCGTCAGGCCTGTCATCAAAAGGAATGAGGCCGCAAA
>JBEBBO010000131.1:0-17468 GCA_041158345.1 Pseudomonadota bacterium | reverse complement strand
ACGACACGGGCGGTATCACTCGACTTTTTAACCTCAATGTCCTCGAGCATATCAATCGCATAGCGATGGCCGATTTTGATACCCGGCATTGGGAGCACCGGGCCTTTTACAACGAAGAGGCCATGCGAATCGAGATGCACTTGAGCTCTACTCGTGATCAGGTGGTCCATTGGATTGGCGGCGAACGCTATTTCAGCCGGGGCGATTCCATTCTCACCGAATATAGTCACAAATACAGCGTGTCGAAATTCGAGAGAGTCCTTGAAAATGTGGGATTCCAACCGATCAAGCACTGGACCGATGACCAACACTGGTTCGGCTTAGTGCTCGCGAAGGTCCAGTGAATCCTTGGCCGGGATCAGATGGCATGATGCGTCGCTATCAGGTGGTGCGTAACCAAACCTTGGCATTGATCCGTGGCCTGAGCGCCGAAGACTGCTGTGCTCAATCGATGCCCGAAGCCAGTCCCACAAAATGGCATCTAGCGCACACCACCTGGTTTTTCGAAACGTTCGTTCTTGAAAAATACGAAAAGGGATTCATGCCGTTTAATCCCCAGTTCCGAGTCCTTTTCAATTCCTACTACGAGTCAGTCGGCCCAATTCCCTCAAGACCCGATAGAGGACTGATGACCCGCCCTTCCCTTCAGGAAATTCTCGATTACAGAGGTCATGTGGATGAAAGGATGTTAGTCCTGATGACCTCCCCCATGATGGAAGAAGACCTGATCACTCGAATCGAGTGGGGCCTTCAGCATGAGCAGCAACATCAGGAGTTGATACTCAGCGATATCAAGCACCTACTCTTCCAGAATCCTTTACGCCCCCCCTACCGGCCAGGTTTCTCAAATCGGGATGCCCCACCGCATCAGCCTCCTCTTGCTCAACCGATTGAATGGTTTGAGCATGAGGGGGGACTAGCAAAAGTTGGAGCCCCATCCGAGGGGTTCTATTTTGACAATGAAGCACCCCGGCATACGGTATGGTTGGAGCCTTTCAAGCTATGCCATCGGTTGGTCACCAACCAGGAATTCAGAGCATTTATTGATGATGGCGGCTATGAAGATCCCCGCCTGTGGCTCTCTGAGGGATGGGCGGAATGTAAAAAGCGGGAGCTGCGCCACCCGCTCTACTGGCAAAAGGTGGATCAGCAATGGCTTGAGTTCACGCTCGAAGGCAATCAACCGCTGAACCCCATCGCACCGGTTTTGCATGTGAGCTATTTTGAAGCCGACGCCTTCGCCCGTTGGGCCGGGTATCGCCTGTCCACCGAATTTGAATGGGAGCAAATCGTGACCCGCGAAAGATTTGGTGAACCTGAGATCTCAGCGATTCGCGAGGACTTAATACCCCTCCTGCCTGCCGTAGAGAAAAATATGGGGTTCTCAGGTTTTTTCAGGTTGGGCTGGCAATGGACTCAATCCAGCTACGCCCCATACCCCGGTTACAGGCCCTTGGAAGGTGCTTTGGGTGAATACAACGGAAAGTTCATGATCAACCAGCAGGTTCTCCGAGGTGGGTCTTGCGCCACCCCCTTGACGCATACCCGAGTGAGTTACCGAAATTTTTATCCTGCAGCGAGTCGCTGGGCATTCAGTGCCATACGTCTGGCCTCTTCCCTCTAAGGTCTTGGAGAAGTACCGTGAAACATACAGATGACCATAGCCGTAGGCTTTTTGACTGGCTATTCCGGACGACCGATGGTGCGATCGTGATCGCACAATTTCCAAACTGGCCACTCTGGACCTGGCTCCTTGCCACACTCCTCGAGTCTCTCGTTTCGATTGAGCCTTGGCGATCGGCTTTCTACTGGATCGGAACAGCAGCGCTCATCTGGTGGTCGTATCTTGAGATTGCCGAGGGAGTGAACGGATTCAGACGCATCTTGGGAACGCTGGTGCTGATTTTCGTATTTGCCAGCCGAGCCCAGGCTCTATAAAACAAACCCTTCCGGAGGAATAAAAAAATCCGCATCGAGATCGGGGATCATCGACGCGGACTAGGGGGGTCGAAAAACGAGGATTTCCTACTAAGACAGTTGGTATTTGTAAAGTTCAGTAGGACGAGGAAAAAAACCATTTCGGAACTGAAATCCGAATACCATTCGCCTCTCATGTCACCACATCCTGCAAACGCGCAGGAATGGCCCATAAAAAAAAAAAGAAAGGAGCCAGATCGAAATGAAAAGAGTCACCTACGTCAGTTCGGCTACTTCGAAGATGACGCAAGACGAACTGGATCAGATTTCAAGGATCTCCGCTCATAACAACGCAAAGGTGGCGGTCACAGGTGTCCTACTACTCTGCGGTGATTTTTTCTTTCAGATTCTGGAAGGACCTGAGGATGCCGTCGATCAGGTCATGGAGCGCATTCGCAAAGACCCTCGTCACAAGGACATTCAACTCCTGAAGGTTGAACAGTTTGATCTTGAAAGGCAATTTGCCGATTGGTCCATGCGGACCGTCTTTCTCGATACGATCAATGACACGCTCGTTCTGGCCATTCGAATGATGTTGGCAACCTTGGCCGAATCACGATCCATCCTGGGGCGATACACCCAGCCCGCCGTACTCGACCTCCTGTTCAAAGGCGCCAATCCGCTCGAAACACCCCACCAAATGGAAAACAAGGTGGTGCTATTTGGCGACATTGCGGCATTTGACGCGCTTTCCAGCTTCTATTCGACAGAAGAGGTTGCTGATCACGCAAGCTGTTTTCTGGAGGTGCTATCGAATGCCGTGATCCGACATGGCGGGCAGATCAATAAATATATTGGGGATAAGGTCCTCGCCTATTTCAGCCCTGAACAAGCGGATGCAGCGGTCATTTGTTGCCTGGAGTCCCTGAATGAACTGAGAACTTTGCGAGCAAATGCGGCTCAGTGTCGACTGCGGAACTTTTTGTACGGCGGATTTGGCCTTTCAATTGGACCCGTTATTGTGGGTAATTTCGGTAGCTCAATGAAACTGGACTACACCATCCTTGGAAATACCGTAAATAGAGCGTCTCGAATGGTGGGGATGACTCGCTCTACAGGTCGAGCGCTCATGGTTGAAAAAACCGTCATGCAGGCATGCCAGACTGAGTGGCAATGGGATTTCTTGGGAGAGTTCCAGCTGAAAGGACAAATCGAAAACTCGGCATTTTTCAGTATCAACGATGATCTGGCTCTCGATACCCGCACTGTCGACGAGATGATTGGCCAGGTTCTAAGCACAACCGAAGAACATCGAAGAAATTGTGCGTGCTGAGTCTAAAACTCCAGGATCACCCATAAATCTACGTGGGTTTACGTATCGTTAAAGCGATAGAAGTCGTGCAGAATTCGCGGGCTTCCGATTCCTTCCGGAAGTCAAAATAAGAAGCAGATTAATGCTCTGATGGATTGAAATTACCCGGCGAGCGAATAAGAACAAAGGGGCTGGCTTCCAGTCACACCAATTGTTCGCCGGTCACTTCTCATCCACCCGTCTTCATCGGGGCGGACAACCAAGCCGCTGAGGCTCGGACCCGATCCCTCAAGGCAAGAACGCCGTCAAAAATCCCTCTGCGATCCCACAGTCCTCCGTCTCTGACGATTTCACCCTTTGTTGCTCTGACCCGGCTGTGGCGCCAAGGAAATAAACGCCAAAAGGATCATGGCGATGATTGCCGCGTATTGAAACGTAGCAGCCGACCCATGACGCTCCCAGAAAAAGCCAACGCACGTGCTGGACAGCAGCATTGCCAGTCCCCAAAACAAGTGAAACACCCCGAATGCAGTTCCCCGAAGCGATTCGGGAGCTGAATCAACGATCATTCTGGACAGAGGGCTTTGGGTCATCCCTAGGTGCAAACCGAAAAGAAGGGCTGCTGCCGTCACCAGTTTTTGATCACCGGATGCGGCGAACAACAAATCGGTGCCAATTAGAGCGATAGTCCCAATCCCCAAGATCAACCGATGGCTGATTCGATCGGAAAGCCGTCCGAAGGGATAGGCGGACACTGCAAACATGAGATTGGTGGCTACCAAAAGCAGCGGAATTTGCCAAACGGGTACGCCCGACTCCTCAATGCGCAAAATCACAAAGGCCTGACCGACGCGGGCCAAACACAAAGCCGCCCCCATGAGGCAGACCCACCAGAATGTTGCGGGTAACGGCGGTATCCAGATTTTCCTCGTCTGAGGAATGCGAGGCCTCAAGCGGATGCGCTCGGGCTCCTTAACCTTCCGCTGGAGAATCCAGACTGACCAGATTCCAGGTAGCGCTGCTACCAGGAACACCATCTGATAGTCGTCGTTGATCAGCCAAAGGATGGCAGTTGCAAGTAGCGGACCCACAAGTGCCCCTGCGGTGTCCATGAACTGCCTCAACCCAAACGCAGCCCCTCTTCGCCTTACAGGGGTCAAATCGGCAATCAACGCATCTCGCGGGGGACCTCTGACCCCCTTACCCACGCGATCCACAATTCGAGCGCCGATCAACGACTCCAAGGACAGATCCAACGCGTAAAAAGGCTTCGTGAGGGTTCCCATGGCATAGCCAATGACGGCGAGCCGTTTTCGCTTGCCCGTGAAATCCGAGTACGCACCGGAAAAGAACTTGACAATAAAGCCCTTGGATTCGATCAGGCCCTCCATCAATCCGACGGTAGAAGCACTGGTGCCATGGGTGGCCATGATGAAAAGGGGCAAAAATGCGTTCACCATTTCCGAGGACACATCCATCAGAAAACTTGAAAAACTGATGGACCAGACGCTCTCAGGGATCTTTTTTTCGCTTCGCGCAGACCGTTTCCGTTGCGTACGTTTTTTCAAGATGCCTCTCTCCCCTTTTCCAAGTCAGATCCGACATCTTGAGGAGAGTTCACTACGCCCAACTTAGTAAGAAACCCCGGGGGAAAGCCTTATCCCGGTTGATTCGCATGTTTGAATCGATCATCCGAGAGATCTTGGGCATGCTCAAGAATCGCTATCAAGGCGGGGTGATTGACCTTTCTTTGCGCGGAAAGGAGATAGAACTTCTCGCGTATCCCCTCGATAACCCCCAAGGGGACCACAGCGTACTGATCGATGATCACATCCTGAACAATTTGAGGCGCCAAAAAAAAGCCAATGCCCTCTGCGCCAAACGTCTTCAAGAGTGCACTGTCCGAAATTTCAGCCCGAACCTCCGGCCAGATCCCCTTTTCTTCACACCAGCGGTCGAGATCTTGACGGAGCCCTGGGTGCCCGCCTGGCATCAGGAACGGGGCCCCATTGAGGCTCTGTGGAAATCCTTCTCGATATGCATCAACGAGGTCAGGCGTCCCGAAAACCACCATCGGCGATTCGGCAAGAAAATGACTGAAAATTCCACTGACCGGTTTGATGGTCAAAGGACCGGTCGTCAAAACGAGGTCGATTGCATGAAGCGTCAGTTCGTTAATGAGTCTTTCTGGCTTGTCTTCGTGGCAATGTAGCTTGACCGGAACTTCGAGGTGAAGTGCGGGTTTCAGAAGTTCCATCACGACCAGTTTGGGCAACATATCCGCAATTCCGACATGCAGTCGATAGCCCTTTCCCATGGCACGACCACTCAGATATTGGGTCAACTCTCTCCCAATCGAAAAGATCTCTTCCGCGTAGTCAAAAACATCCCGGCCGGTCTCAGTGAGTCGCAGGTTTCGGCCCGTCCGCTCAAATAAGGTGTGATCTATCGTCTGCTCAAATTGGGTGATCTGGCTACTGATGGTGGGCTGCGTCAGATGGAGCTTTTCAGAGGCTCTGGCAATAGACCCCTCATTCACGACGGTCCAGAAGTAATAGAGGTGATGGTAGTTGATCCGCTGCATACGCGTATTGATTAGATTTTTTCTAATCATACGCAAGTTATATTCAAATTTACTATCAGAAACAGTAAATCTATTCTGTTGATCCACCGCGCCACCGAAGCGCAAGAGTCAATGGAATCAGCCCATGCAAAAACTTATCGAAGGTCTGCATCATTTCCAGCAGACCGTATTTGGGACCCAACAGGAATTGTTCCAACGCCTCTCCGAGGGGCAAAGTCCCGAGACACTCTTCATCACCTGTTCAGATTCCAGAATCAATCCCAATCTGCTGACTCAGACACAGCCAGGGGATCTTTTCATCCTGCGTAACGCAGGAAATCTGGTCCCGCCCTACTGTCCCGGGACCGGAGGGGGTGAGGCAGCAACCATCGAGTTTGCCGTCAAAGGTCTGAAGGTAAAGGACGTGATTGTCTGCGGCCATTCGCATTGCGGTGCCATGGATGGTCTTCTTCGACCCGAAAAGACCCGGGATTTTCCGGCTCTTAACCGATGGCTTGAACATGCAGAGGTCACTCGAAGAATCGTGACAGAACTTTACGGATCCAAACCCCAAGAAGAACTTTTGAATGTTGCGATACAGGAAAACGTTCTCGCACAGATGGAAAACCTCCGCACCCATCCCAGCATCGCCACAGCACTGGCGCAAGGCTGCATCCGAATCCATGGATGGGTCTACAAATTCGAAACAGGTGAAATCTTTGGATATCAACCTGACAAGCGACAATTCATGCCTGTTGGCACTCAAGAAATCACGGCAGATGCGCCCTCAAGGCGTCCTCAGGAGGTTTTGACCATATGACGCAAGCAGACATCAAAAGCCTGATTCCGCTCGAAAACGCATCGGAGTGGCAGGAGCATGACAAAGAATTGCGGCGCGCCATACGCGTCATGACGGCGGTATTGACTCGGGTACTCGCCAGTCAAGGCGCGGGTTGGGCGTCTGAACAGGCTGAACTTCTCCAGCGATCCTTCACTGCACTCAAAAGGGATGGCAGCCCCAATCGACTCAGAAAAATCAGGGACCTGATCGATGGGATGGGACCTGCGGAGATCAGCCAGGTCATTCGCGTCTTTAATCACTACTTCAGCCTTTTGAACATTGTCGAAGAGTCGCTCTCGGTCCAGAAACGCCGTCTGGTCGCGGACCGATTGGGTGATTTTGGACCAGGATCCTTCCGTGACACACTCTTGCAACTCAAGCATCAGGGCGTCAGTGGTGAAGAACTTAATCTGCTCCTCGATCGACTGCTGTATCAACCGGTCATGACTGCACACCCGACTGATGCGAAAAGACGGACAGTCAAGGGCGCTTTGAGAAACATCTTTCTTTCCCAAGAAAGACTCTCCCTTGCAGGCAACCGGTCAGGCGCCAGAAAGGAGGCCTTGGCCGATCTCCAAAGACAAGTTCAACTCTTGTGGAAAACCGATGAAGTGCGCGCAAAAAGCATGGGAGTTGGGGATGAGATAGACACAGGGCTCTACTACTTCCCGCTTTCACTTTTTAATGCCATTACCCGAACATACCGCCATTTAGAAGAAGCTGTCAGGGAAGTCTACGGTTCCGACGCGGCAACTCGAATCACCATTCCTAGCTTCATTCGGTTTGGATCATGGATCGGGGGGGATCGGGATGGAAATCCCAACGTCACCGCTGCAACAACTGCAATGGCTGTGATTCGTCAGTCGCGCACCATTCTTCAAGAGTACATACGACGCCTTGATGCCCTGCATGAACTCCTTTCCCACTCCGAAGACCTTGCGCAATTTTCCGACGAATTTGAGGCTAGCCTTCAGTTAGATCGGGATCGGCTCGGAAGCGAGGTCAGTCTGATGGCGTCTCCATTTTTGCAGGAACCCTATCGGCATAAGCTCACACTGATGCGATATCGTCTGGAGCGTGTACTTGAAGGGTTGGATGGGTTAGTTCTGGGTGTGCCGGCACCCCACGATCCGCGGGCCTATGGCTCTGCGAGAGAATTCCATGACGACCTCATTACCATTGAGCACTCACTTCGAGAAAACGGAGATCCCGAAATCGCGGAGGAGGATCTTAAGGATCTGATTCGGCTCGTCGACAGTTTTGGGTTCCACTTGATGCACCTCGATGTTCGACAGGAATCTTCCCGTCATACCGGGGCCGTTGCCGAGCTTTTCAGGAACGGTCTCGGTCTGGACTACCTGCGCATGACCGAAAGCGCGCGTTTAAATTGTCTACAAGAAGCACTCCTCCTCCCGGCCGGCTTGCCATTTGATGAATCCTTGCTCAGCGATTCAACACGCGAAGTGCTCAATGTGTTCGAAATTCTTGCGGAGATGCGGGCGAAAATTGGTGCTCAATGCTTTGGGCAGTACGTCATTTCGATGACGCATCAGGCCAGCCACATCCTCGAAGTTTTGGTCCTTGCCAAGCAGCGCGGGCTCCTGGGTCATGTGGGTGGGCATTGGTTCTGTCACCTACAGGTCAGTCCACTCTTTGAAACCATTGATGATCTTCATCGGATCGAAGAGGTCCTGGAATCACTGCTTTCCCATCCGGTTTACCGAGAGCTCGTTGCGGCGTCCGGTGGCGTGCAGGAAATCATGCTGGGTTACTCTGATTCTTGCAAAGATGGCGGCATCATGGCTTCGGCTTGGGGCCTTTACAAAGCCCAGCAACAAATCGTCAGATTGACGGACGCGCATGGGATTCAGTGTCGGATCTTTCATGGCCGGGGCGGAACCGTCGGCCGAGGGGGCGGCCCCACACATCAGGCTATTTTGGCCCAACCCCCGGATACGGTCCGGGGACAGATTAAATTCACCGAGCAAGGTGAGGTGCTCTTTTACCGCTATAACAACATGGAAACCGCGGTCTATGAATTGACGATGGGGGTCACCGGATTGATGAAGGCCAGCTTGAGCCTCATTCAAGAGGTTCCAAAGCCCCATGACGAGCACCTTCAGATTATGGCCGAACTCGCCCTCATCGGAGAGAGACACTATCGGCACCTCACAGAGCAAACACCCGGATTCATCGATTACTTTTATGAGTCCACCCCGCTGAGTGAAATCAGCCAACTTAATATTGGCTCAAGACCCTCGCATCGGAAGAAAAATGATCGCTCCAAGAAGTCCGTCAGGGCCATAGGCTGGGTTTTCTCCTGGGCACAATCCAGACAAACCTTTCCGGCTTGGTATGGGGTAGGAACCAGTCTTGCCGAATGGGCATCGGGAAAACCGGATCGGCTCCTCGTACTTGAGACCATGTATGCCGACTGGCCTTTTTTTCGGAACCTTTTAAGCAATGCCCAGATGGCACTCAGGAAGTCAGATACAGATATCGCAAAACAATATGCGGGCCTTTGTCAGGACCCAATGACCGCGAAGCGCATTTGGTCTTTGATTACTTCGGAATATCAGACGTGTGTTGACTGGATCCTGCGTGTCGCTCGAGCAGAATCGCTGCTTGAGGATAATCCGACACTCAATAGCTCCATGGCTTGGAGAGATACCTTCCTCGGTCCCCTGAACCACATCCAGGTCTCACTCTTACATCGATTGCGTGAAGCGGAGTCCGAAGATTCGACCGCTAATCCATGGGTCAAGCCCATGCTGAGAACCATCAATGCGATCGCTGCCGGGATGCGGAACACAGGATAAGCATGAGCGATGTACCAAGTTCACTTGCGTCTGCCTTCGGGAGTTCATAGATGTTGAAATCGCCTTTACCTCCAAATCTTGCAGCGCTTGAAGCCGAATCCATCTTCATCCTTCGGGAGGTTGCAGCAGAGTGTGAGCGACCGGCCCTTCTGTACTCCGGAGGCAAGGATTCTGCCGTAGTCCTTCACCTCGCTGGCAAGGCGTTTTTTCCGGGTGGATTGCCTTTCCCCCTGCTCCACATCGATACGGGACACAACTACCCGGAAGTCATCGCCTATCGCGATGAAATGGCACAACGGTATCAGGCCCAGTTGGTTGTGAGGACCCTGGATGAATCTATCGCTCGGGGAACAGTTGTCCTTCGGGATCCAATGGAGTCCAGAAACCCGCACCAGTCTGTCACCCTTCTCGAGGCCATCGCAGAACTCGAACTGGATGCGTGTATCGGCGGCGCAAGGCGAGATGAGGAAAAGGCTCGTGCGAAAGAACGAGTTTTCAGCTTCAGAGACCGTCACGGCGCCTGGGATCCCAAAAACCAGCGACCGGAGCTTTGGAACCTTTTTAACACCCGAACGATCAAGGGAGAAAACATTCGCGTCTTTCCAATCTCTAATTGGACTGAAATGGATGTCTGGCAATACATTCGGCACGAATCCATTCCTCTTCCCAGCATTTATTTTTCCCACACCCGGGAAGTTGTAATTCGGGAAGACCTCTTGGTTCCGGTCACCCCACTTACCCAACCAAAAAAGGACGAGAAACCTTTGATGGTCACTTGCCGATTCAGAACAGTAGGCGATATTACCTGCACCGCTCCGATTGCATCGAATGCAAATTCGGTCGAAGCCATCATTTTGGAAACCATGACAACAAAAGTCACAGAGAGAGGCGCCACGAGGCTAGACGATAAGATTTCTTCGACAGCCATGGAACAACGAAAGAAGGCAGGGTACTTTTGAAACGGAAGCCCACTAAAAATCGATCCGATAATTAATGAACAGTGGCCTTTATCCCCCTCCACACTCTAAAACCAACTCCAGTAGGGAGATTGTTCTAACCCTATGCGCATCAGATTAAAAAATGGAAGGATCTTCGATCCTTCACAAAACTGGTTTGGAGAGCCAAGAGACTTGTTCGTTGAAAACGGGAAGATTGTTAATGATTCAGGCGAAGGGTCTTCCAGCGATCTTGAATATGACGTTTCTGGAAAGGTTGTCATGCCAGGTGCCATTGATATCCACAGCCATATTGCTGGCGGCAATGTAAACACTTCTCGCGTGCTTCTTCCGGAACAACATCACAACTATGTCGCTGCAAGGCTAGGACCCCGAAATGCTCCTCGCTGGTCGAGCGGAGAAACCGGTTATCGATATGCGCGTTTGGGTTATACGACCGTGGTGGAGCCTGCGATTCTGCCTGCCAATGCTCTCGATGCCCATCTACAGATGGCTGATATTCCCATCATAGATACAGCAGGTCTGGCGATTCTTGGAAGTGACGACTATCTCCTGCGATTAATTCGTGGAGGGGCTAGCCAAGGACAAATCAATGACTACGTTGCATGGAGCCTTCATGCGACTCAGTGTTTTGGGCTGAAGGTGATCAGCGCTGGTGGCGCCAATGCCTTTAAGTCGAATGCGCGTCAGTTTGATTTGGATGATGATGTGCCCTTCTACGAAATCACTTCCCGCCGTATCCTTGAGGTCCTGCAACGTGCCGTTGTTGATCTGCGGGTTCCGCACCCCATCCACGTCCATTGCAACAACTTGGGGGTTCCTGGCAATGTCGAGACAGCATTGGCCACAATGGAGGCTGCGCAGGGCCTTCCCATGCATTTAGCGCACATCCAGTTTTATGGTTATGGATCTGAGGGATCGAGAGGATTTTCATCCGCTACGGCCCGACTGCTCGACGGTTTTCGACGACACCCCAACATCACAATGGATGTCGGTCAGGTTCTTTTTGGACAAACTGTCACTGTATCCGGAGATGTCATTGCTCAGTTTGATCGCCGCGGCGATGCCAGTCCGAATAAGTGGCTTACCTGGGAAGCAGAATGTGAGGGGGGCGGCGGTATCGTTCCCTACCGGTACCGTGAGAGCAGTTTTGTCAACAGCTTGCAATGGGCCATTGGCCTAGAAATTTTCCTCTTAGCAGATGATCCCTCTCGCGTATTCTTTACGACGGATCATCCCAACGGCGCACCATTTACCCGTTACCCCGAGCTATTCCGTCTCCTTATGGACTATCCATATCGCCTGGAATGTCTTCAAAGAATTCATCCAGATGTAGCCCATCTGACCCTACTCAAAGACCTAAAGAAAGAGTTCACACTCGGCGAGATTGCGATGATGACCAGGACGGCCGCAGCCCAGCTGCTCGGACTTGATGACCGCGGCCATTTCAAGCCAGGTGCAATTGCCGATATCGCGGTTTATTCCGAACTTGAGGACAAAGCGGCGATGTTCGACAGCGCGTATCTGGTTTTCAAAAATGGTGAACTTGTGGTCAAAGATGGCCAGATCATCCACAAAACATCAGGAAAAACCCAGACCATCAACCCGCATTTCGATACTCAGATCAAAAAACAAATAAGATCCTACTACAACCAATATTACAGCTTATCTTTGGATAATTTCATGATAACTGACTCACAATTTGGAGAAATACCGAGATTCAATCCTAAGACGATTTCATGACGCAACAAAAATCCCCCATCTAACCGGATTAGAGAGAGAGAAAGCAGATCGGGAATTTTTCAAATTTTAGAAATGCTGAGGCCATTTATGTCGACCAATTCAGAATGGGCTAGAAGGGATCTAAAGGCGATATGGCATCCCTGCACTCAAATGAAGGATCATCAATCATGGCCACCCATTCCAATCCGCAAGGCCTCAGGCGTCTGGCTCGAAGACTACGAGGGTAATCGTTACATTGATGCCATAAGCTCATGGTGGGTCAATTTGTTCGGGCATTGTCACCCGGTTATCAGTACCGCACTCAAGAATCAGATAGACACGCTTGAACATGTTCTTCTGGCAGGATTCACTCATGAGCCGGCAATCAGGCTGGCGGAAAGCCTGATCGATAAATCCCCCCCAGGACTATCACGCTGTTTTTATGCAGATAATGGATCTTCTGCCGTCGAAGTTGCCCTCAAGATGAGCTACCACGCCTGGCTAAATCAGGGATACCCGGAAAAAACGCTGTTCATTACTCTCGAAAACAGCTATCACGGTGAAACTTTGGCTGCCTTAGCCGTAGGGGATGTCCCACTTTATAGGGAAACATACGCACCACTCCTGATGCGCACCATGCGCGTAAAAAGTCCTGACGGCTATAACCGCCCCTCGGGGATGACTGCCGAGGAATACGCGCGAATCGTATTTGCCGATATGGAAAAAGCGCTTGAAAACCACGGGGCAGAAACAGCGGCGGTAATTGTTGAACCAATTGTTCAGTGTGCTGGCGGCATGCGAATGTACGATCCAGTCTATCTCGAGCTTTTAAGGGATGCATGTGATCGCCATGGTGTTCACTTAATTGCAGATGAGATTGCTGTGGGGTTTGGTCGCACCGGAACGCTTTTTGCCTGTGAGCAAGCCAATATCACCCCAGATTTCTTATGCCTATCGAAAGGCCTTACTGGCGGCTATCTCCCCCTTTCTGCCGTCCTGACGACCGCTGAAATCTATGAGGCTTTTTTTGATGATTATGGATCGGGCAAGGCTTTTCTTCACTCCCATAGCTACACCGGAAATGCATTGGCTTGCTCGGTCGCTCTTGCAACGCTTGGTCTTTTCGAGAGTGAACAGGTCCTCGACTCTAATCGAATAAAGTCAACTCTGATGCGTCAGGCTGTCGACACGTTGCACGATCATCCTCATATTGGAGAAATCAGACAGCATGGAATGATTTTGGCGATCGAAATGGTCGAGGACCCAATAACGAGAAAGCCTTTTCCATCAGAGCAACGAAGGGGTCTCAGGGTTTTTCATGAGGGCTTGCGGCGAGGAGTGGTTTTGAGACCGTTAGGTAATGTCATCTACTTCATGCCTCCCTACGTGATCTGTCCAGATGAAATAGAGCATATGGCCAAAGCAGCAATTGAGGGCATCCATCTAGCGACGCAGGTCAGTTAAGAGTTGAGCATGAAGAATACAATTTCAGCAGACCAACCTGAAACATTGTTTTGAAACGGTTGTCAACGGAATTGTGGCATTAGTGAAGCGCATCTTCGCTTTTGAGTGCGAAAGAAAATGGGGGGTTTATGTCGAAACATTGCAATGATCGTGGTTGCTGAGCGATTTGCACGATTGACCGCACTTAGATGACACTGGGACTATGCCAAGAGCACATCAAAACACCACAAATGGAGGCAATTAATTATGTTTCGAGCAAAGCGATAGAGTCCATGGGCTTATTGTATGGGATAGCGCTATAGACCCTATTCCTAAGTCCGCGTGATTAGAAAAAATAGTCATCGAGATTGATATTCAATAGAACTCTGGTAATCAATGAAGCCTGACCTTAACTTTCCACGATACCCGAGGGAACACCTCAGAAGGCTTATCAGTCTCGAGTCCCAGGACCTATATGCTGTATTAGCTTTCGCCCTTGCTGCTGGGGTGATGGCACTGGCAACGCCAATCGCCGTGCAGGCTTTGGTCAACACAATTGCATTTGGCGTTCTAATCCAGCCGCTGGTCGTTCTCATGCTGGTGCTGTTTGGATGCCTAGCGCTCAACAGCGTTCTCAATGGGTTGCAAATCTTCGTCGTTGAGATGATTCAACGTCGTCTTTTCGTCCGCCTAGTGAGCCAGATCTCGGCCACACTCATGGAAGGTCGTCTGGATCACCCCCTTTTCAAAAAAGGGTCAGACCTTGCAAATTACTATTTTGAGGTAATGACCATACAAAAAACCTGGTCAAACTTGCTGCTGGATGGTCTGTCTTATGGACTTCAGACATTGATCGGACTGATCCTTCTTGCTTTTTACCACCCCGCCCTTCTCGGGTTTGATGCTCTCATCATCGCCTCGTTATATGTGATATTTCGGGTTCTTGGAAAAGATGGCATCGAAACGGCTGTCGCTGAATCAGCAGCCAAGCATGCCGTTGGCTCATGGCTTCAGGAACTACCACGACATCCACTTGCAACACGATACGGACAGGGAAAATCATGGGGATTCGACCGCTCTAATGCACTGACAAACAAGTATCTGGAGCGGTCACAAGACCACTTCAAGGTCCTCATGAAACAGCAAGCCGCTATTCTTGGTCTCTATGCGGTAGCCAATTCCGTCTTACTGGGCCTGGGAGGCTGGATGGTGATCGAACGCCAACTTACCTTGGGCCAATTAGTTGCTGCCGAACTAATCGTTAGCGCCATGCTGTCTGGACTTACGCGCCTAGGTAAAACCATTACTAGCTATTACGACCTCATGGCTGGGATGGATAAATTGAGTTACCTCCTCGACCTTCCTGAGGAACATCAAACCCAGAGCGCTTTCCATCCTGAGGCAGCTTTCACAACGATGAAGGTCAAGAGGCTTTTCATCCCGGGTAATGAAAGGGGTAGCCCTCTCGCAATCCCGGATCTGGAGATTCGACCAGGTGAAAAGTGCCTCCTCTTAACACCTGACCCAGAATCGTCGCTGAAGCTGCTCGAAACTCTGAGCGGCATTCGAACTCCAACCGATGGGACGATTTCCATTAATGGCGTAGATACCCGGGTTCTTGGTTTTGCATCTTTCAGGGATCAATCGGCGCTGGTCATGAACCCTGAATGGTTCCAAGTTAGCATCGTTGAAAACATCCGGATGGGAAATTCTTCGATTGGACTGGGAGATGTGCAAGCAGCACTGAGATCTGTGGGTCTTGAACAAACCATTCAAGAACTACCGGAGGGAGCAACTTCGAAACTCACCGTTACGGGAGCCCCTCTTACTCTGGAGCAACTCGGTCGTCTGACATTGGCCAGAGCAATTGCAGCCAAGCCGCGATTGCTCATGGTCGGCTCTCTGATCGATTCAGTTGCTGAACCTTATCTGCCTCACATTCTTAATGTGCTACTCAATCAAGATGCGCCATGGTCCTTAATACTGGTTACGGCAAATAGCCGAATATCTAAAGCTGCCAGAGGAAGAGCCCAACTGATTCAGCTCAAACCTAAGCAAATCCAGGAAGGATAGGCATGTCATTACGATCAGATCCAAAGCCTTGGAAAGACCCACTACCTGCGATCCGACTGACCGAAACCACAGGACCGAGTAGACGATTTGCTCGCAGCTTGGGATGGTTTCTTATTCTGGTTCTTGTTGTTTTGGGCCTGACCCCCTGGCAACAAAACATCCAGGGCGTGGGACGCGTGGTTGCATATGTCCCTCAGGAGAGACAGCAAACCATCGAGGCCACCGTCGAGGGTCGCATCGTTTCATGGACCGTTCAGGAAGGTTCCGAGGTGAAGGCCGGCGCCCAGATCGGAGAGATCAGTGACTATGACCCTGAGCTCCCGCGGCGTATTCAGCAAGAATTGAGTACATTGGACCTGCGGATCGGCGTCATCAAAACCCGCATTCATGCCCTGGAAGACCAGACCTCTTTGGCCGAAAAATCCAAAGAGATGGCGGTCCTCGCGGCCGAAGCCAGAATCAGGATGGCAGAGGAAAGACTGAATGCTGCACAACATAACATTGAGGCGGCCTCGGCAGCTTATGAAACTTCCCGGCTTAATTATGAAAGGCAACGGGCCCTCGAGCAAAAAGGGCTCGCATCAAGAAGGACATACGAACTATCTGATCTGGATTTCACCCAAAAAAGGACCGACAGAGATCGTTCACAAGCAGCCTATAAAGCGGCCCTCAGTGAAGTCGAAGCAATTCGAGCCGACCGACAAAAGATACTTGCAGACAGTGGTGCCTCGGTTGAGAAGTCCCGCTCAGAACTTGCCAAAAGCCAAGAGGAGCTTCACTACGCCGAAGCCGAAAGGCTCAAGCTTGAAACGCGATCAGCCCGACAAGGTTCCCAACAGATTATCGCGCCACGGGATGGAACCATTTTTCGGCTGGTTGTGAATCCCGGCGCTGAAGTTGTAAAACCCGGCGATGCCGTGGCGATTCTAATTCCCGCAACACGCCAGCGTGCTGTTGAACTTTGGGTTGATGGAAACGATGCCCCTTTGATTGATGTCGGAAGGAAAGTTCGACTCCAATTTGAGGGCTATCCCGCCATTCAATTCTCCGGTTGGCCAGAAACGGCCGTTGGAACCTTCGGTGGCATCGTTTCCCTGTTGGATTCCACCGATAATGGCAAGGGGGACTTTCGGATTGTGATTTTGCCTGACGGTCACGACGAACCTTGGCCAGACGAGCGATTCATTCGCCAGGGCGTGCGGGTTAATGGCTGGGTTCTCCTGAACAAGGTAAGACTGGGTTATGAGTTGTGGCGGAACTTCAACGGCTTCCCGCCGCTGATCCAACCCGAGAAAATTCCAAAATGAAGGCCTTCGGGATTTCATTACATATCTTAGCTACGGCAGCCATCGTCGGTGTGGCATTGGATAGTTCTGCTGACTCTCACATCAGGGCAGCACAGCCGATCAACCATCCCACCCATCCGAGTGACTCCAATGCCCGTTCCAAGAGTTACCTGCGGTTGGATGAAGTCATCCATTCAGCACTGCAAAGCTTTCCTGCCGTTCTTGCGGCAAGCAAACGTCGCGAAATGGCGACGGGCGAGAAATTGGCCGCAGAAGGCGGCTTCGACACGATCATCAAAATGTATTCACGCTCATCGTTGGCTGGGCAGTATCAAAATGAGAATGTCGATGTCGGCTTTGAGCAACCCACCGAATATTGGGGTGCCACCTTCTTTGGCGGCTATCGTCGTGGCGTGGGTAAATACCCTGTCTATGAAGGGAAAAGCGAGACAGCAACGGATGGCGAAGTCCGGGCCGGCGTATTGATACCGCTCTGGCGCAACAGAGAAATTGATCGAAGACGCGCGAACCTCGCA
>JBEBBO010000130.1:0-5896 GCA_041158345.1 Pseudomonadota bacterium | reverse complement strand
ACCGCCAATCAACGTAAAACGATGCAGCAACAAACCAGCTTTCTGGACGTGCTTCTTCAAAACAAGTCTCGTCAGACACGCCGCGAGGTCTTCCTCTCTCAAATGGAGAAGTCGATTCCTTGGGAGCTCTTGGTGGCGTTGATCGAACCGTTCTACCCGACGGGTAAACGTGGCCGTCCGCCGATCGGCATTGAACGAATGCTGCGCCTCTATTTCGTGCAACTCTGGTACAACTTCTCCGACGAAGGCACTGAAGATGCCCTCTATGACATGCCTGTGCTTGCGCGGTTTGTCGGCATCGACCTGACCTCCGAGCGCGTGCCGGACTCCACAACGCTGAAGAACTTCCGCCATCTGCTGGAAGAGAACGAACTGGCTCCCAAGATTCTGGATCAAATCAATGCCCTCCTGGCTGACAAAGGGTTGATGCTCAGAGAGGGGACCATCGTGGATGCAACGCTTATAGCGGCTCCCCCTTCGACCAAGAACAAGGACAAAACCCGCGACCCAGAGATGCACCAAGCCAAGAAGGGCAACGAGTGGCACTTCGGGATGAAGATGCATGTGGGCGTCGATGTCATCTCAGGCCTCACTCACACCGCTGTAGGAACTGCAGCCAATGTGAGCGATGTCGCCATGGCAGGACAGTTGCTTCGGTCGGATGACAAGATTGTCTTTGCAGATGCGGGCTACACGGGTGCCGCGAAGCGACCCGAGAATGAGGGCAAGGACATCGATTGGCACGTTGCCCGTAAGCGCGGCCAGGTGAAGAAGCTTCCTGAGGGCGAAGTCAAAGGATTGACCCAATACGCGGAACGACTGAAAGCCAGCGTCAGGGCGCGCGTCGAACATCCGTTTCACGTTGTCAAAAATCTCTTTGGCCATCGGAAAACCCGCTATCGCGGCATTGCGAAGAATGAAAGCCAATGGCGAGTGCTGTTCGCTTTGGCCAACGTATACATGACCCGCAAAAAGGTAATGGCTGGGGGACTGGCATGAACTATCAGCGTCAGTGCGCCCAAAAATCAACGCTGGGCGTGAAAGCCGACCCTTTTCGACATATCGAGCGTGATTTATGACCATTCGAGCCCATGTTCTTTCAAAAAACCAGGTTTTTGGACTCACACGTGAGCCATAACCGCATTAATCCGTGATTCCTTAGACTGCAGAGAATCTCGTTGTAAGTTCGAAAATCTGAGCGATGTTGCAATCTATTCTATTCCTGCTGGTCATTGCTACCGTGATTTTCTTGCGGGGTAAGCTGAGGGATACGCCGCTGGCTCGCCTTAGCGCTACCCACCAATCGCTAATTGCCCTGGGCATTTTGGTGCTTCTTCTGCTCGCGCTCACCGGTAAACTTGGCTTGTTGATCCCCCTTTTCGGGGCAGTCGCTGCAGCCTTTATCGCTTTGGTATCGCGACTTATGCCGCTAATCACCCCGTTACTCGCCCGATATCTTCCCGAGTGGCTCAATCACCTCAAAGGCCGCGAAGAGTATCCTCAAAATTCGCCGAAAAACGAAAGACAACGCTCATCCGCACAGACGGCATACCTCGCCATGACATTGGATCATCAGACCGGCCATATGGATGGGACGATTCTCCAAGGACCCCATGAGGGGAGACTACTCTCCTCCCTGTCAATGAAAGCCCTGGTCGATCTCTATTCGTTCTATTTACGAGATGATGAGGACTCAGCCAAACTTCTCGCCGCATTTATCGAGCGACATTTCGGTCATCACTGGCAATCAGACAGCCAAAACACGCGATCGAACGCGAATCTCGAACTGGATCGGGAAGAGGCATTGAGTATTCTGGGGCTAGATTCCAGCGCCTCCGAGGAGGACATCGTTGCTGCGCATCGTCGACTCATACAAAAAGTGCATCCGGACCGCGGAGGCTCCGATTATTTGGCTTCACGCATCAATCAAGCCAAGGACTCTCTTTTGAGCAAACGGACGCATGAAAGACCGTCACACTGAGGCAACATCGGTTGTTCATGGTGCTAGAATTTGAATGCTGAATGTCCAGACCACGCCACCGCCAACGCCTTGTGGAGGAAACATGAAACTGATCACTTCAATAATTAAACCATTCAAACTTGATGACGTTCGAGAGGCGCTCTCGGAACTTGGGATCACAGGTATCACGGTGACTGAAGTGAAGGGGTTTGGGCGACAGAAGGGACACACCGAACTTTATAGAGGGGCAGAGTACGTTGTGGACTTCCTACCCAAAGTCAAAATTGAAGTTGCGGTCAGCGATGCGCTGCTCGATCAATCCATAGAGTGCATCATCAGAGCCGCCAATACCGGAAAAATCGGTGACGGCAAAATTTTCGTGAGTAATCTTGAGCAAGTCATTCGTATTCGGACCAGCGAAACAGGCGAGCAGGCCCTCTGAGCAACCAACGACACCGTGACCGTCCATTCAAATGAGCACCCCGGCGAGATCGCCGGGACGCCGCCGACTAACATCCCCCCCCTCGAACAAAAACCACACAAGGCGTCCGATGGTAGTGATCGCCTGAGGGAGATTCCCTACAACTACACGTCATACTCCGACCGAGAAGTGGTGATTCGACTGCTCGGGCCTGAATACTGGCAAATCCTCGAGGAATTAAGAGCAGAGCGCATCACTGGACGCTCATCCAAAATGTTGTTCGAAGTGCTAGGGGATATTTGGGTCATCCAGCGAAACCCTTATCTCGAAGATGATCTGATCGACAACAGCTCGCGCCGTAAAGCGCTCCTCGGCGCCTTACGGCACCGTCTCCAGCAGATGGATGAACGGCGCAAGTCCCTCGAGGTTGAGAATCCTGGCCGGGTACCAAAAGTTCTCGCGTTGCTTGAAGCGGCAAACAGAGCGGTGGATCAGTTCGAAGCGACCCTCGACACCACACGGCGCCTGCGACAAAAGGCTTTGAAGCAATTGTCCCGGTATACCCGAAAGGACAATATCAATTTCGATGGTTATGCCCGTGTGACCCATGTAACCGATGCGACAGACTGGCGCGTCGAATACCCATTCCTTGTGCTTTTTCCGGATACCGAGGAAGAAATTGCACCGTTGGTGAGATCGTGTATCGAACTGGGTCTGACCATCATTCCTCGGGGCGGCGGCACCGGTTATACCGGGGGCGCGGTTCCATTGACCCCCTTCTCAGCGATCATCAATACCGAAAAACTCCTCGGCATGACGGTTCGCTCAGAGCATAACGGCAGACCCTTGCTTCATACGGAAGCGGGCGTCGTGACTCGACGTGCGATGGAGGCGGCTGAGTCGCGGGGATTGGTCTTTGCCTGCGATCCGACATCCGCGGATGCCTCCTGCATTGGTGGAAATGTCGCCATGAATGCGGGTGGCAAAAAAGCCGTACTCTGGGGCACCGCTCTCGACAACCTCATGTCTTGGCGCATGGTCACGCCGGATGGCAATTGGCTTGAAGTTGAGCGCCTCGACCATAACTACGGCAAGATCCATCTGGTTCCAGAAGTCCGTTTTCTCTTGAAGCGCTTCGACCCCAAGGGCAAAACCCTGCTGGATGAAGAGACTCTCACGATTCCGGGCGAACGATTCAGAAAGACGGGCCTGGGTAAGGATGTGACCGATAAATTCCTCGGTGGCCTCCCAGGAATCCAGAAGGAAGGGTGTGATGGCATCATCACCTCAGCGACCTGGATTCTTCATGAAATGCCACCAGTTACCCGAACCTTCTGCCTCGAATTCTTCGGGCAAGTCCGGGAAGCGGTCCCGGCAATCGTTGAAATCCGGGACTTTCTCGAAAGCCTTCCGAATACCGGCAGTGACCGGGTGATGCTGGCCGGTCTAGAGCATCTCGATGAGCGGTATGTCCGCGCCGTAGGGTACGCCACAAAAGCCAAAAAAAGGGGTCGCCCCAAAATGGTTTTGATTGGCGACATCGTGGGCGATAACGAGGATGCGGTAGCCCGTGCCACCAGCGAAGTCGTTCGAATCTGTAACGCACGCGCCGGCGAAGGTTTCGTCGCCATCAGCCCAGAAAGTCGAAAAACGTTCTGGCTGGACCGCGCGCGAACGGCAGCCATCGCGAAACATACCAACGCATTCAAAATTAATGAAGACGTCGTGATTCCTTTGCCCCGGATGGGAGAGTACTGCGACGGCATTGAGCGATTCAATATCGAGCTTTCGATACGAAACAAGCTCCGTCTCTGCGATGCGCTCAGGGAATTCGTTTCCGGAGAGTTGCCCGTTCGTTCTTATGAGGAAGGACTCGACAAGGATGAACTGATTGGAGAGCGTCGCCAACGGGCATTAACTGTCATTGATCGCGTCAGCGCGCGTTGGCAGTGGATCCATGATCATCTGGATCTGGACTTGCCGACAGCAGAAAACGACTTTGAGGGCCTCGGCATTCATGCGGGTGAATTTAACAATCGAACCGAAAAGCCCACGCTATTCCATCGCCTACAGGACCATTCCATTCGAATTTCTTGGAAACAGGAGCTAAAAAAACCATTCCAGGACATTTTCGAAGGCGACAATTTCCGGGCGGTCATTGATCGCGTCGAAAGCATTCATCGGGAGATCCTGCGGGGCCGCGTTTTCGTTGCACTTCATATGCACGCCGGGGATGGCAACGTGCATACCAACCTGCCCGTGAACTCGGATCATTACGAGATGCTGCAACAGGCCAATCAGACGGTCGAACGCATCATGGAATTAGCTCGCTCTCTCGGTGGTGTCATTTCCGGTGAGCATGGCATTGGCATTACCAAATATGAATTCCTGACACCGGATGAAGTCGCGCCATTCCACAACTACAAGGCCAAGGTTGATCCTCATGGGCACTTTAACCGGGGCAAATTGCTTCCTGGTGGGGACCTAACGCGCGCATACACCCCGTCATTCAGCCTGATGGGATTTGAGTCTCTGATCATGAAGCAGAGTGACATTGGCGCGATTGCAGATTCCGTGAAGTCATGCCTTCGTTGTGGAAAATGTAAGCCCGTTTGCGCAACCCACGTCCCCAAGGCCAACCTGCCCTATTCCCCAAGGAATAAGATTCTCGCGACCTCACTACTGATCGAAGCGTTCCTCTACGAAGAGCAAACGCGCCGGGGCGTCTCCATCACGCACTGGAAGGAATTCGAGGACGTTGCAGACCATTGCACGGTTTGCCATAAGTGCTTCAATCCTTGCCCAGTCGACATCGATTTTGGCGAAGTATCGATGAACATGCGCAACCTGCTACGCAAAATGGGTAAGCAGAGTTTTAATCCGACGAAAAGCGTTGCCATGCTCTTCCTGAATGCGACAACGCCAGGCACTATCAAACTGTTGCGAGCAGGCATGGTGGATTTTGGATATCGCGCCCAACGACTGGCCAGTAGCCTTCTTGCGCCTCTGGGCAAGTCTCAGGCACAGCATCCTCCAGCCTCTCTGGGACGTCCTCCGATTCGCGAACAAGTCATCCACTTTGTAAACAAGAAAATGCCCAGCAAACTTCCGAGCAAAACAGCCCGGGCCTTGCTGGATATCGAAGACAATCAGATCGTTCCGATCATTCGCGATCCCAAAGCGACTCGCGTTGAGACTGAGGCCGTTTTTTATTTCCCAGGGTGCGGCTCTGAAAGGCTATTCTCCCAAGTCGGGCTAGCAACTCAAGCAATGCTTTATCACGTGGGCGTCCAGACCGTCCTCCCACCCGGCTATTTGTGCTGCGGCTATCCCCAACGCGCAGCAGGACAAAACGATAAGGCGGAAAAAATCACCACGGATAATCGAGTCCTTTTCCATCGGGTTGCCAACACACTTAACTACCTCGACATCAAAACCGTGGTTGTCAGTTGTGGCACCTGCCTGGATCAACTCTATGGCTATGAATTCGAAAAGATATTCCCGGGCTGTCGCTT
>JBEBBO010000129.1:0-9992 GCA_041158345.1 Pseudomonadota bacterium | reverse complement strand
CGCGAACCATGCTGTGGTTAACTGTTTTTCCACCCACCTTTTTAGAGCAAGGGTTACCTGTTCCTGAAATTGAACCAACGCTATATCCTGTGGGACATCTTACGTTGGTGAGATTTCCTGTGTTCATCCAGTTAGTGCGATCAACATCGGTATCCGGTGCGGACTGGAATTGCCACCCACCACCGCGAACCGTACCATTTTCGTTGTATTGGTTAGTGATGCTCCGGTAAGAGCCCCAAACGCCCGTGTGGATCAGGTTGCCGTCCCCGTCCTTAAAGGGGACCAGTACACCTCGTCCCACAAGCTGGTATGAGGTGTTCGGAGACCAATTGTTTCGGTTTGCGCCACTGGCAAATTGATTGGTCTCAGAGTAGTTTCCATTGCTTGATCCTTCGCTGGGAGCGGTTCCTTGAAAGCCCTGTGAGCTGCTGCCTGGACCAGAAACGCCGAGCGATTCGGTGGTCAGACCGCCACGAAGCACATAGGGCATCCCCCACGCCTTTTCAAAGTATTCACCGATTGCACCGAGCTGATACTTGGACGATGGGCCGGCTTCGATGAAGGCATTGCTAGGCAGAGAACGCTCGATGAAGGTCAAGTAGTTGTTCGACATGGTCGGTTCCATGGCCTTGCCTTCGTTGGTTTGACCAATAGTCAAAGCAAAGGGGGCAAAGTGAATGTACTTAACGTAGGCATCGGTGATGCCCTGCGTGCCACCTCCGTTTCGTGCCCAGTCATATTCAAAGCGATATTCGTAGTCCTTCCACATGAGGCCTTCGATGAAGATACGAGCACGGCGAAGGGCGACGCCATTCGCCAGCTGTTGATAGGGCTTAGCATCGGCATTGTTGAAGTTGGTCTGGGAGTCGACCTGAATACGGCCGCCAACCTTGGCCTTGAAGGCGCCATCATTTGAGCCCCATTCAATGCCCTTCTCATTCACGCGGGCATAGCCGTCGTGCGGATTGGCGGCAGGGGCATTCTTGATTTCTGGGGCTTTGGCCATATCGACCTTGCCGCCGCTAATGTTCTTTGCCTGATCTTTGGTTATCGCGCCATTCTGCGCGAGAACCTGAAGCAGCGCATTGTCAGCAAAGTTCTGCCCTGATTTGGCCAGGTCAGCATACTGTTGCTTGTTGATGACGCCATTCTTCAGAAGGGTGTTGAGGAGCGGGTCCTGCGAAGTGGCTGCCGGTTCCTGAGCAGGAGCCGGGGCCTGCGTTTTTGCCTTGGCCGTTGCCATGGCGGCAGGGCTCGCGAGCAAGGCTGCCAGAACTGCGCCGGCTACCCGCGCATTTCTGTTCAATCTTGTGGTGTCCAGATTGGTCATGGTTGATCCTTGTGGTGGTTGATGTCTCTTGATTTCGCTGATCCGGTGAGGCAATGACCACAAGCGGTCAAACCCACGCGAGGCGAAATGTATCAACCGAATATGACAATCTGATGAAAAGCGTTGCTAAACGGCAATACTGTTGTTTTAGCAACAAAAGCTGCGTCTAAAAAACCACAAAGATTTAGTGGGATCGGAGGGGTAGGAGCGGTGTTCGGTGCTTTTCTTGACTGGGCTCTTTGCCTTGCAGCCAATATTCACTGAGTTGTTCAATGGTTCCATTGACTTTTTGTAGGCTAATCCAAGTGTTCAAGGTGTCTTCAAGAATCACATCGAATCCGGCCACAGCAATGGCCAAGGGCGCGCGATCGGGGTGTTGGAAGGGATTGACCACCGTATATTCGGGATGAACCAAAGTCCAGGCGGCTCCACTTTCAGCATGGGTTGCGAGGACGTCATAGTCGGCTTGGGTGTCTTCAAAAAACTCTACCGGCGATGCAATTCGATCGATGATGGCGTGCGGGAAATGACGACGAACATTTTCTTCAAAAAGACTTCCTTCAAGAACCGCGATGTGGGGATTTTCCAGTTCATTGATGCGGTCCTCGGATTCGAACTCCGTCCGGCGATGATCTGGAACCACCAGCGCTAAGTTCACAATCAGATAGGGTTCAGACAGAATCATTCGAATCGATCGCTCCAGGGTGACGGAGATCCCGGAGATGGCAATGTCAAAGTGATCTTTATTAATCTGCTCTTGCTGGGAGGTCCGCGTATAGGGGACGAATTCCAGAGAAACGCCCAGCTCATGGGCAAATTTCGAGATGAGGTCGACGTCGAGACCGACCAGATTCCCCTGGTTATTCACAAAAGAGTAGGGGAGGTAGTCTTTTTGGAAGCCTACTCGAATAATCCCTCGACTTCTAATTCGCTCCAAGCGGCTTTTGAAATGCTGCATGGAGACAGGATTCGGGGCGGGTGCAACGATGTTGATCTGAGTTTTTGGCGAGTGATAAAGGTTGGCCCGGTTCAGAATCAGGTGGCGGGTATCGTCAGAGACTGAGAGACGTTCCAGAGGGGGGCGAATCAGGAGCAGAATCAGGCCAATAGTAATGGCCATAATCAGGAGGTTTTGTATTAGCTTTGTCCATCTTAGCTCGAATTGGCCGGTCATTCGGGCCGTCGCCAGTAGCGTGAACGCAAGGTAATGCATTGCACCTAACGCATCACTGAAGCGACCCGCAAAAACCCCAGAAGCTAAAAACAGCTGGAACATGTCCTGTGGTATCTGGAACACATTCAATAAAAAGGGGATGGCGAGAAGGACTTTCCCAAACATCAGGAAGGAACCAAGCCACATCAGATGCAACTCTTCGCCAAAAGACAGGCGTTGTCCGACAAACCATCCGGCGAAAGAAATAAAGAGCAGGGCAGCCACATTTCCACTATTTGGGAATGGGTAGGCCAGTGGAAGGATGAACTCGGCAAATTCTGCGTTCTTTTCTCCGTCCTGCTCATCCTCCTGGTAGAAGGACTTGGTGGCTTCGATGAGTAGCGGAATGCTGGACAGAACACTGCCCGTCACAAAGGCGGTTAATAGGCTATCGGCTGAGATCCTGATGACATCTCTGTAGCGAATTCGGGTAAAGGAGCTGACCAAGAGGGGCAGAACGACGAAAGTCATGATCAGAATGCAGGAGCCTAAGGTTAGATAGTAGGCCTCAAGGCGCTCAAACTCTCTGATCGGAATGGTGCCTGTTGAATGCGCTGTGATCGCAAATATTCCGTAGGGCGTCAGCTGGACAACCATGCCATTGACCTTGTGCAGGCTTCTGGCGGAAATGTTCATGAGTTCGATGATGCCCTGCTTCGAATCAAATCCAATTAAGCCGACACCGAACAGAATGCAAAAAATGACAACGGCTGGGACAGAGTTCTCAGCTAACGATTTAAAAGGATTGGAGGGGACGAAGAGTTTCAGCCAGTCAACGCTGGGTGGGACTTCAATCAGTGATGTGCTGAAAAAATGGCTGGTATGGAGAACGGGAAAGGCATTGGAAAAGCACAACGCCGTAATGACGGCAAAAAACCATAGCAACACATAAGTCACAAGGCCTGTACGCGCCAGAAGTCTGAGTTCTGGCATGTTCAGCCGACCGATGTTACCGATCAGGGAAAATACAATGAACGGCAGGACCGTCATTTGCATCAAGCCGACATAGGTTTCGCCAATGGCTTTAAGCGGCTGAACGGCTTCGCCAAGCGCAAGTCCGAGAACTGCGCCCGTAATGAGGCCAATAATGATTTTTACCGTTAGAGGAACAGAGCGTCTTGAGGGAGGGGGCTCTTGAGGCGAAATGGCTGTGCTACGTTCGGTCACACTTGTTCCGAAAACCGATACCCAAACCCTCGGACGGTTTGAATCAAATTATCTTTACCAAACTCGGCTAGAAGTTTTCTAAGACGTCTGATGTGAACGTCTACGGTTCTCTCCTCAATGGAACTGTGTCGACCCCAGACATGATCAAGAAGCTGAGACCGCGTGTAAAGCCGATCCTGATTGGAGAGGAAAAACTCGAGCAAACGATATTCAGTCGGGCTGATGTTCACCGCAACTCCGCTGATGAGGACGCGATGCTGATCTGCGATTAGGGCAATCCCACCAGCTTCGATGCGATTAAGCTTCTCAAGTTTTCCGCATCGTCTGAGTACTGCCCGAACCCGAGCCACCAATTCTCGGGAAGAAAAGGGTTTGGTGATATGGTCATCCAGGCCGGTATCGAGGCTTTTGATCTTATCATCCAGCTCACCCCTTGCCGTCAGCATAATAATGGGTAGGGCGGTGTATTTGTCATCCTTTTTGAGGCGACGGGCCCATTCAATGCCGCTTTGGCCAGGAAGCATCCAGTCCAATAGGATCAGGTCAGGTAATTTTTGTTGGATTTGCAAGAGCGCCTTGTGCGTGTCCCCCGCGGTGAAGACATCAAAATCAGCCTGCTCGAGTATGTCCTTGAGCATATCCCGAATGCCAATGTCATCCTCAACGACCAAAATGCTTAACATGATCAATCCCCGATCCTTAGAATCTGGATCACTCTAGTCTTGAATTATGACACTTTGGTTAAGGTGCTCAGCACTTGTTGCGTCTTAACCGGCTCCGAGAGGAGCCCAGCGGGGATAAAGCACGAGCCCCCATGTAAGACCTGCGAGAGCCAGTGAGGTCAGAACAGCTGCAGAGCCCACGTCTTTTGCGCGACCAGAGAGTTCATGGCGCTCAAAACTGATGCGGTCGACAACGATTTCGATACCCGTATTGAGGAGTTCAACAATCATGACCAAGATGATGCTGCCTGTTAGAAGGACTTTTTCAACTGTTGTGCCACCCAGCCACAGGCCCAAGGGGCCCGCGATCACAAACAGATAGACCTCCTGTCGAAAGGCTTCCTCATGAACCCAAGTCGCTTGGTAGCCTCGCATAGAGTGAAAAAATGCGGCATAAATTCGAGCGATGCCTTTGAGGTTCTGTCCAGCCATGATGTGTTCTACTCCTTAAATGTGGGGGAATTTGAGATTCGCCAGTTCGCGATGGTGATTAGTTGATGCGTTCGCAACGATCCCAGATCGCCTCAATCCAGGATTGTTCTACCTCAAGCTTGCCCTTAAGAAGCCAGTCGACGACAGCAGCGGGAACATCTGGGAATCTAATGAGATGGGATGATTCCTTAGAAAGCCAGCTTTGAATTTTGGCCGCATCGAGGTCATGCATGACATCGGCGAGTCCCAGCTCGTCGAGAGCAAGAGCGTTACAGAGTTGCTCAACCTGACCATGAAGCGGTTTTACCAAGAGTTTTTTCCCCATGTGAAGGGATTCGCTTGGAAGCTCAAATCCGGCGTTTGTGATGACGCCTGAACAATCGGCAAAATCTTTTTGGAACCCTTGTCGTGATAGACCCTTCACCTCAATGTGCGCCAAATCTTCGCCGGTAGTTGTTGCCCCTCCGGGGTTGTAAACGTGAAACTCGAAGTCGGTGTAGGGTTTTAGTAACGTGATGACGTCCTGGACATCTTCAAAGGGAAGATACACGATGATCTTGCCGGGCTTGTGCCCGGAATCGGGCGCCTTGGTCTCGATAATCGGTGGAAGAATCGGTCCGTTGAAATGATGCCAATGAACGCCCAGGCCTACGGTTGCCGGTGCAAAATATTTAAGGATCATTAAGCCGAGCGCGTCGTTTCCCGCGATTGGGATTTGGTGGCCAAAAGCATACTGATGACCGATTCCCACGGTCTTGATCCCTTGCAACTTCGCAGCCCATGCGGTCACCGGCTCGAAATCCGTGACAACAAGATCGTAACCAGAAAGATCGAGGCCTCGAATGTCTCGAATGAACTCAATCAGATTGTTTCGAAGTGCTGTCTTAATATATTGGATATTGCCGTGACTTGTGGCGAACGTCAGCCCCGCACGCCATTGGTAGTCTCCAAAATCATCCATCTCGAAAAATTGATCTTTTGGGCGACCCGTGAAGAGCCAATCGACCTGAACATCTTTGCCCTTGAATTTCTGGGCAATCGCTCTTGCTCGCGTAATGTGTCCGTTGCCGGTGCCCTGGACGCCATAAAAAATTTTCACTTGAGTAGGATCTCCATGCTGATAAAGGCGAGCCCAGTTCCCATCAGTGCGCCAATCAGCGTGTCGGTGGGGAAGTGAACACCCAGAATGACCCGAGCCATTGCGACTGTGGACGCCCAAATCATGACCAGAGGTGCTGCCCAGGGATGAAATGAGCTGATTAAAGTCCCAACAAGAAAGGCTGCGGATGTGTGGCCTGATGGGAAGCTAAAGCGGTCACCCGGCGTGATGAAGTTCTGTGTATTGAGCGCGACGTAAGGACGGCTTCTCTTAAAGAGATTTTTCAGAACAAAATAAAGGGGACGTTCTAGGAAAAAACCCAAAATAAGGCAGCTCAGGAATGCGGTATCGCTCGATTGGTTGCTGGCAGCCAGCCAGAGCATGAGGGCCAGATAGAGGGGGCCGTTTGCTGAGCGGGAGATCACTTTCGCAATACGAACCAACTGATCCTGAGTTTTACGGCTTGCGACCCACATGAAAATCGTGACGTCACACCGGTGTATTGATCGAATGACATTCATAAGGGGTTCCTCAGTGGGCAGGTCGGCACTTGAAATCAGGCGGCGTCATTGCGCGACTCAAATATCAAAGGGTTCGAGATGGCTTTCAAAAAGGCGTGCGCATTTGTCCCAAGAGTAATTCAGCGCGTACTCGCGGCAATCCTTGGGGTCTTTTTGAAGGGCCTTGGATACGGCAATCGCCAGATCCTCATTGAGATGACCAATCGCATCACTCAGGATCACATCCTTGGGACCCTGAACGGGGAAGGCGGCCACAGGGACGCCACAGGCAAGGGCCTCTAACATCACCAACCCGAATGTGTCTGTTCGGCTTGGGAAGACAAAGACATCGGCGTCTGAAACATGCTCGGCAAGATCAACTCCTTGCTTGTAACCGAGAAAGACAACGCCGGGGTATTTCGCTTCGAGTTCAGCGCGCTGGGGTCCATCGCCGACCACAAACTTGGTGCCGGGTGTGTCCAGCGAGAGAAACGCTTCGATGTTTTTCTCTATGGCGACACGCCCCACGTAGAGCAGTTTGGGGCCCTTTCCTTCCAGTTTTCTTACATCCCGGGGGCAAAAAAGAGTGGTATCCACGCCCCGTGACCAGAGGACCGGGTTTTTTAGTCCACGGGTCTTGAGTTGCTCTACCAAACCCGGCGTAGCCGTCATGGTGCGTTTAGCTGGGTTGTGAAACCATGCAAGAAAGGCATAACCCCATGACACGGGAATGCCCGTTCTGACGTTCACATATTCGGCAAAGAGCGTGTGAAACGAAGTCGTAAACGGAAGATTCAGGCGAATGCAATAGCTTCGCGCAGCAATGCCCAGGGGGCCCTCGGTCGCGATATGAATCGCATCGGGTGCAAATGAGTCCAGGCGCTGAGATGTTTTTCGATTACAGCCTATAGCCAGCCGAATTTCGGGGTAGGTCGGACAGGGCCAGTTCCGATATTGGTCCGGCGTAAAGAGTTCCACTTCGTGCCCAAACTCACGCAACTTTGAGGCGATGGTGGAAAGTGTGGTCACGACCCCATTGATTTGGGGGTGCCAAGCATCCGTAATGAGTGCGATCTTCAAGCGGGCCTCCTCGGCCAAATATGAAGAGGATGCGGCACGCGAATTTGCTGTTTCCCGCGCAGGGAATGAAGCTTGCGGCGCCCAAGTCCTCGGACTTAGGGCACTTTATTGCTTTAGTGTGAAAATGGCGTGAAAGGATTGTGACGGTTCTGTAACAATCTGAGCTCATTGAATGGGCGCTTATCAAAACCCATGGAAGATTGAAGGGTTGTCAAACTCACCCCGGGATCCAATTGCTCAAGCTGAGTGGATCGCCCAATACAATCGCCGGCTGAATGCAAGGCCAGGAGACTCGATCATCCCGGCTTGTATCGAACCCGATCGCAAATCTCCCAAGGAACCCCGCTCTTCAGTTCGCGGCGTTAGTCAGTCGAATTAAACGCCTCCATCCATTGCATTCCACTCCTGCTGGATCAATAGCTTGTGCTTAAGCTCGCTGCAATCTACCCCGCTGGTCGCTGACGCCTTAAGGCATTCTGAATAGAGATGCTTGAGGCGATACTCCTCATTGAGCTCGCCCTCGGAAGACAGGTCGGCCATCAGGCCTTGGCAACCGCTCAGGCTAGCTAGCAAACTGAGAAGCAACAACTGAGTGATGTAGCGTGAGATGTCGTTCATATAATGATGTTATGGAGGTATGGAATATCAGTGTAATTCAGCCCAATTATGGTGGTCTATGGGTTGAAAAAGGCCAGTGCCAGTCGTTTTCTTTCGCGTTTCATCGCACTGTCACACAGTCTCCCTAGGCTATGCCCTTTGGGTGATGGGTGAGTGCCTGTTAATTCACTTGGACCCTTGATATTTGGAGGTAGGACACTCAATGAACCACGTCGATCCGCTGGCTGAATCCGCAAGTAATATGCTTTCAGCCGAATTTCACTTCCTCATGGATGAGTATTTCAGCGAATTGGGATGCGCGCCCCCCATTCGTCGGCTAGTTGCAATGCCTGCGATGATGGCTGTGGCCCTTCTGACCAAGGCCATCCTATTAAAACGCCCCATAGAGGATTTTTCTCCTTCGCTGGTTCTTGACGTGGATTGAGGGCTTCTTAGTCGGACGTGCTGATGTTCCAGAAGGCTTGACTGACATGGCTGCTCAGGGAGACTTCGTCGATGACCCTTTCAAGACTTTCAGAGTTCGCTGATGTGCAAACCAGTGTCGCAAAAATCTGTACCTCATCCTGCGCAAATGGACGGACCTCAAGCCTCCCTATCGGATGGTCTGCTTGCTCAAGCAAGCGCTCCAGTTGCTCAATGACCTGTTTTTGGGTCGAATGCGAACAAATTACGCATACCGTGTAGGTTACCTCGCTCTTCTCGTCGTCAATCGGTTGACGATTAATTGCGTTGACCACTGGTCGGAGTAAGGTATTTCCCGAGATGACGAAGAAAGCGACTAATGTGGCCTCTAAAAGCAGGTCCGCGCCTGCGCAGGCGCCTACGGCCGCTGCACCCCATAGCGTTGCGGCCGTGTTGAGTCCTCGAACGCCGGCATCCCCCTTCATGATGACGCCGGCACCAAGAAATCCAATCCCTGAAATAACATAAGCAGTGACGTGAACGGCACCCTCATGACCGGTCAATCGGTTGGCCATGTCGACGAACGCAGCCGCTCCAATTGCAACCAAAACATTGGTTCGAAGACCAGCAGTTCTTTGTCGGTACTGACGCTCAACGCCAATGAGTGAACCGAGAACAAATGCAGTCGAGAGGCTTATCAGCGTATCCAGCAAAGATGCTGGATTGAGGTTATGTATCGCTTCCATAGCCCTGTCAGAATCACAGAACACTCAGTTTGTTTACGAAACGGTCAAAAAACCATGGCTTTTTGCCCGCTAATTCAGGGGATTAAACGGATCGGCTTTGCTTGATTCGGTCGTTTGAGCTTCACAAGGAAATACGGGCTTCCGGAAGGTCGTGAAACAAGAATTACGATTTCGTTGAGGAATACGATAATGGCAAGAACCAAGGCCGGCAAATCTAAAACTGATCTAATGCAAAAAAATGATGACGCGATGAAGACAGTGGCAATCTTGTCTCAAAAGGGCGGGACAGGAAAAACGACTTTGGCCATCAATCTTGCCGTTGAGGCGGCAAAAAGTTTAGGCGCACCCGTTGGCTTAATTGACCTTGACCCACAAGCGAGCGCGGCGAGCTGGGGTGACAGTCGTGATCCGCTGAATCCGAAGGTGACTTCGTGTCAGGCAAGTCGCCTGGGTCATCAACTTGAGCGCTTCAGGAGCAAAGGGATAGGGCTCACGTTCATCGATACGGCTCCGCACTCTGAGGCGGTCTCCTTGGCTGCCGCTCGTGCGGCTGATTTGGTTCTCATACCCTTGAGACCGGCGATTTTTGACTTAAGAGCGATTGCCATGACCATAGATCTCATTGGCGTTGCAAAGGTTCCTGCCTATGCAGTTTTGAACGCGGTCCCTCCAAGAGGCAGTCT
>JBEBBO010000128.1:0-16857 GCA_041158345.1 Pseudomonadota bacterium | reverse complement strand
TCGCCTGACCCGGAGCCGGCCGATGAACCGTCAATGGCGCTTCCGCCCGAAGCCCTGCTGCCTAACCCAGAGCCCGAAATGATCGGGACTGAACCTGATCCGATTGAGGAAATGCCTGTGAGTGAGCCAGAGATTGAAACCGCAGCTGCCGCACCCGAGGAGACTGCGTCGATCGAGTCCTCTGCCCGCGTGTCGGGCCCCGAGGCCAAGTCCGGCAAGGGGAAGAAAGACAAGAAGGCCGATCGTGAACCCAAGCCGCCCAGATCCGGTGGATTGGCCTGGATGGGCTATGTCCTTTTGTTTGGGACACTGGTTTTGGTCGGCGGCGGGTGGTTTGTTCTCCAGGAATTGCGTTCACGCCAGGAAGGGCTGGGCGGACAGATTTCTGACAAAACCCAGCAGGTTCAGGAAGTGAGCCATCAGCTGACCGCCGCCCAAACAGAGATTGCGAGCCTCCATGCGCAGATTGCGAGTTTGCAGAGCCAGGCCGCAACGGATGACGCCAAGATCGAGCGACTTCTCGCCGAGCACGGCGAACAGCTGGACGTTAAGCTGGATGCCACCCGGAGTGATCTGGCCCAAGCCATCCAGCAGATTCAGAGCCAGCTCAACAAAACACGGGGCGACCTTCTGGTCACCGATGCGGAATACCTTCTGGGTGTTGCCAACCAGAAGCTCAACCTGATTGGGGACGTCAAATCGGTGCTGGCTGCCATGGAAGCGGCCGACCAGCGACTCCATGAGAGTGGTGATCCCGCGGTCTTCAAGGTTCGGGAGGTGCTCGCAGGAGAAATGGCCTCGCTTCGAAAGGTCGAGGGCCTGGATGTCGTGGGGATCTCCGCGGAGTTGATCGCCCTTGAAAAGAAAGTCACGCTCCTCCCGACCCATCTTCCGCATGCCGGGACCATCAAGCAGCACGAAGCCCAGAAGGCGGAAGAGAAGGCGCATGCCGGCCCACAGGATCCTGACGCGGATGCCGTCGATCATGCCATTCAGGGCATCAAGGAGCTGGTGACGGTGCGACGCATCGATCGGGGCGTTGATGCGGTTCTGGCACCCGAACAGGTCCATACCCTGCAACAGATTCTGATCCTCAAGTTTGAGACAACTCGGGCGGCCTTGCTTCGCAATGATGAGCGGCTTTATCGGGACAGCCTGAACGATGCAACCGGTTGGATCGAAGAGCATTTCGATGTCAATCAGGAGGCAACGCGGGAGACCCTCAAAGACATCGCGAAGTTGCGTGAACACTCCTTGAATGTGGCCTACCCCGATATCAGTAAGTCACTGGTCATGCTCCAGAATATCGAGAAGTTGCGGTTGGAGGCTGAAGATCAGATCCTCAAAAAGCGGGACGCCACGGCAGGATCCCGTGTCGAACCGCCCAAGGCCGTTACCAATCCAGCGCCGGTCCCTCCGGCAGAAGTCGTGCCGACGCCCGCGCCACCGGCAAAGCCATTAAAGAATGCCAAGGAGAAAGAGCCTGCCGGCAAGACCAAGGGGGAGGCGCCGAAACCGGAGGCCCCCGCCAAGCCGTCGGAACCTCCGGTCGGACCCGAGGTGAAGCACCAGGACGCTCCGAAGGCGGCGGACGCACCGAACAGCACGCCTTCGCCGGCCCCCGCGCCACCTGCGGAGAAACCTGCAGACGCTTCGGGTGAACGTTTATGAGGCGGAGGATTGTCTTTTCGCTGGCCGCATTTTTCCTGATCCTCGGGATCCTGGTCGGCATCTATCAGCATCTCTCCGCGTCAGGTCAGGCGGGATACGTCATCATCGGATTGGGGGACTGGGTTCTTGAGACCTCACTTTATGTGATCATGCTGTTTGTGGCGGTGCTCTTTGTGGGCCTCAACCTCAGCATTCTCTTCACGTGGCGGGCGGCACGTCTGCCGGAGACGATCAAGCGGCGCAATCTGGCGCAAAGGATGAAACGCTCGGAGGAGGCCCTGACGCAGGGATACATTGAGACCATTGAAGGGAAGTGGGAGCGCGCAGAACGGACCTTAATCCGCCACGCTTCGGACAGCACACTGCCCCTGATCAATTATCTTGTTGCCGCGCGGGCTGCCCACATTCGGGGTGCGCCGGAGCAACGCGAGGATTACCTTGCCCGTGCTCGGAAGGAGGCCGCGCAAGTGGACCTCGCCGTCCATCTTCTCAGAGCCGATCTTTTGCTGGAAACGCATGAGGATGACGAGGCGCTGGAATCGCTCAATGAAATCAATCGAACGCACCCCAACCACCCCCTGGTGCTTCGTATGCTGCGCGAAGGCTATGAGAGAACGCGGGATGAAGAGGCCCTGCATTATTTGATTCCCGCCTTGAGAGAAGCGAAGCTCTATCCCGAATCGGATCTGAGAGCCCTTGAAGTTCAAATCTATCGCAGCTTGCTGGAGAAGCGCGCCTCGACGAAAGATGCCTCGCTGATCCGTGAGGTCTGGCGATGGGTTCCCCAGCACGTCCAGCTTCAAGAGGCGGTGGTCGGTGTCTATTGTCGCGGCATGATTGATGCGGGCGTTGGGCAGGAAGTGGAGGAACCGTTGCGCCTCGCGCTGGGTCGCGAATGGACGCCTGAGATGTTGGCGCTCTATGGCCGTATTGAGGCTGAGGACCCGCAAAAGCAATTGCAGCATGTGCAGGAGTGGCTGGGTCCCCACCGCGAGGATCCGGCGCTGTTTGCCCTTCTCGCGCGCCTCGCGGTCAAGGCGGGGCAGGAAGCCCGCGCCATTGAATTTGCCAGAACGAGTCTGAGTCTCCAGCCGTTGCCAGAGGCCCTGAAGATCCTGGGTGATGTCCTCTACAGTCGTCGGGATGAGGTCGGGGCCAGCCGTTTGTATCGGCAGGGTTTAAGGCTGGCGCATGGCGAAGCGTTCGAGCCTGAAGCGGTCGAGCGGGCACTGGAGCTTTTGGCGCCTGCCGCTGTCGCCGCACCCGTGCCAGAAGGGCATCCGGGCTAATCTGCGCCTTGAACTGAGATCAGGGCCTTGCCGTGACCCCTATCGTGCTCCGGATTGAGGGCTTGGCCAAGAAGTTCAATCGTTCGCCCAGTCGGACGCTGACGAACGGACTATTGGACTTTGGGGCGCGTCTTTTGGGGAAAGCCGATTCGTCGCGTCTACGCGAAGCGGAATTTTGGGCGTTGCGCGATCTGTCCCTGGAGGCGCGCCGCGGCGAGTGTATCGGGGTGATCGGACCCAACGGGGCGGGAAAGAGCACGCTACTTCGCATCATCAATGGGGATGTCCGGCCGGATGCCGGCCGCGTTTTGCGTCAGGGCAACATGATGCCTCTGATCCGTCTTGGCGGTGGGCTGCAGCCCATGCTGACCGGTCGTGAAAACATCTATACCAAATGCCAGGAATTTGGGTTTGATATCCAAAAGACCGATGCGCTGGTCGAGCCGATCCTCGCCTTCTCGGGCTTGAGGGAGAATCTCGATGTGCCGGTTCGCCAGTACTCGGATGGGATGTACGCGCGACTGGAATTTGCCATCGCAACCGCTGTACCCATGGACCTCCTCTTGATCGATGAGGTTTTGGCCGTCGGGGATATGGCTTTCCAGATCCGCTGTCTCGAGCGTTTGGAAGAGCTCAAACGGGCGGGGACCACCATCCTTTTTGTTTCGCACTCTGAAATGAATGTCCGGCAGATCGCCGATCGTTGCCTGCTGCTGTTTGAGGGGGAGGCGCTCGGAGTCGGCGAAACGGATGCCATGTTCAGACGGTATTACGAAGCGTCCGGATTTCTTGATCGCAACCTCAAGCCCATGGGAATGGCGCCTGAGATGCCGGAAGACTTCGATCCTTCGGGAGTCCTCAGCAGCATCTCCTGGGCCGATGGGCAGCAAAGCGAGGTGGTCAAGATTTCCAGTGGCGCTGCGCTGGGGTTGTCCCTGGACCCAAATGCCTGGCCCGGGAATGCCGTGTTGGTCTTTCAGTTCTGGAGTCCCTCAGGCTTGCTTCTGGCTTCGTCCGAGGTGGCCCTTGTGGGCGGCGTGGGTGAAGGGGGGGGGCGCTTTGAAATACCCCACCTGGGCCTTGCGCCCGGTCGTTATCGTCTGGCGGCGGGGATTCAAGCCGAAAGGGCTTGGCTGGGCTATCTGAGAGAGGTTCTTGAACTGGCCGTCAGCGAAGACGGCCTTCGTTCAGAGCGGGGGCTTTTCCGATTGGACGGAACACTGACCCCCGCGCGCTAGATTATTTTTTCTTGGATGATTCCTGAGCGATCAGGGCGTTCGTGATCTCGATCATCCGGGAGAAGGACTTGGACTTCCCCGGGCTCACGACAAACTTGCCGTTGACCACAATCGACGGCGTCCCGGTGATGCCGTACTTGGCACCCAGGACCGCAGCAATCCGCATCTTGGAGTCGACAGCAAAAGATTTGTAGGCCTGATGGAAGGCCGCCTCATCAACGCCGTGGGCGACAAAGAACTTGGCCTGATCCTCTTCCGTCATGAGTTTTTCCTTCTTGTGCTGAATGGCATCAAAGAAGTCGGCGTGCAATTTGTCCTCAACGCCCAACGCCTCCGCCGTATAGAAGGCCTTGGCATGCGCAGCCCACTGCTCATTGAAAACGGCAGGTTGGCGGATGAACTGAACGTTTTGGGGTTTGGTCTTCAGCCAGGCATTCAGGTCCGGTTCAAAGTCGAGACAATGGGGGCAGCCGTACCAGAAAAATTCCAGCACCTCGACTTTCTTGGGGTCTTGAGTGGGCTGAGGCGGATTGACGAGATCATAGTCAGTCCCGGCCTTGAATTCTTCGGCCAGAACGGGCGCCTGGAATCCAATGAAGCTCAGGGCGATCAGTGAAAGAAAACCAGTCAATAGCTTGGTCATGCTCATGTCCTTATTACGATTCGAATGTCGGGGCGTTACTTGAGGGTTGAGGCGTAGTCCGAAACCGCCGCAATCTCCTCATCACTCATGTGCTTGGCAACCTGGCGCATGACCGCATTCGGGTCATTGGCGCGCTCGCCGTTCTTGAAATCGTGCAAGGTTTTTTCAAGGTAAGCGGCATATTGACCATGTAGCGAGGGGAAACCTGCCGAGGGGTTCCCGCGGCCCTTGGGACCATGGCAACCGGTACAGGCGGGCACACCCGTCGTGGGATTTCCCGCCTTGTAGAGATTTTCACCCGCTTTGTTGGGCGCCGCCTCTTCCGGGGTGATTTTCTTGCTGGCGTAGAATGCAGCCAGATCCTGAATGTCCTGATCCGTCAGCGGTTCAGCCATGGCATTCATGGTCGGTTCGACCCGTTTCTGGGATCGGAAGTCATGCAACTGTTTCACCAGGAAGCTCGCGTGCTGCCCTGCCAGTTTAGGAAAGATGGGGGCGGCTGCATTGCCATCATCCCCGTGACAGCCGGCACACAAGCCCGCTTGTTCTTCCCCGGCTTCCGGGTTGCCGGCAGCCAGCGAGAGGGATGCTGAACCCAACAAAGCGATGGTGGCCAGGCACTTCATGATGCTCATTCCTGATTCCTCAGTATTCTTGTTTGATTGCAGCGGGGTCGGCGAGGCTATCGTGAATTGGAGGTAGACTCTACGCCGAGAGGCGGTTACCCGCCGAGTCGCAAAAGTATACAAGATTGTCCTCCGGCAAGAAGCCGGGGCGTGATGTCCACCTTCGAGGTCTCCCGTGTTGAATCCCCTCTATCATCAGGCCCAGTTCCTGACCAGCGCCCCGCGAGTTGAAAATGCGCCGCCCGATATCGGTGCGGAAGTGGCCTTTGCGGGTCGTTCAAATGCGGGAAAGTCCAGCGCCATCAATACGTTAACCCAGCAGAGAAACCTGGCTCGGGTCAGCAAGACGCCGGGGCGGACCCAGCTCCTTAACTTTTTCGATCTCGATGGCACGCGCCGGATTGTGGATCTTCCCGGCTACGGCTATGCCAAGGTGCCGGAGGCGATCCAAAAATCCTGGGGCGCCATGATCGAGGGATTTTTGAGTCGAAGGCAGTCTTTAAAGGGGGTTTTCCTCATCATGGATATCCGCCACCCGCTGACCGACTTTGATCTTCGGATGATTGACTGGTGTCAGCACTTCAATCTCCCGGTCCATGTGACCTTGACCAAGGCGGATAAACTCAGTCGGGGTGGGGCGCTGGATACGCGGCAACGGGTGATCAACGCGCTTAAACAGAGGACCGCAATTCCTGTCAGCGTGGCGGTGTTCTCTTCACTCAAAAATCAGGGCATCGAGGAAGCGCACCGCGTTTTAGATCAATGGTTTGAGCTCAATCAGTCCTAAGTGCTAGGGTTCGCTCCGGGAACTATCAGGTCATGCGAACTGACGAACCGGGTGACCGATTAAAAGTCGGTCCTGTGAGTTTCTTTTCTTGAAGCAAAAAAACTTTACCGACAACCATGGTTGGCGCGCAGAAAGAGGGTTTATGATGGCCCCACGCCTTGGCTGGGTGGCCTCCTCAAGGGGGGGCGCCGGCCGGAGAACAAACGGTGATGATTTGTTCGGACGTTTTGCCTCGCTGATTCGTGCCATCGATTTAACAGGGTTCCAAAGCCCCCCGGAGTAAGACCATGTCCATGAACCCAAAGGTCCCGCCTTATCGTATGGAGAACGCCGAAGGGCTCTCGATCGAGATTAACCGGAACGGGACGATCCGGCGCTTCGCCCACAAGGACATTGTCATCAATCTTTTTCCCGGAAATGAGATAGAAGGGGCACCGGCAAATCTTTTTCTTCGATGCGGGAGCCAATCCCCCCGGGTCACGCCGCTTTTAGGACCGAACAGTCCCAGTCGCTTTGGGATGCATCAAGATCACTTTGCGGCGGAGGGGGAGTTCGAGGGACTCCGTTACCAGCTGCAACTCGTTCTGGCGGACGATCGTCCGGCCTGGTGTTGGCAAATTCAGCTTGAAAACCGCAGTGGCGAGCCGGTTGAATACGATCTGATCTATACCCAGGATCTTGCCATCGCGCCCTACGGCGCCATTCGACTGAATGAGTATTACGTCAGTCAGTACATTGATCACGAGCCCCTCTCTCATCCGGGCAAGGGCTATGTTGTCGCAAGCCGGCAAAACCAAGCTGTGGGCGGGCGCTACCCCTGGTCATTGATCGGATCCTTGCGTCATGCGCAAAGCTACTCAACGGATGCACTGCAGTTTCATGGCTTGGATACGCGTCGGGACCTTCCCGCACCGGGTCTGACGCAGGGTTTGCCGGGCATCCTCTTGCAGCATGAGCATGCCCTCGTCGGCATTCAGGACCAGGTCACCTGCCTGGCACCGGGTGAGGGCGCCAGCGCGGGTTTTTATGGGTGGATCGAATGGGATCATCCGGAAGCCACTTCGCCCTCGGATCTTGGGATTGTGGATCAGGCGGTGGGATTTTTTGAGTCGTTGCCCCCCGTCCCCAGACTCTCGATGGCGGACCTTCCCCCCCAATCGCTGTTTGAAGTGGCTCCGACGCTCAACGCGACGGCCTTGGATGCGGGAACGATCGACAGGCTTTTTGGCGCCGAGCGTCGCGAAGCGGAGTACGGGGATTCTGGCCTGCAGTCCTTTTTTACCGGTCGGAGAACGCATGTCGTGCTCAAGGCCAAGGAAGAGGCTGTCTTGAGGCCCCACGGACATATTCTGAGGACCGGGGGTCTGTTCCAGACAGAGGAAGCGGTCCTGACCTCGACGACCTACATGAATGGCGTTTTCCATTCCATGGTGACGCAAGGACATGTCAGCATCAATCGGTTCCTTTCAACGACGCATAGCTACCTTGGGCTATTCAAATCGCATGGCCTTCGAATTTTTATCGATGCCGGTCGCGGGTGGATTCGTCTGGGCTTGCCCTCTGCCTACAGCATGGCCCCCGAGGCCTGCCGCTGGCTGTATCAGCATGATGGCGGTCTGATCGAGGTGGTGAGCCGTGCGGCAACGGAAAACCATGTCCTGACCCTCGAAGTCAATGTGATAGAAGGCTCTCCGATACGCTGCCTGTTCAGTCATCATGTGGCGATGAACGGCGATGACGGGGCGCAACCCGTTCCCGCCGTCTATGAGCGTCAAGGCGCAGGTATCCGTGTTGGCGCAACACCTGACAGTGAAGTAGGCCGCCGTTTCCCGGAAGGGAGTTTCCAGATTGATCCATTGCCCGGCACCGTTTTTGAAACGGTCAGCGATGATGCCTTTCTTTTCCCTGACGGCGTGTCCCGAAGCGAGCCCTTCATTTGTGCGGTCACCGCGGCATCCCGTCAGTCGGGGCTTCAGATTGAGGGGAAACTGATCGAGGTCGATGCGACGGTTCAAATGCCCGATGCCGATAGCTACTGGCGGGTGGCAACTGCGGGGCTCAGCGTGCCGCCAGAGAGCGATGCGACGCTTCAGAAGATGGCTGAAATTCTGCCTTGGTTCGCACACAACGCCCTGATTCATTACCTCGCGCCCCGGGGCCTTGAGCAGTACTCCGGGGGAGGCTGGGGGACCCGCGACGTGGCTCAAGGTCCGGTTGAATACCTCCTCGGGATCGGGCAGTTCGAACCGATTCGGGCGCTCCTGTTGGAACTGTTCCGCAATCAAAATCCGAACGGCGATTGGCCACAGTGGTTCATGTACCTGCATCGCGAACGCAACATTCGTCCGAATGATTCGCATGGCGACATCATTTTCTGGCCACTTTTGGCCACGGCGCAATATCTTGAGGCCACGGATGATCAGTCTTTCCTCAAGGAGCGAGTGCCTTTCTTTGCCTCGGACGAGGCTGAGGAGGAGTCGCTACCGATTTACGACCATTTGATTCGTGCCTTGGGTCTGATTGGTGAGCGACTGATCCCCGGAACCCGTCTTGAGGCCTATGGGCACGGGGATTGGAATGATTCATTGCAACCGGCGGACCCTGCCCTCCGCGATCATTTGTGCAGTTCTTGGACCGTGACCCTGCACTATCAGGTCCTGGTCAGTCTCGCCTCCGCGCTCGGTGGCGTTGGGGAGTCCGTGCTGGCCGGTCTTCTGGAAATTGAAGCCAAAGAGATTCTGGCTGATTTTAGAAAGCATCTTCTGGTCGATGGGGTGATCCCGGGCTACGTCAATTTCGAGGATCCCGAGGCTGTGGCCTATCTGTTGCACCCGCTGGATCATAAAACCGGTCTTCGCTACAGCTTGCTTCCGATGATCCATGCAGTGATCAACCACATGTTGACGCCTGAGGAGGCCAAGCAGCACTTTGATCTCATTGAAGCGCACCTCAAGGGTCCCGATGGGGCGAGGCTGTTCGATCGGCCGATGGTCTATCGAGGGGGACCCATGCGGATCTTCCAGCGCGCCGAAACGGCGACGTATTTCGGACGTGAAATCGGGTTGATGTACACGCATGCCCACCTTCGCTATGCCGAGGCGCTCTGGCAGTTTGGTCATGCCGAGGCCTTCTTCGAAGCGCTTTCCAAGGCCATTCCCATTGGGGTGAAGGATTTGGTCAAAACGGCTGCCAGCCGTCAGGCCAATTGCTATTTCTCAAGTTCCGATGCGACCTTCCGCGATCGCTACGAGGCCTATGAGAAATATGATCTCATCCGTGAAGACGGGGTGAGCTTGGAAGGGGGCTGGCGAGTCTATTCGAGTGGTGCGGGTATTGCCTCCGGATTGATCCTGAAATCCCTCTTTGGATTACGGGTGACCCGTCAGGCGATCTGCGTTGACCCCTTGATTCCCAAGGCCTTGGCGGGGTTGCGAATTGAGCTGGATCTCGGTGGGCACCGCTTTGACGTGCGCTATAACCGGGGTTCCCAGGGTGTCGGCCCTGTGGCGCTGCGCTTGAACGGGACGCCTTTGAAATTCGAGCGGGTCGAGAATCCCTATCGCTTGGGCGGTGCCAGGGTCGATTCGGCGCTTTGGGGCGAAGCCTTGGTTTCAGGGGTCAACCGACTGGATATCGATCTGAGCTGAGTCAAAACATCTTGGAGAAAGGCCGATGCGGAGCCTATGCGCTTCCATCGGTCTTTCTTTGAGTCCTGGCTAAGGCTCGTTTCGGCTCGGAATCCGCTCTCTGACCAGCGACTCCAGGCAATCGATGAATCGGGGATGGCTGTTTGAGCTCGGGACCAACTGGATGGTCTCGCCGCCCAAGCGAGTAAAGAGTGCCTGATATTCCACACCGATCTCGATCAATGTCTCAAGGCAGTCGGCGACAAAGGCCGGACTGAAGACCAAGAGCCGCTTGGCGCCGCGTTCAGCCCACGATTCGATCACGCCATCGGCAAAGGGCTCGATCCATTTTCCGTTGAGACGAGACTGGAAGCAGGTCGTATAACGATCCTCTGAAAGTCCCAGTCGGGAAGCCAGCCGTCGCGATGTTTCGTAACAGGCCGCTTTGTAGCAGAACTGATTTTCCTGATCGAACTGGTGTTCACAGTCCCGGTCACTGCAAAGTCCTTGCGTGTAGACCTTATCCACCTGACGTTCGGGAAGGCCGTGATAGGAAAAAAGGACGTGATCATAATTCGCCAGAGAGAAGCCCTCGGCCATGGCGCAGGCGGCATCGATGTAGCCGGGATGATCAAAAAACTGATTAACGACACTGATCTCCGGGATGACCCACCATTTTTGGATGATCTCGAGCGCGCGTTCGATGGCCGACCCAGAAGAGGCGCTGGCGTACTGAGGGAACAGCGGAAGGATCACGATGCGGGTGTAATTGGCAACCCGCATTCTCTCCAGTGCCTCTTCCAGAGAGGGTTCACGATAACGCATCGCCATTTCAATGGTAACTTCCTCACCCTGAAATCGAGCCGCCAGAGCCTTTTGAGTGGCTTGGGTATGCGTAAGTAACGGCGAGGCCCCTCCACCCAAGGCCCAGAGTTCCCGATAGATTTTGGCGGACTTGGGGGATCGAAACGGGACGATGATGCCGTTTACCAGAATCTTTCGGACCAACCACGGAAGGTCGATGACGCGGGGATCGTTGAGGAACTCACCCAGATACCGCGCGACATCCAGGGTGGATGGGCTGTCAGGGGTTCCGAGCTGGATGAGGAGAACGCCGGTTTTCTGTTGCATGAATGAGGGGTATGGTGAAGGAGGTAAGAGGCCAAAATGCCTTCAGGATGAACGGGATTCTAGCAAAGCCCCTCGGGCTGAGGTGCTCTTCATCGGTTGACCCAAGCGCCTAGGAGACAAAAATTGGAAAGTCGTCGCCCCCATAAGTCGATGGAACGCGAAATCACGGAATCCATGTTGGGATTCGCGGGCTTTCGCCGGCGTGGAGCCTCGGTAGATCCAGATGGGTTGCTTAAAGTGACCCAGAGTGAGCGAAAGGATCGATCGGGCTATCTCACGCTGACCTTCATCATGGATGCCGAGGGGCAAACTCTTCGGGATCGGCTGTTACCCGTTCTTGATGAGGCCGCATTACGCTCGGTTCTGGGGCCTCGTTTTGAGATGGCTCTGGATCTTCCGCTCAGAGGACACACCCCGGGGTCGAGTTACTGGGTTGAGGAAATCGACCTTTACTTTCGGCCTCTTGATCCTTTTCCGGTGCCGTTTTTAGCGGAGGTTCTGTTGCCTGTGCTGAAGGAGCAGCTGAACCTCGAGTTTGAGCCACTGAGAGACTGGGCGGTCCATCCTGCCTTGGACGGGAAGGCTCATTCAATGCCGATCTGGCGGCGGTTGGTGCATTGGTTACGCCTAGCCTAGGCGGAAAGCCGAAATTTCGGAGCGAAGCTCATCGATGGCCGCTTCAAGACGATGCGTTGCTGCTCGGGTTTCATCCAGGGATTGCGCGGAGACTCTGACGCTTTCAGTCAGGCTGACCATCGAATCACGAATTTCTCGTGCGCCTGCGGATTGCGACCGCATGCCTTCGTGAACGGCTTCAAATTGGGGGAGAAGATCCTGCACCAACTGAATGATTGTCCCAAATCGTTCGCCAATCAGGTGGGTATCAGAGACACTGCGGTTGACCTGTTCGGAGAACTTGTCCATCTCCACGACACCACCTGTCACTGAGTCTTGCATTTCACGAATCATTCGCTCGATATCCAATGTGGCCACGGCGGTTTGATCGGCAAGGCGTCGGATTTCGCGTGCCAGAACGGCAAACCCGACCCCGTACTCGCCCGCTTTCTCGGCCTCAATGGACGCATTGAGTGACAGCAGGTTGGTCTGATCGGCAATCTTGGTGATGGTTGTCGTGACCGTTCCGATGATGTTCGTTTTCTGGCTGATCTGAGCGAGACGATCCGAAATCGAGTGCGTGGCATCGGACAGGCTCCGCATGGTGGTTTCCATGGTGCCAATGGCGGTTTGCCCCGAGTTGGCAAGCTCCTGCGTATGGTCTGTGGCCGTGCTGATGCGGGTCATCCGCTGCAGTAATTCTTCAGAGGTGGCTGAGATCTGCTTGGTCGCTGCGGCGATTTCCGTGGTCGTTGAGCCCAGATTCTTGACCTCATCGCTTTGGGTCCGGGTCATCGCACTCAGGCTATTGGCGGTCGAGACCAGATCAATGGTGGATCGCTGCACCTGGCTAATCAGGGAGTTGAGGTCGTTGACCATTTTGCCCAGGGCGTTCAGCAGTTTGCTGGTCTCATCATTGCCGTAGGCTGAAAGATCACCCGAGAGATCCCCGGCTGCCACGCGCTCGGCCGCCTGCACGGCGGTTCGAATCGGACCTGAAATCGATCGGGCCACCATCAGGGCTATCAGAAGGATGGGGGTGATGATGGCGGCAACGGCACCAAAAAGCGCCATGCGCTGGTCACCGACCATGTCGGTGGCTTCCGAGAAGTTTTGTTCAATCGCGATGCCCCAGCGGAAGGAGGGGACATAGATCCAGGACGCCAGTACATCCGTTTTGAGGACGCTTCGGACTCTGCCGCCTCCGAGATTGCCGATCACCGCATTTTGAATGTCACTGCCATAAGGCGCCCCAACACCGACATTCACTTTGAACGCCGCATCGGGTCGGCCGCGGATCGGGGCGACCACGTGAATCACTTCCCCCTTGAGCGCACCGACGATCACATTCCCGGTTCGTCCAAGTCCCGTGTAGTTCGTCAGGATGTCGAGGATTTCCTTGTCATTGATCTGAAGAATCACCAGCCCTGCTTTGGTGCCGTCTTCCTGAATGATGGGTGCTGAGACGAAACCCTGTGGCAATTCGCTGCCAGGGTAGATGTCAAAATCAGAAATGTCGGGTTCGAGGAGCGTCAGGGAGCGTTTGACCAATTCCCCAAGGGGGCTGTCCCGGAGGGGTCCATTGACGAGGCTGCTTCCAAGGTCAAACCGATTGCTGCTCTGATAGAGGACGTTCCCTTTTGGGCAAACCACAATCACGTCCAGAAACCCGAGGTGCGAAGCATACAAGCTGGTCAGTCGTCCCATGACCTCAACTTGCTCGATGCGGTCTTTTTCGGCGGTCTTGGGATTGGCGAGCAGGGTGGCCGCAGTTCCAATACGGCCAATGCGGCCGATCATGGCTGCACTGCGGGTACGATCATAGGCCAGGATTTCCAGCGAACTGGCTTTGTCTCGAGCCACCATCCCCAGCTTCTCAAGCACATCTTCCTGAAGCGCTCGATTGGAGACCCGGTCAATGGCCACGCTGATGATCAGCATCGGGACCAACAGCAAGACACTGAACCAGAACACCAACCGGGTTGCGAGCGTGCGGTGCTGGATGCCGAATCCGAGGGTGGGCCAGCGGATCATGGCTGATCTCCGGTCGATTGCATGGTTCGGCGGTTGATCCAGTGATGATCCCAGCTGTTATAGAGTCCCGAGAGGAAGTTGTCCCACTCCGCAATCGAGCGGGAGCCAGGATAGGGTACGGGTCGAATGGCATGCTCTGCAGACCAGACGATCCGGATGGTCTGGTTGCCTTCGATCTGACCGATGTTGAAGGAGCGCCAGGTGTGACGGGTGGATGGATCCACAGTGATGATGCCCTCCGGGGCATCGAGGTTTATGCCCAAAAGGCCGTGATTGACCTCGTCGGGATCCAGCGTGCCCGTTCGCTCTACCGCACGCGCCCAAAGCAGCGTGCTGAAGTAGGCGGTTTCCATGACGTCACTGACGACACGCGCTTCACCGTATTTTCGGCGAAAACGTTCCACAAATGCCTGATTGGTCGGGCGACTGATGGACTGGAAATAGCCCCAGGCGGCATAGTGGCCGTTGATGTCTGCGCCGGGAAGCCCCTGAATTTCGGTCTCAGCGATGGAGAACGAGATGATCGGGATCTGCCGTGAGGTCAGTCCGGCTGACCGATACTCGTGATAGAGGACCGGGTTGGAGTCACCGACCACCGTACTGAGGACCACGTCGGGCTGGCTCGCTTTGATGTCCGCTACCGATTCCCGGGCATCAAGACTGCCGAATGGGAGATAACTCTCACCCACCACGGTGCCGCCCAGTGCCCGGATTTGATCGCGCACAATGGCATTCACGGCGTGGGGCCAGACGTAGTCGGAACCCAGAAGATAAAAGCGCGTTCCGATATTCTCGAACGCCCAATTCACAGCGGGAAGCACCTGTTGGTTTGGCGCGGCGCCGGTGTAGATGATATTGGGTGAGCGTTCCAGACCTTCGTAGGCCATAGGGTAGATCAAGAGCGCATTGTGTCGCTCAATGATCGGCCGGATGCTTTTTCGGCAGGATGAAGTCCAGCAGCCCACGATGGCGCTGACTTTATCTTTATCGAGCAGTTGCTCGGCCTTGCGCATTGCACTTTCGGTGTGTGAACCGGTGTCGGCAACGACCGCTTCAAGCGGTCTTCCCAGAACGCCCCCATCCTCATTGATTTCCTCAATGGCCAGAAGCTCGGCTTCGACCATTGGACTCTCACTGACGGCCATGGGCCCTGAAAGCGCGTGCAACAGACCGATTTTGACGCTGCTCTGTTTGTGGCTAAAGTGCCATCCGGCAAACAGCGCGGCAGCGAGCAGGAGGGTTAACAAGAGCCCGGTTGCAATGGGGTTTCCCCTCAGCCAGGCCCCAATGGCGGGTAGGCTGCTTGCCTTCATGGTTCAGAGCGCGTCTTGGACAGAGGGGACAATGATGAACAGCTTGCTGAATCCACTGATTTCGAAAACATCCATCAGCGTGGCATTCAAGCCGGCCAGCTTGACGCGCCCCCCATTGGGTTCAAGCCGTTTGGCCACAAGCAGAATGACCCGAAGGCCTGCGCTGCTGATGAAGTTGACCTGACTCAGATCCATGACCATCTGCTTTTCGCCCTTTTCGATCCATTCGAGGCACTCGGTTTCAAGGTCCTTGGCGCAGCTCGCATCGATGCGACCGCTTAGGGTCAGGACCAGAGAAGTGGCTTTTTTTTCGGTGTTGATTGAGAGCATGTCGAGGGTTCCGTGTAGGGATAGGGGCGTCTTTAGTCAATGACCGGAAGGAAGGAGGTATTCTCGGGGTCTGTCGCCCAAAGATCACCCGACTCGAGGTCGAACCACCAGCCGTGCAGGTGAAGCTTGCCCTGGTTGATGCGCTCAAGGATCCAGGGATATGTTCTGAGGTTCGAAAGAGAGCCGCGAATGGCCGCCCGCTCCGTGAGGTTTTGGTATTGGGTGAGGGTTTCGATATCCACACGGCCATTGTTTTGAGGGTGCAGCGTCTTGCCCTCGGGATCCAGAAGGTATCTTGAGCAGCCGTCGAGCGCGACCGAGACCCAGGTTTCGATGAAATCGCTTTCCAATCCCTGTCCGGCAAGCCCTGACAGCAGCGCCTTGATGCCGCCACAGCAGGCGTGGCCAAGCACGACGATGTGTTGGACCTCAAGGTGTCGCACGGCATATTCAATGGCGGCTCGGGCGCCGTCCACATGACCGGCCTGGTGGTAGGGGGGGACCAAATTGGCGACGTTCCGAATCACGAAAATGTCACCGGGCCCGGCACCGGTCAAGAGCGCTGGATCGACGCGGGAGTCACTGCAGGCAATGAGGAGCACCTTGGGGTTTTGCCCATGTTCGGTGAGGTCTCTCATCCGCTCCGGGGCAATATGATAATAGCGGTCCTGGAACCCCTTGATCCCGTTCAATAACTGCTCAAGAACCTGATCCGAGTCCGTCGACATCTGATGCACCGTTGGGAAGCCGTTCGGTCGTGCTTTTATTTGGCATTGCGATGGGCCTGAAACAAGCCGCATTGGGAAGAATTCTATACTATTATCCGAACTTCAAGCCGGTTGTTGGGGCCTAGGGGCGACCTTAGTGTGCATCCTGACTGCCGGCGGATCAGTCCATCGATAGAGACGTCGCATGCCCCAGTCCCCGAGTCCTGATCACCGGCCAATCTTGCGTCTTCAATTGGCCATCGAGCAGGCCAGTGTCGCGCGTTTGGCTCAGGCCATCGAGGTACTTGGGGACGAGCAAGGCTGGGATGCAGCGCTCAGTTTTCAGGTCGATCTGGTGCTCGAGGAACTCGTCCAGAATGTCATCGCTTATGGTTATCCCGACGGCCGTTCCGGTGAAGTCGTGGTGTCTATCGACGTGATTGACCGCGGATTGCGCTTGAGGGTGGAGGATGATGGGGATGCCTTCGATCCATTAGGACTTCCAGTCCCGGATCTTGAGGCCTCAATTGCTGATCGCAACATTGGTGGCCTCGGCATTCATTTTGCCCGGACCCTGACGGATATCCAGAACTATCGACGGGTCAACGGTCGGAACCGCGTCGAACTCATCAAGCGCCTCTCTGATGCCCCGCTCTGATACCCGGCAGCACCTGCTCTTCCGGGTGGGGGATGAGTTTTTTGCAGTCCCCTTGCTAGAAATTGAAGTCATTCTTCCAGTGCCGGATCTTGAGCCTCTGGCTCAGGCGCCGGGCCATATCGCCGGAATTCTCCGTTACCGGGGCCGACTGATTCCGGTCATCGATGTGGGGGTCTTGAGGGGTGTGGG
>JBEBBO010000127.1:0-4090 GCA_041158345.1 Pseudomonadota bacterium | reverse complement strand
GACGGAGCGAGCAAAGCAACTTGAGGCCACTCAGAATGCGGGTGCGCATGCCCGAACCCTCAAGAAGATCAGACCCAAAAAATAATTCCATCAACCCTCAAAAAATACTTGACAGGGTTTTTGGGTCGAATCGGTCATTTTGAACATCCTCGATGTCTCAAGGGTAAACGTAAGGGCCCCCCAGGTTCCGCAGTTAATTCCGTAAGCCTATGATTCTGCAGGTGGCGACCTGCAAAAAATGACACAACAACGGACTTTTAGGGCCTCGACACCCGGTAATTGTCAACAAAGATGTCCGTTTTTTCATGCTGCCTTTGTTGAGATTTCGACAACATTCTCGGCCTTCGCCCTGGGCGGGTTAAGCCACACTTCTCCGACTGGATTCCAGTTTCTAACTTCTCCAGACCAACGTTCTGGTTTAGCTGCCTTGGCGGCCTCATAAACCCTTTTGCGTTCCTCAAGGATGGCAATATCCTCGCCACGATGTCTCTGCATCGGGGTGACAAATTTCAACCCACTATGCCGATGCGATTCGTTGTACCAAACGACGAATGTCTGTACCCATTGCCTCGCAGCGTCCATCGACTCAAAAGGTTTTGATGGATATGCCGGCGTATATTTGAGCGTCCTGAAAAAGCTTTCGGAGAATGCGTTGTCATTGCTGACCGAGGGTCGGCTGAATGACGGCACAATCCCCAGTCGCTGCAAGGTGCTTAGCATAGTGGACCCCTTCATGGGACTCCCATTATCAGAGTGAAGCACAAGGCCCGATTGATCGACTCCGTGCTTCAAGCAGGCCTTCCGAACCAAGTCACTTGCATGCTCGGCCGACTCCTCAGCATGAATCTCCCATCCCATAATCGCTCGACTATAAATATCCAAAATCAGGTAAAGCCGGTAAAACTCACCTCGTATCGCCGAAGCCAGATATGTGATGTCCCAACTCCACGTTTCCAGTGGCCCGCTTGCGCACCAACTCTTAGGCGCCGATACAACCTGCTTCTTCTGCGCCCGACCCCGATGATGCTGTTGATCCGCTGCGCGCAGGATTCGGTAGAACGTCGACTCCGAGGCCAGATATCGCTTCTGATCAGCCAGCTGGGGGACAATCTGGCTTGGTGGAAGGCTGCGGTATTCCGGTTGATTGCAGACATCAAGTACAGCCGCGACTTCTTGTTCGCTCAATCGATTTCCAGATGTTCTGAGCCCCGCAGCATCTTTCCTGCGATCCTCAAGCGATTGATCACAAACCAGTGACTTCCTCCATCGACGCAGCGTCCTCGAGGAAATCATGGCCGTTTCACAGGCAGCCGATTCTCTCGCTCCAGACCTCATAGCCTCATCGATATGGGTGATCACGAGCTGTTTTTGATCCGGCGCGATCATTCGTCCTCGGGCTCCCCCCACATGGCATTCAGTTTTTTTTTCAGAACTAGGAGAGCGGCTGCTTCAGCCAACGCTTTCTCTTTGCGCGCCAATTCTTTCTCAAGCTGACGAGTCCGTTGGCGGCTGTGCTTTATCTCAGTCCGTTCAGCGGCAGTGAGCCGGTTTCCCGACGCCTCGTTTCCAGAAATCGCGCCTTCCTTCCAGCGCTGAATCTGTTCAACAAAAAGACCTCTTCGACGGCAGTACTCCGAGAGCTCCGCTTCATTCAACGAAGCCGTCTCAATAATGACCGCCAACTTATCGGAGCCACTCCAATTTTCAGGGTTTGAAGGATCGGCTGGCACAACACTTCCCTCCTTACGGGATTGATTGCGCCAAGAATACAGAGTTGGGGGACAGATACCTGTTTCTCGACTGATGGAAGCAATGCTCTGGGCATTTGGCGGCATCATCTTCTTCACAACCGATTCACGAAATTCAGGACTGTAACGGGACATTGGGTTCCTCTTCTCCGCTCCCTCAAAAGTAAATTTTACGTTCCCAAGGGAACCGGACATCTATGCTGACAGAGGGGGCACCTCAAGTGCCGCAAATAAATCGAGCTGCTCAGGTGTCGTTTTGCTAATCCCGGTGTAGGCGCGATCGCCCACCGTTGCCTTGTGTTGCTGAATTCGGCTCAGCATCTCTAAGGCTGTTTTTGGGCTCAGCACGCTACCGTGTTCCTTGAGCCGCATCCGCATAACGCGGTATATCACCAGCGCTATGAAACAAATCAATGAATGCGCCTTGATGCGTTCTGGCAGCCGGTGAAAGACCGGGGCAATTTCAAGATCAGATTTCAGAACCCTGAAGCCTCGCTCAATATCAGCCAGGGCCTTATAGCGGTGGACGATCTCTGCGGCAGAAAAATCCGGCACATTGGTTACCAGTGCCAATTTTCCATCAAATCGCTCGGCCTTCTTAATGGCCTCCTCATCGAGCCAGTAGCTAAAGAGATCGGAATCAAAATCCGCCTTGATAAACCGGGTCAGCTCAGCATCAGCTACTGACCGAGTAAATCGACTATAAGCACCGCGATCAGAGGCACGGCGACCTTTCTCAGTGAGACCTTCATCCTGGCCATCCAGCTTCTTCACTAACTTCGCTGCAAAATCTTCCTGTTCCTTGATGCGCGCTCGGCGCCGGGCCGATTGCTCCGCCGCCCGGTCCTCGTCATAAGCAACGACTAACCGATGGCCGGCGAATGTTGATTCTGCCAGGCCTTGTTTGAATTCAAGAGAGTCAAAGGTTTCGCTGAGTTCGCCATATCGACGGGCGGGGACCGCCAGGATGAACTGGAGCTTGCGTTCTTTCACCTCGGCCAACTCCGTGAGCTCCGAAATGTTATCGAGACTCAGAAGCCCGCGGTCTGCCACGAGGATGACGCGTTCGACGGGAAATCGCTGCAGAACCTGCGTCAACATGGATTGAAGGGTTTTGGTCTCCGACACATTCCCTGGATGAACGGTATGCATCAAAGGCAGGCCCTCCGCACTCTGAACGACACCCAGTACAAACTGACGGGCAATCCCTCCGGTCTCCTTGTTGATTCCGTGGGCCCGTATGTCATTCTCAAGGCGTGCTTCGCCATGAATTCGGATCGTCGTCAGATCGTAGAAAACGACCGAAAGCTGCTGATCAAGCAAAGGCCGCATTTGTTCTGCGATCAAGTTCTCGATCACCTCTACGTTGTCGATGAGGGCGTCCATCGACCGGAGTAAATGGTCGTGAGAAATGTTCTCCGGCATACCGGGAATGGAGACCGTCTCAAGCCAATCCAGACATCCGAGCTTCGAATCCGGCGCGCAAAGGCGATTGAAAACCATCGCGCGGACCATGGACTCAGCATCAAAGCTCCGACGGGAGGAGCGTAATGCCTTGGAAATGATTTTGGAGAATCCGAGTTGCTGCCAAAGTTGATGCAGCAGGAAAACGTCACCAAAAGCTTTGGTGCTCTCGTATTCCGGAGTAAACGCCGTTTGCTCGACACGTCCCAGGGCGCGATTAAGCCCTCCAATCAGCGGATCTAGGTCCTTGGGTTGCAGCTGATCTAGTCGCCCGAGATTGGCAACAACCCGCTGTCGCACGGAACCATTGTCGGTTCGATAGCCCTCAACAATCTGCAGATAGCTTCGTCCGCCGGACTTCGTGATGCGCGTATACATGTAGCAACTATATCACGCATTAAACGATCATATAAGCGACATTAACCACATGACGTGACACAACAAGCCTTCGCCTGAATTATGCCCTTTAGACACGCAACCCATTGAATTCTCGAGCTTAGGCCTCAGAAAAAATCAAAAACTAGGCCACGAACTGCGGAACTTGGGATTTCCCTTTCCCAGCGACTCAGAGAGCCAAGGGCCGGGTTTTAGTCCCATTAATTGTTTGTCAGTGATGCGAGTCAAGAAAGAAGCCCCCCCGAGTTCGACAGTTAAACCCCGATATTCGCAACTTCCAGGCCTATCCACTGATATAAATCATAGGGTTGCGCTCCAATTCTTCGAAAGCCTTGTGGCGGCACGTTTACCGATACTCTTACCAAATTTGACAGGATTTATACGTCCTATAGATTGGTCAGCTGAATCACGAATTCTGCTCGCGACCCCAGCGAGCAAGGCTTCGAGCAAAAATAGTTGGATTCCAATGCCTCATTTCAGAG
>JBEBBO010000126.1:0-44366 GCA_041158345.1 Pseudomonadota bacterium | reverse complement strand
ATAAGAGGCCGAAGAGGCCTGATCTAGGAGTGCTCAAGTCCATGCCCTCTCAGAAACTGGTGAACCGCAAAGTCGATGAGTCGCTGTGCTTCCTCTGCCGAAAGGCCTTGGCTGACACCGGTTAGGCACCGAAAATGTGGAATTCCCTTTAGCATGCCCAGTAATAACTGGCCCGATGCGGACGGATCGGGGATGGTGAGGGAGTCGGAGTCCTTTAGTGTGCTTAGATAGGCCGAGAGCAAATCCAGATTGGGTTGGATGACGGTCTGGTCCATGAGTTGTGCAAGCTCAGGGCAATGATGATGCTCGGCGATGATTAGGCGATAAAGCGCGAGTGACTCGGGATTGAAGATGGTTTGGACGAAGGATTCTGCAATAGCACGAATGCCGGTTTCTGCGGGAAGTCCCAGTGTATTTGCTCGATCCAAGCTGCCCACGAGGGATGCGCACTGGGTCTGAATCACTGCAATGAAAAGTTCGTGCTTGCTGCCAAAGTGGCTGTAAAGCGTCGGTTTGGAGACGGGGGCTTCCTCGGCAATCGCATCCATGCTGGCGCCGCGGTATCCGGACCGGACGAAGATGGTGCGAGCCGCCTTGAGGATGGCTTCGCGTTTGCTTGGGATCGCGGACATCAGCTGGTTTAAAGCGCGGTTGCGGGAGAAACGGTTCAAAACTATCATAGACTAAACTAAACCGTTTAGTAATGTATGCACATGCCAAAAGACAAGAAGCTGGTTTTTATCGCTTTAGCACTCGTTTTAGTGGTCGCGTTGGTGCTCTGGTGGCGACTCTCGGTGTGGCCCTTTGAGTCGACTGAAAATAGCTACCTCAAAGCGCATATGACACAAGTGAGTCCCCGTGAGTCAGGGTATGTCGATGAAGTTTTATTTCAAGACAATCAGCGGGTAGCCGCTGGTGATTTGTTGGTGGTCATTGATGATGCTGACTATCGCGCCCGCGTCGAAGAAGGTGAGGCGCAGGTTCGGGTCGAGCGGGCTGAAGTCCAAAGCCTTGAGCGTGACCGCATGGTTCAAAAAGCAAGATTATCGCAGGCTATTGCTGATGTCGCCGCGGCGGAGGCCGACCTTGAGCGAACAACCAAGGATTTGAAGCGACTTGGAAACCTTGTGGCTGAGGGGGCAGTTTCCTCACAGACTCAGGACGCTGCGCAGGCAAGTTTCCGACAAGCAAAAGCCCAAAGAGAAAAAGCTGTAGCTGTCAGAGAGGAGACGGCGTTGCAGTTGGATTCGATTGATGCCCGGATAGAGCAATCTCGGGCACGTTTGGGCGCGCTGATGGCAGATCTGGAGCTAGAAAAAATTGCCTTGTCACACACGCGGATTGCCGCGCCAATCGCGGGCATTATGGGTAATCGAAGTGTACAGGTCGGGCAATTGGTGAAACCAGGGCAAGTCTTGGCTTACCTCATTCCGGACCGAGAGGTCTATGTGGAAGCCAATTTCAAGGAGACTCAAATCGAGTCAATGCGAGTCGGGCAGCCTGTTGAAATCGAAGTGGATGCACTGCCGTCTCAGACTTTTCATGGGATTGTTGAAAGCTTTGCACCTGCGTCGGGTTCTGAATTTAGTCTCTTGCCATCTGAAAATGCGACGGGAAACTTCACAAAAATTGTGCGTCGGGTGCCTGTGAAGATCGTTTTCGATCGGGAGACATCGACCGAGTTTCTTCGCCCCGGCCTTTCGACCACAGTGACCGTCAGGGTTCATTAAGTTGAACGATGCATTGCATGCCTCCGATGAGGTCGCCAAGCCCACGGAGAGGGAGCTTTCTCTTACCGAGTGGGTCGGTTTTATTGCAATGGTCTTCGGAATTTTTATGGCGATTCTGGATATTCAGATCGTCGCCAGTTCCCTTGAACAAATCCAATCGGGTCTTTCAGCGACCCGTGACGAGATTACCTGGGTTCAAACCGCCTATCTGATTGCCGAGGTGGTTGTCATTCCGCTTTCAGGGTGGCTCGGGCGAGCCTTTTCTACACGCTACCTTTTCGCGATTTCCTGCGCCGGATTCAGTTTAATGAGCCTCCTCTGTGCGCTGGCATGGAATCTTGAATCCATGGTGGTTTTTAGGGGGCTTCAGGGTTTTTTTGGGGGCGGAATGATTCCTTCCGTCTTTGCTGTCATCTATACCCTCTTTCCCCCGAGGCTTCAGCCCACAATGGTGATTGTGGTGGGCCTCGTGGTAACGGTTGCGCCAACGGCAGGGCCTGTTCTTGGGGGGTTTTTGACCGAGACAGTGTCTTGGAAAGCTTTGTTTCTCGTTAACCTGCTGCCTGGTTTCTTGGTGACTCTCTGTGTGTGGCTTTTTGTTCGGGTTGATGAGCCTGAGTGGGCATTATTGGATCGGATCGATTTTCGGGGGATTCTTTACATCATTGTGTTTCTCGGCAGTCTTCAGTTCGTTTTGGAAGAGGGCGTTCGGAATGAGTGGTTTGAAAGCCGTGAAATTCTCTTCTTTTCGGTTTTGGCGGTTTCGGCGGGTCTAGCCATGCTGCACAGGGAACTCACCTTTGAGTCACCCATCGTTGATCTTCGTGCCTTTCGTGATTTCAACTTTGCCGTAGGTTGCCTTTTTAGTTTCGTTCTAGGGATCGGCCTTTATACGGTCATCTATCTCATGCCGGTCTATCTGGCAAACGTAAAGGGCTTGAGTAGCCTCCAAATCGGCCAATACATCATGGTGGCTGGGCTTTTTCAGTTCGTTTCTGCGTTTGTAGCGGGGCCGCTTGCAAAGTGGATGGATTCAAGACTGATGCTGGCATTGGGGCTTTTTCTTTATGGGCTCGGTTGTTGGCTCAATGGCAACCTGACGCAGCAGGATGCTTACTGGGAGTTCTTTTGGCCCCAAGCGCTTCGCGGGTTTGCGCTCATGTTCTGTTTTCTTCCGATTAATGCCTTAGCTCTCGGGACGCTGCCCCCGGAGGAGGTGAAGAATGCGAGCGGGCTCTACAACCTGATGCGTAATCTCGGGGGTGCTATTGGCCTTGCGGTCGCTAACACACTCATGATTGAGTGGAATAAATCGCACTTCGCGCGGCTTCGAGAAAAGGTCACAAGCGCTTCCTTGCCCGCACAAAATCTTTTGGATTCGCTAGGGGGGTACCTATCGGATCGGGGAGGTAACAACCCTGAGTTAGGTGCGATGAAGCAATTGACTGGGCTGGTGCTTCGGGAGGCCGAAGTCATGACCATTAATTCACTCTTCCATGCGCTGGGGCTTGTCTTTTTCGTCGCGCTTTTCTTTATGCCTTTGGTGAGAAAAGTGTCTTCGGATGGGGGTGGATCGGGTCATTGAGCTGGTCCTGTATAATAGTTGTACAGACGTAAACCCGTTTGACCCTTTGGGGTTTACGGGTTCTATGAATCCCCGTAGCCTCAGTTCAAAAGTTAAGGAGTCAGAATGTCCTGCTGCCCCAGTTCTCAGGATCCTGTTCGTCATGATTGGACGCTGTCCGAAGCCCAGACCTTATTTAATCTGCCCTTCAATGATTTGATCTTTGAGGCGCAGACCCTTCATCGTCGATTCTTTGATCCGAACGAGGTTCAGGTTTCCAGTCTTCTCAGCATCAAAACGGGTTCGTGTTCCGAGGATTGCGCCTACTGTCCGCAAAGTGCGCATCATCAGACGGGGCTCTCATCTGAGTCGCTCATGCCGATTCAGGAGGTTTTGGATGCGGCGCGTCGCGCTAAGGCGCAGGGTGCAGGACGGTTCTGTATGGGTGCCGCATGGCGAAGCCCCACGGATCGTGACATTGATCGGGTTTGTGAGATGGTTGAAGGGGTGAAATCCCTCGGCATGGAAACTTGCGTCACGCTGGGAATGTTGTCGGACAACCAGACCCAGCGACTGAAGGGGGCGGGCCTTGATTACTACAACCACAATCTCGACACATCCGAGGCGTATTACTCTGAAATCATTACGACACGGACCTATCAAGATCGTCTGGAAACCTTAGAGCGCGTGAGAAATCATGGCTTGAATGTGTGTTGTGGTGGCATTGTGGGCATGGGTGAGGGGCCGGAAGATCGAGCGGGTCTTCTGCTTCAGTTGGCCAATCTGCCAGCCCATCCTGAGAGTGTACCTATTAATCTACTTGTTCAGGTCGAGGGGACGCCCCTGGCCTCGCTGGATTCGCTGGATCCCCTCGAATTTGTTCGAACCATTGCCGTTGCCCGCATCATGATGCCGAAATCACGGGTCCGTCTTTCTGCAGGCCGCACCGATATGAGTGATGAGCTACAGGCACTTTGCTTTCTGGCTGGTGCTAATTCGATCTTTTATGGCGAACGTCTCTTGACGACTGACAATCCAGTGGCGGACTCGGACCGGCGGCTTTTTGATCGACTGGGTCTTCGGATGGCTGGCTTTTACGCACAGAGTTAAATTGGCGTGGATGTGCCATTGAGTCCGCCTTCCTGGATGGAGCGTCTTGATGCGCAACGTCAGGACATTCGGGGCCAAGGCCTCTATCGATGCAGGCGTGTGCTGAATGGTCGTCAGGGGGTTCGGGTTCAAATTGATGGTCAGACGCTGACAAATTTTTCCAGCAATGACTACCTAGGCTTGGCTGGAGATTCGCGGCTAGAGGCATCGCTCGTCAAGGCTGCGGCTCAATACGGGGTTGGCTCCGGTGCTGCGCATTTAATTTGTGGTCATTCTGTAGCGCACCATCAGCTTGAAGAGGAGCTTGCCGGATTTCTTGGGCGGGAGCGAGTCCTCCTGTTTTCCACCGGTTATATGGCCAATTTGGGTATTTTGTCTGCCTTATTGGGGCGTAATGGCTTGGTTTATGAGGATCGCCTGAATCATGCCTCATTGCTGGATGGGGCCCGACTTTCGGGGGCAACACTCAAACGCTATGCGCACGCAACGCTCCCTGACATTAGTCAGGAGCAAGGGCCTGACTCCCTGATTGCCACGGATGGCGTCTTTAGCATGGATGGTGACCTCATGGACGGCAAGGCCTTGGCATCCGTAGCCTCTGTCTCCGGCGCAATCCTTATGGTCGATGATGCGCATGGGATTGGCGTGCTCGGAAAGACGGGTGCGGGTGTGCTTGAGTTGCAGGGGTTGGGGCCGAACGACGTTCCGATACTGGTAGGGACTCTGGGCAAGGCCTTTGGGACCTTTGGAGCCTTTGTCGCGGGTTCCGAGGTGTTGATCGAGTTTCTGATCCAAAAGGCGCGAACGTATATCTACACTACGGCGATGCCTGCAGCCATTGCGGAGGCGACCCGGACGTCTTTGCGATTAGTGCAGGAGGAGTCCTGGCGGAGAGAACATTTGACAGGGCTCATCTCGCGATTCAGAGCGGGTGCCCAAAGCCTGGGTCTTGCTTTGGGGGAATCTGCTTCGCCGATACAGCCGGTCTTGGTTGGGGACAGCCGATCGGCAGTCAGTGCGCAGACAAGGCTTTTGGATGCGGGATTTTTGGTGGTTGCCATTCGGCCACCTACTGTTCCCAAAGGGACTGCGCGGCTCCGCTGCACCCTGACAGCCCGGCATGCCGTTGAGGATGTCGATCGATTGCTGGATGCGCTCTCTGGTTGCCCCGAATTAAGCCAATTCAAAGCATGAAACGGCAGCCTTTGATCTTTGTTGAGTCAATGGGCCGGGGAACGCCCTTGGTTCTGGTCCATGGCTGGGGGATGCATGGGCACCTCATGCATGATTTAGCGATGGATCTTTCCACGGATTTTCAGGTTTTTTTGGTGGACTTGCCGGGGCACGGGCGTAGTGAGCCTCTTCCACTCTTTGATCTTGGCGAGGTGCTCGAGCGATTGGCGGCCTCTTTGCCTGATCGTGCGCATTGGGTCGGATGGTCGCTAGGTGGTCTGATCGCATTGGCGATGGCATCAAAAAATTCTGAAGCGGTAGCGACCATTTCAATGATTGCGAGTTCTCCTTGCTTCGTCGAGTGCCCCGGTTGGCCTGGTGTGAGTCGGGATTTGCTCGATCAGATGGGGCGAGATTTTTCGGCAGATTATCGCGGCACCCTGAACCGGTTTGTGGGTCTGCAGACTTTTGGGCAAGACGGCGCTCGTCAGCTTTCCCGCCGGATTCTTGGGTTGATGGCAGAGGCGCCTTCACCAGATATGGACTCTCTGCTGAGCGCGCTCAAATTGCTGCGAGATCTGGATCTCAGGCCGGAATTCACTGCCCTAACGCAGCCCCTTCTTGCCATCACGGGTAATCGAGACCGATTGGTTCCTGTGGCTCAGTCTGAAGCGTTGCGCGAGCTTCAGCCGAAATCTACCCGCTACATCATTGATAAGGCAGCGCATCTTCCTTTTCTGACGCACCCATTTGAGGTGGTTGCCGCACTGCGGAGTTTCTTGATCGCGAATTCGCGATGAAGGGCTGAATATGCTGCTCGACGAGTTCAAGCTGGATGTCGCGCGATCATTTGGTCGAGCTGCAGCGACATATGACGGTGTCGCCGGACTTCAGCGCAAAATTGGGTATGAATTAATTGGGGAGTTGCCGCCGTTGTCTGAGGGGTCAGTCGTCCTGGATTTAGGGGCGGGAACCGGTTTTTTTGCACGTCAGTTGGCTGAAATCTATGAAAGCGGTCAAGTGCTTGCGCTGGATATTGCTGAGCCAATGCTTCGTCAGGCTGGAGAGTTTGGCGGATTCAATGTGGTCGGCGATGCCGAGTCCATGCCCGTTCGAAGCGGATCCGTTGATTTGGTTTTCTCAAATATGTGCATTCAATGGTGCCGCTCGCCTGAGCGCCTGTTTTCGGAAATCAGACGCATTCTTAAGCCGGCGGGGCGCGTTGTATTTTCTACGTTCGGGCCGAAAACCCTGCGGGAACTCCGCGAGGCATGGTCGATCGGTGATGATTATGATCATGTGATTGATTTTCGATCTGCCGATGAGATTGAGGCGGCGATCGTTTCATCGGGTTTGATCTGGTCGGACAAGGCTACTTGGCTGGAACAGTGTCCCTATGCGGATGTCCTCAGCTTGATGCGGGAGCTGAAAAAGCTGGGTGCGCGGAATGTCTCGGGTAATCGCTCTCGTGCGATGACGGGTAAGGGGCGCCTTAAGGCGATGATGGATGCCTATCCGCGGGTCGCTTCTGATCACGAAGGTGACGCGATTGTCGCAACCTTTGATGTTCTGGGTGGTCAGCTCAGATGTTCGGGGGTGACGCTTGGGTAAGGGGTTTTTTGTGACGGGCACCGACACAAATGTCGGGAAAACCTACGTGACCGGGCAGCTGATGCAGTTGCTTGATTTGTCGGGCTTTCGGGTCGGGGGAATGAAGCCGGTCGCCAGTGGTGGCGGATGGGTGGATGGGGAGTGGAGAAACGAGGATGCGCTCTTGATTCGTTCATTTTCCTCCATTCCACTGCCTTACGAGCTGGTGAATCCTTATGCCTTCATCGAGCCCGTCTCTCCCCATCTCGCGGCGCGTCTCGAACAGAGAGAGGTTTGTCTGGAGGGCGTACTCGCTCCTTATCGAAAGATTCAATCTCAGGTTGATTGTGTGGTGGTTGAGGGCGCTGGTGGATGGCTCTGCCCACTGGGGCGATCGCTGGATATCGCCGATCTTGCGCTGACTCTTGAGCTGCCTGTGATTTTGGTCGTTGGTATGCGACTTGGTTGTATCAACCATGCACGGCTGACCGATCGGTCAATTCGTGATTCGGGAGTTCCATACGCTGGCTGGGTGGCAAATTTTATAGACCCTGAATTTACCGCCCAAGGTGATACGAAGGAAACCCTTGCGGAAATGATGGGTCGAAGACCGTTAGCTGAGATAGGATTCCAAGCCGAATTCAGGGGGTTTGATCAGGGTCAAAATAACCATTGGAATCGTAGTGAAATCTTGCGTCGAATGCTCCCATAAGCTAGGATGCGAGGGTGCCACAGAAGCGGCTGATTCCAGTCTGGACGCCTGGTGAGGAGTTTTGCGCCCGGAACACCTCCCAAGACCATCGGTGACTTCCGACAGTGATCCTGAGAATGGTGTCACGCGGTTCGTTCTGGTCTCTAATGGGTCTTTGACCCGAGTCCAGGCTAACGCGGTTCTGCTGGTGCTAGGTCTCTTTATGACGCTCATAGCTGGGAGCTTTTGGGTGTTGGGCCTTTGGTTGGTATGGCCATTTTTCGGGTTGGAATGGTGTGCTTTGGCCTTCGCGCTGAGATGGAGTCTCAGAAAATCTGAGATCAAAGAAGTGATCACTGTCGACGCGACATGCGTCGTGGTCGAGCGGGGCAGGCGAAGTCCGGAGCAACGGTACGAATTTCAGCGTGCATGGGTCCAGTTGCTATGGCGTGAGCCGAGGTTCCGGGGATATTCCGGGAGTCTTGAGCTGAGATCCCACGGCAAACAAGTCGTTTTGGGCGAGTTTCTCCCCGAAACAGAACGTAAGAAGCTCATGCAAGAGCTCGGTAGAATTCTGAAAAATCAATGATCCTGACCAGGGTCTCGGTGACCGGAGTAGAGAGGGTTACGTGAAAAAATTAAAGGCATTGCTTGCGGTATCTGTTTGGGCGTTCATGGGAGATGCGCAAGCGGATTACGCTCTCAATCTGACTGAAGGCGTTACAGAGCTCAGTCGGGATATTTACGATCTCCATATGCTGATCTTCTGGATCTGCGTGGCGATCGGTGTCCTCGTTTACGGTCTTCTGGTTTACTCGCTCATCAAATTCCGTAAGTCGAAGGGCGCGGTTGCCGCTGATTTCCATGAAAATACCAAGCTCGAAATCCTTTGGACCGTCATTCCTTTTCTGATCCTTTTGGCTATGGCGGTTCCTGCCACCAAGGTGATGCTCAAGGCGTACGACGTCTCTGGCGCCGATATGAGTATCAAAGTCACGGGTTATCAATGGAAGTGGCGTTACGAGTATCTGGATGACGGTCTGGATTTCTTCAGCACGCTCGATTCAAAGAGCAATGAAGCGCGCCAACTGAATTCAGGCATTAACCCAGCCGAAGTCCCCAACTACCTCCTGGAGGTTGATCATCCCCTCGTCGTTCCGACCGGCAAGAAGATCCGATTCCTCTTTACTGGTGGGGATGTTATTCACTCTTGGTGGGTTCCTGATTTGGGTTGGAAGAAGGACACGATTCCAGGGTTTATTACGGATGGCTGGACCCGCATTGAAAAGCCGGGTATCTATCGCGGGCAGTGCACAGAGTTGTGCGGTCGCGACCATGGTTTCATGCCTATTGTGATCATTGCCAAGCCTGAGGCCGAATACAAGCAATGGTTGGCCGAGCAGAAAAAGGCGTCGGGTCACGCAGATGTCGAACCCACCCCGGCTGTGGCGGTTGCCGAAGAGCACGCATCGCCTGTCCAGTCCAGCACGACCGAAGCAACCTCTAGTGATGACAAAGCACAAGTGATTGCTGAGGGACAAAAGGTCTATGAGGCGCATTGTGCAAGCTGCCATCAGGCTGGCGGCGAAGGCATCCCTGGTCTCTTTCCGGCCATCAAGGGCAGCAAGATCGTAAATGGTCCAGTCAGTGACCACATCTCCTTGGTCGTCAATGGCAAGCCGCCGCTCATGGCGTCTTTCAAGAACATCCTTAAGCCTGAGGAAGTTGCTGCCGTTATCACGTACCAGCGGAATTCTTTCGGCAATAACACCGGTGATGTTGTCCACGCCAGCGATGTTCTGGCCCATCACTGAAACGAATCCATTGTATTGAGGTGAATCCTATGTCAGTTACGGCACTCCACGACGATCACCACGATCATGGTCCCGCGAAGGGGATCATGCGGTGGGTTACTACGACCAACCATAAGGATATCGGGACACTCTACCTTCTGACCTCTTTGGTCATGTTTATGGTCGGTGGAGCAATGGCGCTCGTCATCCGGGCCGAGTTGTTCGAGCCGGGTATGCAGTTTGTTGATCCGCTGTTTTTTAATTCGATGACCACGCTGCACGCGCTCATCATGGTCTTTGGTGCGGTGATGCCGGCATTTGCTGGTCTTGCCAACTGGATGATCCCGATGATGATCGGCGCGCCGGATATGGCGTTGCCGCGACTCAATAACTGGAGCTTCTGGCTGCTTCCATTTGCTGCAGTGATGCTGGTCAGTACGCTGTTCATGGATGGCGGTGCGGCGGCTGCAGGTTGGACGCTTTACCCTCCGCTGGTCCTACAGACCGGCGCTGCGTTGCCGTTCACGATCTTTACCGTGCATATTCTTGGGGTGTCATCGATTCTCGCGGCGATCAATATCATCGTGACCATTCTGAACATGCGTGCACCCGGCATGACCCTGATGAAGATGCCCCTGTTCGTCTGGACTTGGCTGATTACCGCATTCCTTCTGGTTGCCATCATGCCGGTCTTTGCAGGCGCAGTAACGATGCTCCTGACTGACAAGTTCTTTGGAACCAGCTTCTTCAACGCAGCCGGTGGTGGGGATCCGGTGCTCTACCAGCATCTGTTCTGGTTCTTTGGGCATCCTGAAGTTTACGTTCTGATCCTTCCATCTTTCGGAATCGTTTCGCAAATCATCCCGACGTTTTCCAGAAAACCCCTATTCGGCTATAGCTCTATGGTCTACGCAACGGCGTCCATCGGGTTTTTATCATTCATCGTTTGGGCACATCACCAGTACACCGTGGGTATGCCCGTCGAAGGGGAGCTCTACTTCACCTATGCCACGATGTTGATCGCGGTGCCTACGGGAGTGAAGGTTTTCAATTGGCTTTCGACGATGTGGCGGGGAGCGCTGACGTTTGAAGCGCCAATGCTTTGGGCGATTGCGTTTGTGGTTTTGTTCACAATGGGCGGATTCACCGGGTTGATGATGTCAATCTCGCCGGCCGATCTTCAGTACCACGATACCTATTTCATCGTGGCGCACTTCCATTATGTATTGGTGTCCGGGGCAGTCTTTGCCATTATTGCTGGTGTTTACTATTGGCTGCCAAAGTGGACTGGCCGCATGTATGACGAAAAACTGGCAGGTCTCCACTTCTGGCTGACGGTGATCTCAGTCAACCTTTGCTTCTTCCCCCAGCATTTCCTGGGTCTTGCGGGAATGCCTCGGCGTATCCCGGATTACGCGTTGCAGTTCGCGGAATTTAACGCGTGGTCCAGCGTAGGTGCGTTCATCTTCGGCTTCTCACAGCTGATTCTTTGCTACATCGTCGTGAAAGCGATGAAAGGAGAAGGCGAGCATGCGACAGATGAGGTTTGGGAGGGTGCACATGAGCATGGCCTTGAGTGGCAGTTGCCATCACCCGCGCCTTACCACACCTGGGAACACTCACCGCACATTCATTAATCAGGAAAACCCGGGGGTGGCTATTCAGTGGCGTACCCCCGTTATTTTGAAATGAATCTAAAGCAAAAGAATCTCCTGACGGCTTTATTCTTATTGATCGTCGCCGTGGGTCTTTACGTTTGGGCCATCCGGCAGGTGATCGATAGCGTAGGGCACCCGTGACCGAGACATCCAAGCAACCGGCGAACCGCCGAATTATCTGGCCCGTCGCGTTGTTTGTGGTCGTCATGTTTGGGTTCGGATTTGCCTTGGTTCCTTTGTATGACGTGTTTTGTGAACTTACCGGCCTGAATGGGAAGGTCAAGTCCGAGGCGGTCGCCGAGGCAAGCTTTAAGCCGGATCTCAGTCGCACAGTCTCTGTTGAGTTTCTGACGACGGTGAATGGGGCGATGCCGCTCCGGTTTCGCTCAGAGGTCAAGAAATTGAAGGTGCATCCGGGTGAGTATCACACGGTGAAGTTCTTCGGGACGAACACATCAGATTCTGCATTGGTGGGCAGAGCGATCCCGAGTATCGCCCCGGGTTGGGCAACTCGGTTTCTCCAAAAGGTGCAATGTTTTTGCTTTGACGAGCAGGCCTTTGGCCCGCATGAGGAGCGTGAGATGGATGTCAGGTTTGTGATCGATCCTGCATTGCCGGATACGGTTGCCGATATGACACTGTCTTACACGTTTTTTGATATTACAGCCCCCAAATAGGGCTAACCTCGAACACAGTTAAATTCAGGGGAATAGCGATGGCGCATGGATCTTACTATCTACCTCACAAGGCCACTCAGCCGATTCTCGGATCGATAGGTCTTTTCGTGCTCCTTTTTGGATTCTCGTCATACCTGAATGGGAGCGATGTCGGCGGTACGATGATGATCGTGGGTGCCGCAGTTGTGATCTTGATGATGTTTCTCTGGTTTGGAGAGGTGATTCGAGAAAGCGTTGGGGGGCTCTATAACGACCAGGTGGACGTGTCCTTTAAGATGGGGATGATCTGGTTCATTACTTCTGAAGTATTCTTCTTCGCTGCATTTTTCGGAGCACTCTGGTATGCAAGGGTGCTGGCGCTGCCCTGGATGGCTGGGGAGGGTGCCGGTGAATTCACGCACCAGTATCTTTGGGATACCTTCCAAAATGTATGGCCCACCAATGGTCCAGAGCGGATTGGTGGACATGAAGGTGGCGAATTTGAGCCCATGGCGGCGTGGGGTATCCCGGCACTCAATACGTTGATTCTTTTGACCAGCGGCGCGACCATTACGTGGTCACATTGGGGGCTTTTGAAGGATAACCGTCAGCAATTGATTATCGGCTTAGCCCTGACGGTAGCCCTGGGTTTCCTCTTCGTTTTCTTCCAAGGCATGGAATACCATGAAGCCTATTCAGAGATGGGCTTGACCTTAGGAACCGGGATTTACGGCTCCACCTTCTTTATGCTGACGGGCTTCCACGGTTTGCACGTCACCATTGGTGCGATCATGCTAACGGTAGTCTTGATCAGAAGTATTCGTGGGCACTTCTCTAGCCAGCATCACTTCGCGTTTGAGGCAGCCGCTTGGTACTGGCACTTTGTTGACGTGGTCTGGTTGGGTTTGTTTATTTTTGTTTACTGGCTATAAAAGTCAGCAAATGAACAAAAAACGCAGCCTCGGCTGCGTTTTTTAATGATGGCTAGGATGAGGGTGGCGTACGGTTGCTTTTTCGTTGTACAGGGCGCCAATGTCGACCTTGTCGAAACGGTATAGCCGGTTGCAAAAATCACAATGGACTTCTATGGCGCCCTCGCGTTTCAGAACGTCTTCAATCTCTTCTGAACCCAGGGTCAAAAGCACAGTCTCGATCCGTTCACGATCGCAGCTGCAACGAAAGAGGACAGGTTCAGGCTCGATAATTCTGACGTCCTCTTCGTGATAGAGACGGTAAAGGAGCTCCTCTGACGGAAGCTCACGAAGTTCTTCGCGAGTCAGGGTGTCTGTCAAGTGCAAGATTCGGTTCCAGTCATCCGCCATCCTCTCTTTTTCTGGGAGAACCTGGAGGAATATTCCAGTTGCCATCTCGCTGTCGGCATCAAGCCAGAGTCGAGTGGGGAGTTGTTCGGATTGCTGGAAATAGCCCTCTAGGGTGTCGGCGATGGAGTGACCATCAACAGCAACAATACCTTGATAGGGTTCATGGTTTTGATTTTGAATCGTGATCACGAGACGGCCTTCAGGCAGTAGTTCCTGGTAAGCATCTGTGTTGAGCTCTGGAGTCCAGTGAGCCAGGCCTCTAACCGTTCGTTGGTGTGTGGTTTGTGCGACGATCGTTCTCACAGGGCCAGGGCTCTGGATCTGGAGGATAAGGGATCCCTGGAACTTGATGGTGCCGGAGAGCAGGACAGTGGCGCAAAGAGATTGCCCTAGTAACGAGGCAACAGCTTGCGGGTAGTCAGTCACCCCCTGTGTATGCTTCCAAGACTCGTTGAGTCGCACGATTTCGCCACGAATGCCAAGAGATTCAAAGTAAAACCGTTGAAAGAAATCGTTGGATGCCATATTACTTCTGGGTCGGAATTTAGTTGAGGGCACCGAGTCTACACCAGCTCCTGTTGCGTTACGTGTGGAGAGATACATGTTTGGATTGAAAGGTTTTGGATTCTCTAAGAGCCATGATGTGCCTCAAGGCAGAGAGGCGCCGGTGGATATCAAGGGGCAGCATTGGGTGCTAGGTTCTGATCTGCTGCCGCCCTTTCCGGAGGGTTGCCGAGAGTTAATGTTAGGTATGGGGTGCTTCTGGGGGGCTGAAAGGCGGATCTGGCAAATCCCGGGGGTTTATCTCACTGTGGTAGGTTATGCCGGAGGCATTACACCCAACCCAACCTACGAAGAGGTCTGTACTGGAGCAACCGGGCATGCTGAAGTGGTCAGAGTCATTTTTGACCCTGATAAAGTCGCTTTGGAGACCATTCTTAAGGTTTTTTGGGAGTCACATGATCCGACTCAGGGAATGCGTCAGGGGAACGATATCGGAACCCAGTATCGCTCCGCTCTGTATGTGGACCGTGAGGATTGGTTGGACGTGGTAAACGCGAGCAAGGCGGCTTATCAGTCGAGTATTCATGCGAGCGGTGTTCACTCCGAAGTAACGACAGAGGTTTTGTTGTCGACACCTTTTTATTACGCGGAACAATATCACCAGCAGTATCTTGCAAAAAACCCTGAAGGCTATTGCGGTTTAAGGGGGCTTGGGGTTACTTATCAGTGCGCTGCGTCAGAAGGTCGGGCATAAAAAAAGCAGGGTCATTAGCCCTGCTGCATATAAGGAGGAATGGTATCCGAGAGGAATGGACACCGGCTGTCAGGTGTTGCTCTGAACAGTACCTGAAATTCTAACGATGGCTTTGCGTTTCAGGAATGTGGCAAATTGACGCATGATTTGTCAAAGTTCTACAAACTAAATCTAGACGGGCTATGAATACAGAACCCTTGCCGAATATACCAACGCCGATTCAGCCGGAGAATGATGCAAGGCAGAATCTACGGTGGTTGTTTGTTTTGAGAAACCTCATGATCATCGGTGAGGGGCTGATCATCTTTATTAGTTTGTATGGATTGGATATTCCACTTCGCGAGGTTCCCCTCTGGGCGATCTTGACGCTGTTGTCCATTTTCAACTGGTGGACTTGGTTAAGGTTGAGTTCGCGGGAACCGATCTCGGAAAACGAGCTGTTCATCCAGTTGTCCTGTGATGTGCTCGCGATTACCGCGATTCTCTACTTTACGGGGGGGGCAACTAACCCCATTGCGTGGTTTTTTCTTTTGCCGTTGATCATTGCAGCCACGGTGCTGCCTCAGGAATACACCTGGTACATGGTCATGTTTACCTCGGGCTGTTACACCATGCTCATGGCTTACTACCAGCCCTTACCTGATATTCAACCCTTTGATGATGGGCTTCCCAAGGACCATGGATTGCGAGCCATTCATGACATGCACTCGACGATGTCCCGGCATGTTTTGGATCTCCATGTGTTTGGTATGTGGTTTGGTTTTGTATTTAGTGCCGTGATGGTTGCGTATTTTGTGGTGGAGATGGCCAAAAATCTCAGGGCAAGAGAGCGAAGCCTTGCCGAGGCACGGGAGCAGAGCCTACGTAATGAGCGGGTCGTTGCGCTGGGTACGCTGGCTGCTGGTGCCGCACATGAAATGGGGACACCCTTAGGGACGATGGCGATTCTGATCGGCGAGATCGAAAGTGAATGCGATCCCGTGAAGGAAAACGAGTTGGCCACGAAAATGAGGATTCTGAAGGAACAGGTTTCTCGGTGTAAGCAGGCCCTTTCAGTCATGTCCGCCACGGCTGGGGAGATCCGTGCCGAGAGTGGTCATTTGATGCCATTAACCACCTATCTGGATGGGGTGGTGAGAAGCTGGAAGCAACAGCTCCCCGGGGCCAAGCTGGACTATCGCAAGAGCGGTCCAGATCCCGCCCCAGATTTCCTTGCCGAGCAGACGTTAACACATGCGTTGGTCAATATTCTCAATAATGCCGCAGAGGTTTCCACGGAAGGACTATCGCTCCATGTGCGGTGGGACTATCGAATGGTCACTTTGAGAATACTGGATACCGGACCAGGGATTCCCCCAGATATCTCGCGTCAGTTGGGGAAAGAGCTGGTCTCGACGAAGGATAATGGTATGGGTGTCGGTTTGTTTCTCGCGTTTTCGACCATTCATCGCTTGGGGGGTGAAATCGAGATGACGGCAAGGGAGCGACATTTAGGGACCTGTACAAGGATTGAATTGCCCGTGGTGGCCCAAAAAAGGATTTAAGAGGCACAGGATGAATGAAGTCGCACCTCCATTGGCTGACTTGGACCAAAAGCCAACGCTTTTGCTCGTGGACGATGACGTCACCTTTTGTGGTGTATTGGCCCAGGCGTTGAGTCGAAGGGGATTCGAGGTGCATTCAGCGACGGATGTCGATGAGGGGATACGGCTTGCCGAATCGGTCGACCCTGAATACGCCGTGATTGACCTTCGTATTGGGCAGGAGTCGGGGCTCCTTCTGGTGAAGCGATTGCACGAAATCGACGCGAATACCCGCATCGTCATGCTGACGGGGTTTGCCAGTATTGCTACGGCCGTTGAGGCGATAAAGCTGGGCGCCATTCACTATTTGGCAAAACCTGCAGATGCAGATGAGATTGTGTCTGCGCTGCACAAGGATCAGGGCGACGAATACGTCGAAATCAAAGAAAAGCCGCTCTCTGTCAGGCGCTTAGAGTGGGAGCATCTCCAGAAGGTGCTTGTCGAGCATTCGGGCAATATTTCCGCTGCCGCTCGGGCTTTAGGTATGCACCGAAGAACACTTCAGCGGAAACTTGAGAAGCGTCCCGTCAAAGACTGATTTTTCCTATCCCTGTTCGGGATTAATCCAACTCCCCCTTGAAATTTGGGGAGACCGTCCCGACATCTTCCAAAGGTCTTGGTTTGTCCCTTCCCACTCGGCTTGACAGATGAGGGGGGCACTTTATGATTAGCACTCTACTGGCTAGAGTGCTAATAGTTGGTTATCAACTGGCCCAAGCTGGCTTTTCCGGTATTTGCCGGAGTCGATTTGATTGAGATGAAAACGAATTAAAAGGAGTCCTTGATGAATATTCGTCCCTTGAATGACCGTGTCATCGTGAAGCGTTTGGAGGAAGAGAAGACTACTCCAGGTGGCATTGTTATTCCTGATTCTGCAACGGAAAAACCCGTACGCGGTGAAGTGGTTGCTGTTGGAGCAGGCAAGGCGCTCGATAATGGTCAGGTCCGTCCTTTGGCTGTAAAGGCGGGTGATAAGGTGCTTTTCGGTAAGTATGCCGGCACCGAGATCAAGGTGGATGGCCAGGAAATTCTGGTAATGCGCGAAGACGACATTATTGCGGTCCTCGAAGGCTAAGTTATTTCTCACTAATTTGTATTTGTTAAAGGTAAGAAACCCATGGCAGCAAAAGATGTAAGGTTTGGGGATGATGCGCGTAGCCGCATGGTCCGTGGTGTGAATGTCCTCGCTCAGGCGGTGAAGGTCACCTTGGGGCCCAAGGGCAGAAATGTCGTTCTGGACAAGAGCTTTGGAGCCCCCACTGTCACGAAGGACGGTGTTTCTGTCGCCAAGGAAATTGAGTTGGCGGACAAGTTTGAAAACATGGGCGCGCAACTGGTTAAGGAAGTTGCATCCAAAACGTCCGATATTGCTGGTGACGGTACGACCACGGCAACCGTTCTTGCTCAGTCCATTCTGGTTGAAGGTCTTAAGTCAGTTGCGGCCGGTCTGAATCCGATGGATCTCAAGCGTGGCATTGACAAGGCTGCAGCCGCAGCTGTTGATGCGATCCACGCAATGTCAGTGCCCTGTGCGGATAGCAATGCAATCTCCCAGGTCGGTTCAATTTCAGCAAATTCTGACGAAGCCATTGGGAAGATTATTGCTGACGCCATGGACAAGGTCGGCAAAGAGGGCGTCATCACTGTTGAGGATGGTTCAGGGCTTGAAAATACGCTCGACGTTGTTGAGGGTATGCAGTTTGATCGTGGCTATCTTTCGCCTTATTTTGTGAACAATCAGCAGAGCATGAGCGCGGATCTTGAGAATCCGCTGATCTTGATCTACGAAAAGAAAGTTTCCAACATTCGTGATCTGCTCCCCGTGCTCGAGGGCGTTGCGAAGTCGGGCCGTCCCTTGCTGATCATTGCGGAAGATGTCGAGGGTGAGGCCTTGGCTACGCTCGTGGTCAATAATATTCGTGGCATTCTCAAGGTTGCAGCCGTCAAGGCGCCTGGCTTTGGTGATCGTCGCAAGGCGATGCTGGAAGATATTGCAATCCTGACGGGTGGCACGGTTATCTCTGAAGAAGTGGGTCTTTCTCTTGAAAAGGCTACGATTGAGGATCTTGGAACCGCGAAGCGAATTCAGGTCTCGAAGGAAGAGACGACTATCATTGATGGAGCTGGAAGTTCTGAAAAGATCCAGGCTCGAATCGTTCAGATTCGTAAGCAGGCTGAAGAAACTTCTTCAGACTATGATCGCGAAAAACTTCAGGAGCGACTTGCGAAGCTTGCTGGTGGTGTAGCCGTCATCAAGGTCGGTGCTGCGACCGAAGTCGAAATGAAGGAAAAGAAGGCTCGTGTTGAGGACGCGCTTCATGCGACCCGCGCCGCAGTTGAGGAAGGGATTGTGCCTGGTGGCGGTGTTGCGCTCATTCGAGCGCTCCAGAAGATCAAGGACCTGAAGGGTGCCAATCACGATCAGGATGTCGGCATCAGCATCGCCCGTCGTGCGATGGAAGAGCCGCTGCGTCAGATTGTGACCAATGCGGGTGATGAGGCGTCCGTGGTCCTGAATAAGGTTGCCGAGGGAACCGGTAACTTTGGTTACAACGCGGCGACGGGTGAATACGGGGACATGGTGGCCTTCGGTATTCTCGATCCCGCCAAGGTGACCCGAAGCGCACTTCAGAATGCGGCATCCGTTGCAGGTCTGATGATCACGACTGAAGCCATGATTGCAGAAGAGCCTAAGGCTGAGCTTCCGATGCCGGGCGGCATGGGGGGTATGGGCGGCATGGACGGCATGATGTGATCAGGCCGCTGATCAAAGGGTTGTAGGCTCGAGTCTTTTGATCTGAGCCGCATAACGCATCGAAAAAGCCCCGCCATTAGCGGGGCTTTTTTTGCGTTGATGGGTGTGCGAGGAAATGTTTTTTGACACAGTTGGATTTTAGAGATATTATGATTGGCTTGATTGCAGGCGCGTAGCTCAGTTGGTTAGAGCACCACCTTGACATGGTGGGGGTCGTTGGTTCGAGTCCAATCGCGCCTACCAAATACGAAAAAAGCATCGCGGGTCGATGCTTTTTTTATCGGCGAGGATTTCTATGCCTGTCATTACCCTTCCAGATGGTTCATGTCGCGAATTTGATCGAGCTGTTTCGGTCAGGGAAGTGGCTGAGTCTATCGGTGCGGGTCTCGCAAAGGCTGCGCTTGCAGGCCGAATCAATGGCGATCTCGTTGATCTTTCTCGCGTCATAGACGCCGATGCACACGTTGCAATTGTGACCTCCAGGGACCCTGAAGGGGTTGAAGTGATTCGTCACTCGACCGCGCATCTTCTGGCTCAGGCGGTCAAATCACTCTACCCCGAAGCACAGGTCACCATCGGGCCCGTGGTTGAAAACGGGTTCTATTATGATTTTTCCTATCAGCGGCCTTTCACGCCTGAAGATCTGGCGGCGATCGAAAAGAAGATGGAAGAATTGGCGGCGGCTGCACTTCCAGTTCAGCGCGAGGTTCTGCCTCGGGATAAGGCAGCTGATTATTTTCAGTCGATTGGAGAAGCCTACAAGGCAGAGATCATTCGTGACATTCCGGCCGGGCAGGATATTTCCCTCTACACCCAAGGCGACTTCACGGATCTTTGTCGTGGCCCACATGTCCCCGATACGGGCAAGCTCAAGGCGTTCAAGTTAACCAAGATCGCTGGCGCCTATTGGCGTGGTGATGCCAAGAACGAGATGCTTCAACGGATCTACGGCACCGCTTGGGCTGAAAAGAAGGATTTAAAAGATTACCTGCAGCGACTAGAAGAGGCGGAGCGACGCGATCATCGAAAGATCGGTAAAGCACTGGATCTTTACCATATGCAGGAGGAAGCGCCTGGCATGGTTTTCTGGCACCCGAAGGGCTGGACCCTTTGGCAGATTGTCGAACAATACATGCGGGGCATTTTCCGGAGTAACGGTTACGAGGAGATTCGTACACCTTTAGTGGTTTCGAGGACTCTTTGGGAAAAGTCGGGGCATTGGGACAAGTTCCAGGCAGACATGTTTACGACGATGTCTGAACAGCGGGACTATGCTATCAAGCCGATGAATTGCCCCTGCCATGTTCAGGTCTACAACCAGGGTCTTCGAAGCTACCGCGAATTGCCGCTGCGTTTGGCTGAGTTTGGTGCATGCCACCGAAATGAGCTCTCGGGTGTGCTTCACGGTTTGATGCGAGTGCGTGGTTTTACCCAGGATGATGCGCATATCTTCTGTACAGAAGATCAGATTCAGTCCGAGGTTTCGGTCTTTATCGACCTGCTCCATAAGGTTTATGCTGACTTTGGTTTTGACAAGGTCTTGGTCAAGCTGTCGACGCGACCCGCCAATCGTGTAGGTTCGGATGCCGTATGGGACAAGGCTGAGGCAGCCCTGGAAGAGGCATTGAATTCGAAGGGTCTGGAGTGGCAGCTTCAACCGGGCGAAGGCGCATTTTATGGGCCAAAAATCGAATTTTCGCTTTCGGACTGTCTTGATCGAGTCTGGCAGTGTGGGACGATTCAGGTTGATTTCTCGATGCCCGAACGTCTTGGAGCCGTCTATGTTGGTGAAGATGGGTCAAAGCATACGCCCGTCATGCTGCATCGAGCCATTCTGGGTTCAATGGAGCGCTTCATTGGCATTCTCGTAGAGCACTACGCCGGTTACTTCCCGTTATGGCTTGCTCCGGTTCAAGTGGCGGTTCTCAATATCACTGATTCTCAGGCGGAATATGCCAAGGAAGTGGTGCAGGGGCTTGAGCAACAAGGGCTTCGTGCGATTGCCGACTTGAGAAATGAGAAGATCGGCTTTAAAATCCGCGAGCACTCGATGCAGCGTGTGCCTTATCTGATCATTCTCGGTGAGAAAGAACTGGAGTCCCGGACCGTCTCCCTGCGCACTCAAAAGGGAGAAGATCTGGGATTATTTAGTTTGCCGGACCTGAATCGGAAGCTGGCGGAAGATGCCAGGGCCAGAGCTGCGCAACATTAATTGTTTTGGGAGGACGGGGTATCAGCGCCGATAGAAAAGAGCCGAGACTGAATGACGAAATTCAGTATCCAAACGTACGGCTGATTGATGCAGAGGGAAACCAGGCTGGGGTCGTATCCAGTCGGGAAGCTCGCCAGATGGCATACGATGCAGAGTTGGATCTCGTGGAGATTTCCCCGGGAGCCGAGCCGCCGGTGTGTCGCATCATGGACTACGGCAAGTACCGCTTCGAACTTAACAAGAAGTTAGCTGCAGCGAAAAAGAAGCAGAAACAGATACAGGTCAAGGAAGTGAAATTCCGACCTGGTACGGATATCGGGGATTATCAGATTAAGTTGCGCAACCTGACCCGCTTCCTCGAAGAGGGAGACAAGGCCAAGGTCACGGTCCGATTCAGGGGCCGGGAACTCAGCCACAAGGAGTTAGGTATGGATCTCCTCAAGCAGATCGAAACCGATCTGCAGGAGCATGCGACGGTCGAACAGTTCCCCAAGATGGAGGGTCGGCAGATGGTAATGATGCTAGCCCCCAAGAAAAAGAAGTGAACAGAATTCGCAACCTATTGAAAGACTAAACCGGAGAACGCCATGCCAAAGTTGAAAACCAACCGGGGCGCAGCGAAACGTTTCAAGAAGACTGCATCGGGCGGCTTCAAGTGCAACCATTCGTTCCGTCGCCATATCCTGACCAAGAAGAGCACCAAGCGTAAGCGTCAGCTGCGCAGCCCTAATGCAATTCATGCGTCAGATGTGAAGAGCGCAGCGCGGATGTTGCCCTACGCCTAAGCAATTTTGATCGACTCGACCAGTTTTTTAAGAGGTTCCCATGCCTAGAGTAAAGCGTGGCGTTACGGCGAAAGCCCGTCACAAAAAGGTCCTAAAGCAGGCCAAGGGTTACTATGGTGCCCGTAGCCGCATTTATCGTGTAGCCAAGCAGGCTGTAATCAAGGCGGGTCAGTACGCCTATCGTGACCGCCGTCAGAGGAAGCGTCAGTTCCGCTCACTCTGGATTGTTCGCATCAATGCAGCGGCCCGTGAATTCGGTCTGTCCTACAGCCGTTTCATTGATGGTCTGAACAAGGCCTCAGTTGCGATTGATCGCAAGGTCTTGGCTGATATCGCGGTCTACGATAAGGAAGCATTTGCCGAATTAGCGAAGATTGCTCAGGGCTAAGCCTGTTCATTCCGCTTGAATTACGGGGGCTTCGGCCCCCGTATTCTCTTGCGGCCTTGTTTTTCGTTCGCCATCCCAATCTAAAAGGTCGGTCATGACTACCCTCGACGACGTTCTGGGCCAGGCCAAGGTGGAAGTCGCAGCAGCGAGCACTCTGGTGGCTCTGGATCAGGTGCGTGTCCAATACCTTGGGAAAAAAGGCCTAATTACCGAGCAGATGAAGGCTTTAGGGCAATTGGACCCTGATGCACGCAAGGCTGCAGGCGCCAGAATCAATGAGGTCAGAGATCAACTGACCCAGATACTGGATGTTCGCAAGGCTGAACTTGAGGCTGCTGCACTTCAGGCGCGCCTGGCCAGTGAGACCATTGACGTGACGCAGCCCGGCCGGGGTCTGGAGACGGGCGGGTTGCACCCTGTGACCCTTACGTTGCGCCGAATTCGCGAGTTATTTGAGCGAGTGGGATTTGAGACCGTTGAAGGGCCTGAAGTCGAAGATGACTTTCATAATTTCGAGGCCCTCAACATCCCGGCATCTCATCCGGCTCGGGCGATGCACGATACCTTTTACTTTGACGCGCACACACTGCTTCGGACGCATACATCGCCCGTTCAGGTCCGCGTCATGGAATCAAGGGAACCGCCACTTCGAATCCTCGCCCCGGGGCGCGTCTATCGATGCGATTCAGATCTTACGCACACCCCCATGTTCCATCAGGTTGAGGGATTCCTGGTGGATCGAGATGTCAGCTTTGCCGATCTTCGGGGTGTCCTTTACGAGTTTCTGACCCACTTCTTCGAGAAAGACGTTGCGGTCAGGTTTCGTCCCTCCTATTTCCCTTTCACCGAGCCATCAGCGGAAGTTGATATTGCCTGCGTGATTTGCGATGGAAAGGGCTGTCGGGTCTGTAAGCAAACCGGTTGGCTTGAGGTCATGGGCTGCGGAATGATTCATCCGCGCGTCTTTGGTTTTGCCAACATTGATGCTGAAACCTATTCCGGCTTTGCTTTTGGTCTCGGTGTCGAGCGGATGGCTATGCTGCGCTATGGCATCAACGACCTTCGGCTCTTTTTCGAGAACGACCTCAAGTTCTTGCGCCAGTTTCCTGCGTTCTAAGCTCCTTCGGGCGGATTTATCATGCGTTTCAGCGAAAATTGGCTTCGGCAATACGTTAATCCTGATTTGACCACGGATGCGTTGGTTCACCAGCTGACCATGGCTGGGCTTGAAGTGGATAGTGTCACGCCGGCAGCCGGAACATTCACTCAGGTTGTGATTGGTGAAATATTGACCGCCGATCCGCATCCAGAAGCCGACCGGTTGCGCGTCTGCACTGTGGGTGCTGCGCATCATGGTGTCCTCCAGATCGTGTGTGGTGCGCCTAATGCCCGCCCGGGCATTCGAGTTCCACTGGCCCTGGTGGGGGCAGAACTGCCGGGTGATTTTAAGATTCGTCCAGCGAAGCTTCGCGGAATCGAGTCCTTTGGCATGCTCTGCTCAGCCAAGGAACTCGGCATCGAGGAGGATGCATCAGGGCTGATGGAATTGCCCGCGGACGCACCGGTTGGTGAGGATATCAGAACCTATCTGGATCTCGACGACGCGCTGATCGAAGTGGACCTTACCCCCAATCGGGCTGATTGTCTGAGTGTGGAAGGCATTGCCCGCGAGGTCTCATTGCTTAATGGGGTGGAGTGGCAGTCATCGAATGTCCCGAAAGTGACTGTGAGCAGTTCAGCGGTGCAAAGGGTCGAGCTTTCGGATCCTCTGGATTGCCCTCGTTATCTGGGGCAGATGATCGAGGGCGTTGATCGGAATGCTGTCACACCGCTATGGATGCGGGAGAGATTGCGCCGGTCTGGTATTCGGTCTCTCGATATCTTGGTGGATGTCACCAACTACGTTCTCCTGGAGTTGGGCCAACCGCTTCACGCCTTTGATGCCGCATGCCTTAAGGGCGTCGTAAAGCCGCGTCTGGCAAAGACCGGTGAAACGCTTGAGCTTTTGAATGGGCAAACCATCACCCTGGATGCAGAGACCTTAGTCATTGCGGATGAATCAGGCCCCTTAGCCTTGGCGGGGATCATGGGTGGAAAAGCTTCTGCGGTCAGCGCTGAGACCAAGAATATTTTTCTGGAATGCGCCTTCTTTACCCCGGACCGGATCATGGGGAAGGCGCGACGCTATGGATTGAGTACCGATTCATCCCATCGATTCGAGCGGGGTGTCAGCTTTGAGCTTCAGACCCGAGCACTTGCGAGAGCCGCTTCGCTGATCCTTGAATACGCGGGTGGAAATGCGGGTCCAGTGGTTGAGACCACAAGTGCCAGCCATCTTCCGAAAAGACACCCTGTGACCCTAAAATCCAGTCGATTGAACCGGATTCTGGGGCTTGAGTTAGCGGATGCGCGAGTTGAACAGATTCTGCGTGGTCTGGGCATGGTGCCAAAGTTTGTGGACGGCGGATGGGAAGTCGTCCCGCCCGCTGCGCGGTTTGATATTGCCATTGAAGCAGATTTGATCGAAGAAGTCGGTCGAGTATACGGGTATGACCATCTTCCACGCCGCAATCCATTAGTTCCTGCAGCTCTGCAGCCACGGTCTGAAAAATGGCTCAATCTAGATCGGGTCAAGGATATTCTCGTGGATCGAGGGTACCAGGAAGCGATTACTTACAGTTTTATTGGGTCTGAGCTTCAGCAATTGATTGATCCGGGTGTTGAGGCGCTCGCACTCAAGAATCCGTTGTCTGCGGAGCTTGCGGTGATGCGCACGAGCCTCTGGCCGGGCCTTTTGGATGCGGCCATTAAAAACAGCAATCGTCAGCAAAATCGGGTTCGTCTCTTTGAGTCCGGTTTACGATTCCTGCCTTCCTCCGAAGGATTGCAGCAGAAAAAGGGCATTGCATGGTTGGCCATGGGGCCTGTCGCGCCTGAGCAATGGGGCGAAAAATCACGCCCCATTGATTTTTATGATGTAAAGGCTGACGTCGAGGCCTTGATCGCGCTGACCGGCAAGTCGGCCGAGCTCGAATTTGCGCCGACTCAGGTGGCGGCCCTGCATCCTGGACAATCTGCGGAGATATATCTGGGTGGGACCGCGATCGGTTGTATGGGCCTCCTTCATCCGCAGCTTGAGAAAACCTTGGGTTTTGAGCAGCGTGTTTTCTTGGTTGCTATTGATTTGGATTTATTGCTGGCGCGAACACTGCCAAGATTCCGGAGCCTCTCAAAGTTTCCCTCTGTTCGTCGCGATATCGCGCTGAATGTGGCGGAAGCTGTTCCGGTGGGTCAGTTGCTGGACACGGCGCGTCGTCATGCTGGCGCGTTCCTTCAGGATGTTGTCTTATTCGATGTTTACCGGGGGCCGGGGCTTGAAGCAGGTCGTAAGAGTGTCGCTTTTGGACTGATTTGGCAGAACGATGCGGAAACCTTGGTGGACGATCAAATTGAGGGTTGGATCCGCGATGTGATTGAATCCTTGGCTCGGGACTGTGACGCACGATTGAGAGATTGAGATGGCGCTGACCAAAAACGACATGATGGAGCGGTTGATCGTTGAACTGGAACTCCAAAGAAAGGATGCGAAGGATCTTGTCGATGAATTTTTCGAAGAGATCAAGTTGGCGTTGGGTCGCGGTGAGTCGGTAAAGCTTTCAGGTTTCGGCAACTTTGATCTTAGAGACAAGACGGAACGGCCTGGGCGCAATCCCAAGACGGGTGAGGAGATTCCAATCACCGCCCGGCGTGTCGTCACCTTCAAGTCGGGGCAAAAACTCAAGGCGTTGGTTGAGGCCTTCGACGGTCCAATTCCAGAGGACGACTAATCGTGAGGTGATTTCCTTGGTATCTCACCGAGGAGGTCGTCAAATTTCATACAGGTATTGAGGTGTAGTCAGATGGTTCGCGCTGGCATCGTTGGAGGCACCGGATACACTGGTGTCGAGTTGCTTCGAATTCTGGCCCTGCATCCTCAAGTGGATGTCGTGGCCGTCACATCGCGAGGAGACGCTGGTAAGCGGGTTTCCGATGCGTATCCTAACCTTCGTGGGCATCTGGACTTACCCTTTGTCGAACCTTCTTTAGCGGCATTCGAAGCGTGCGATGTGGTGTTCTTCGCAACGCCGAATGGGACTTGCATGCGCATGGCGGCCGAACTTCTTGAAAGAGGAATTCGGGTCATCGATCTTGCTGCGGATTTTCGTCTCAAGGACCCGGAAGTCTTTGCTCAGTGGTATGGGGAGGCGCATGCCTGTCCCGATCTTTTGTCCGAAGCGGTTTATGGTCTTCCTGAGTTTAATCGGGACGCCATCCGCGGTGCACGCCTGATTGCTTGCCCCGGTTGCTATCCTACGGCGGTCCAGTTGGGCTTGGCGCCCTTATTGAGGTCCGGTGTTGTGGACCCGCAGTCGCTGATAGCGGATGTGAAGTCAGGGGTGAGCGGGGCAGGTCGCAAGGCCGAAATCCCGATTCTAATGAGCGAAACGGGTGAGAGCCTCAAAGCTTATGCGGTTGCGGGGCATCGACATTGGCCTGAAATTCGCCAAGGGCTCTCCGCCCTCATTTCAGCCCCCGTGGGACTGACCTTCGTGCCGCATTTGATTCCGATGATCCGGGGAATTCACGCCACACTTTACGGACGCTTCGTGGGACAGGCTCAAGACCTTCAATCCCTCTTTGAGCAAACCTACGCCAATGAGCCGTTTGTCGATGTGCTGCCGAGTGGATCGCATCCCGATACCCGAAACGTTCGGGGTTCGAATCGGTGTCAAATAGCGGTGCATCGTCCAATGAACGGGGACACCATCGTTGTTCTCTCTGCCATTGATAATCTGGTCAAAGGCGCCGCGGGTCAGGCAGTTCAGAACATGAACTTGATGTTCGGCTTTGATGAGATTGCCGGCCTTTCCGCTATCGGACTTTATCCATGACCATGACGAAACATCAGGATGCACTGAATCAGCTCACCACACTGAGGGATTACGTCCGCTACGCCATCAGTTGCTTCAATGAGGCCGATTTGTTTTTTGGTCATGGCACATCAGGCCCTCTCGATGAGGCTGCCGCATTGGTGTTGCATGCTTTGCATTTGCCCTACGACCTCCCTGGTGGTTATTTTCAGTCAACCTTGACCCAAGCCGAGCGCGAGAATGTGCTTGCGCTCATCGAGCGCAGGGTTCGCGAGCGCAAGCCTCTGGCTTACCTGACGCATGAAGCCCCATTTGCAGGTCAGCAGTTTTATGTCGATGAACGGGTCCTGGTCCCGCGTTCCCCTATTGCTGAATTGATTGAGGCCGAGTTTTCTCCCTGGGTGGAGCCTGATCGGGTCGAGCGTATTCTGGATCTTTGTACAGGCAGCGGCTGCATCGCAATCGCATGCGCGCTTGCATTTCCTGATGCGATGGTCGATGCGGTTGATATTTCATCCGATGCCCTTGAGGTTGCCGATATCAATCGGAGACGACTCAAGGTCGAGGATCGGGTCCGAACGATCCGCTCTGACTTATTTCAGGCGCTCAATGGCGAACGCTATGACATCATCGTCAGTAATCCACCTTATGTGAGTACTTCGGAATGGCAGGATCTCCCGGTTGAGTTTCATGCGGAGCCTAAGCTGGGCCTTGAGTCTGGGGCCGATGGGCTTGACTGTGTCAGACAAATTCTTAGAGAGGCATCGAATCACCTGACCGAGGAGGGCATACTCATCGTTGAGGTCGGAAGCGCTGCGGAATCCTTAGTCGCAACATTCCCCGATGTGCCTTTCTGTTGGCTCGAATTTGAGCGCGGTGGGGATGGCATTTTCCTACTGACCGCCGAGCAGGTGAGGTCGCATTTCAGGGGCGTTGAGCGCTAGGTTCAGGGGATGCCCCGACCATTCAGGGGTTTGTGTTCGGGAGGTCAGAGTATGCAATGCACGACAAGGTTTCCCTTCGCCGGGTGGATCCTGCTTGCGCTCTTCGGGATGCTGTTGATGGGATGCGAGGGATCCACCCCAAAACAGAAGGCCCTGGCCCCGAATGCGAAGATTCTGGCGTTTGGCGACAGCCTCACCTTCGGTAAGGGGGTTCTGCCCGAGGAAAGTTATCCGGCCCGGCTTCAGGCGGCGGTCCATCGAGACGTCATCAATGGGGGTCTTCCCGGAGAGGTTTCAGTCGAGGGGTTGAAACGGCTCCCCATCTGGCTGGATGAATACGAGCCGAATCTTTTGATTCTCTGCCATGGCGCAAATGATCTTCTGCGATCACTGAATGAGGACAAGGTTCGAGACAACCTCAGAGCCATGGTCAAGCTGGCCAAAGATCGTGGAGTCGATGTGATTCTTATCGCTGTTCCCAAGTTTGGGGGCATGCGATCCGCGCCGGGTTTTTATGCAGACGTCGCGCGGGAGTTCAATATTCCGTTGGAGAATCGATCCCTCGAGGAGATTCTTCGCCATGCCAAGTACCACAAGGATACGGTCCATCCGAATCCGGAAGGCTACCAGTTAATCGCCGATGCCTTGGTGAAACTGATGCAAGCCTCCGGTGCGCTGTGACCCTGATGTCGATAAAGCCCCCAGCAAGGTGAGTTCAATCCCATGTCCGGAAATACGATAGGAAAGCTCTTCAGCGTGACCTCCTTTGGGGAAAGTCACGGCCCCGCCATCGGTTGTATTGTCGATGGTTGTCCTCCAGGCCTCGCCTTGACCGAGGCCGATCTTCAGGGCGATATGGATCGTCGGCGCCCCGGGACCTCTCGCCATACAACACAACGTCGCGAACCGGATGCAGTGCGTATTCTCTCGGGTGTGTTCGAAGGGCGGACCACCGGAACCCCTATCGCACTGATCGTTGAGAACGTGGATCAACGCTCAAAGGACTACGGCTCAATTGCTGAACAGTTCCGACCTGCGCACGCAGACTACGCCTACCAGATGAAATACGGCATCCGGGATTATCGTGGAGGTGGGCGATCTTCTGCGCGAGAGACAGCGATGCGGGTTGCGGCTGGGGCCATCGCTAAAAAATACTTGAATGAGCGGTTTGGCACGGTGGTTCGAGGTTACCTTTCGCAGTTGGGCCCCATCAAGGTGGACACGGTCGATTGGGACCAAGTCTCGCAAAACCCATTCTTCTGTCCTGACGCGGCCAAGGTCTCTGAAATGGAGACCTACATGGATGCCTTACGCAAAGAGGGGGACTCCATTGGTGCCCGGATTAACGTTGTCGCACAACACTTGCCGCCCGGCTGGGGCGAACCGATTTTCGATCGATTGGATGCGGATCTTGCTCATGCATTAATGAGCATTAATGCGGTCAAGGGCGTAGAAATTGGCGGGGGATTCGGATGCGTTGAAGCCAAGGGCTCTGAGTTTCGTGACGAAATGACGCCGAATGGCTTTCTCTCCAATCATGCCGGAGGCATCCTTGGCGGTATCTCCACTGGGCAGGATATTGTTGCCAGTATTGCGTTGAAGCCCACCTCTAGTCTCAGGTTGCCGGGGCGCTCCATCAATGTGCGCGGAGAGCCCGTGGAGGTCGTGACAACCGGACGTCACGATCCGTGTGTGGGCATTCGAGCGACGCCAATTGCTGAAGCGATGATGGCCATTGTCTTGATGGATCACTGTCTTCGTCATCGCGGTCAGAATGCAGATGTGGTCCCTGGGATCTCCGCAATCGCAGCCGAGGCACTCTGATCTTTGGGACGTCGGCGAAGAAAAAACCATCGAACCGCCAAGGTCCATAGGCCGCCGGCATTCAGGCTTTCGGCTTTTTACGCGCTGTACTTCGGAATTCTTGGCGTCCTTCTCCCTTATTGGCCGCTTTATCTTGAAAGCGTGGGCTATGGGCCGGGTGCCATTGGCGCCTTGATGGCCATCTTGCCGGCAACGAAGATCGTCTCGCCGGCTTTTTGGGGCTGGCTTGCCGATCGCGGTGGTTTACCCCTTCGCTATATCCGGTGGACTTCCTTTCTTTCCGCCATCTCGATGGCGTTTCTGATCCCTCATCCGACCGCCTTCTTATGGATTGGATCGGCCATGGTCGCCTTCGGTTTATTCTGGAATGGCCCTCTTCCCCTCTTTGAGACGGTGACGATCGCTCACCTGAAGGGACGCGGCGGCTATGGGCGAATCCGTCTTTGGGGTTCGATCGGGTTCATTGTGAGTGTTGCAGCGGGAGGTAGCGTCCTTGGGGATGTTATTCCGGTGAACTCTCTGCCGGAGGTGATGTTCGTCCTCCTGGGCGTGCAGTGGTTTATTACCTTGCTCATTCCCCCCGTCGGGACGCATCGGGAGGCAATGACCCAACCGGTGCTACTCAGCGTGTTGAAGCAGCCGGGTGTCATCGGATTTTTGGTTGCGGGGCTGCTCATCCAAATTGCCCACGGTCCTTACTACGCCTTTTACTCCGTCTTGCTGAGTGAGCATGGCTTTCAGGATACGGCTATTGGGCAACTCTGGGCGCTAGGGGTGCTTGCCGAAATCGTTCTTTTTGTTTGGATGGACCACTTCGAGCGAAGGCTTGGGGTTCGTACGCTCTTTCTCCTCGCAATCGGGATCGGTGTCTTGCGATGGATGATGATCGGTTGGGGCATTGATTCCATAGCGGTGATTTTTTTGGCTCAGATCCTTCACGCAGGAACCTTCGGGTTGATGCACGCGGCCTCTATTGCCCTGGTCCATCGGCATTTCCAGGGCGCGCATCATGCCAAGGGGCAAGCGATCTACAGTGGATTTTGTTACGGATTGGGGGGGGCTGTCGGAAGTCTCTACGCCGGCTATTTTTGGCAGAGTTGGCATCCGGGATGGGTGTTTACGACAGCCTCAATGATTAGCTTGCTGGCATTGATGATCGCATTTCGCGCACTCGATGAGAGTTCGTCCAAAAGCCGTTAGTGTGATCAGATCATGCCGAGTTGCAATAAGGCCGCCTCGGACATTCTGTCGCGCGACCAGGGGGGGTCGAAAACGACCTCGACCTGAACATGGCGAACTCCCGGGAGCGCCTTAACGGCGGCTTCAGCATCAAATTGCAGAACCGGTCCCATGCCGCATCCTGGTGCTGTAAGGGTCATGATGACGTGAACATCATGCAGGTTCTCCCCTGAAGGTTTGACGCCGCAATGGTAGACCAGACCCAACTCCACAATATTGACCGGAATTTCCGGATCAAAGATAGTTCTTAGGACTTCCCAGACATTTTTTTCGACGGTTTCAGCATCTGTGCCGCTACTGATGTTGGTCAGGATGGGAGGTTCCTTGCCCAGAGCATCCGCATCGGCGCCGGAGATCCGCACCATATGCCCGGTTTCATCCAGGACGGTGAAGTTACCCCCCAGTGACTGTGTGAGGGTGACCAAGTGTCCTTTGGGAAGGGTCTCTTCCGTGCCATCCGGAATTCGAACGACATTCACTTCACGTTGGAGACAGATGCTTTCGCGGCCATAGCCAGTCATCGACATAGTGCTACCGATCAGAGGTGGGTGTTGTGAGAAGAATGGGATGCAAAAAGCTGGACAATCTCATTCGCCCGCGACTCAGGCAGATCCAGAAGATCTGGTCTTTCTCCAGGATAGGCGCGAAGGCGAATCCCGCTCCTGATGGGGCCCGGGGCGAAACAGCAGGCGCGAATTCCAAAGGCGTTCATTTCCGAGTCTAAAGACCGAGCGAAGCTTCGAAGGCCCGCTTTGGCCACACCATAGGCCCCCCAAAACGCCTTGCCCTCACCGGTCGCTGTGTCGTCGACAAAGACAATGTGTCCGCCACCTGAGGATTGAAGTGCTGGTAGGAAGGATTGCGTCAGAAAAACCGGTGCGGTGAGGTTGACGTGAATCAGACGCTGCCAGCCACCCGGCTCAACGTCTCGGAAGGGCCTCAAGGCGCCGAGTTCGGCAGCGGCATGGAAGATGCCATGGAGACCGCCCAGTGATGCAACGACCCGTTCAGCCATTTCCGCATAATCTGTCTCGCTTGCGCCGGCGAGGTCCAATGGGTAGAGCGCAGGGGTCGGTCCGCCTTGATCGACGATTTCGTCGTAGAGATTCTCAAGTCTGGGAATTTTTCGGGCCAGAAGAACCGTTGTGGCGCCGGCCTTGGCAAGAGCCAGCGCAGCCGCTCTGCCAAGTCCACCACTGGCACCGGTGACCAAGATAATCCTGTTTTCGAGGGGAAGCGTATTCATCCGCCTTGTCGCTTCATCCAAGGAATCAAATCAGTCGGAACTTCCAGGGCATCATCGGCACCCCAGCCATCAATATCCTCGTTGGCATTGATATACCCATAAAGCGCGGCCAGAGTCATCATCCCGGCTCGCCGTCCAGCTTCAATATCACGGGCGGCGTCCCCGATGTAGACGCAATGGTCGGGATTAATGCCCAATCGAGCGGAGGCCTCGATCAGCGGGAGCGGATGTGGCTTGGCTTCTGCCGTGGTGTCTCCCGAAATGATGCATGGCGTTCGACGATCAATTGCTAGTGCTTCCGTCAGGGGTTGTGTGTAGCGTGTCCGTTTATTGGTCACAATGCCCCATGGGATCCCCCGCCCTTCAAGATGATCGAGGACTGACTCCATGCCTTCAAAGTATCGTGTGTGGTTTGCCGGATTCTTTTCGTAGTAAGCCATCATGCGATGCACAACGCGCTCAAAAAGCGCACGATTTTCCTCAAGGACCATATTCACCCCGGGGTAGGGGAGGGTCGGACGCTGTTCGAGCGTTTTCACGAGCCAATAACCGATCATGGTCCTGGCGCCCCCTGAGACATGGCTTTTGAGCTCATGCGCCTCAGCGATAGGAAGCCCTTCGTGTGCGAGGGCATGATTGGCGGCGGCAACCAAGTCATCCACGGTGTCCAGAAGCGTTCCGTCAAGGTCGAACAAAACGGCTTCTACCGTCCGATCGGTCATCTCGAATCTCATGCAGTCGGTTTCTCGAAGGCCGCAAGGTAGTTCACATCAATGTCTTTGGCGCTCAGACTGAACTGACCCGTTAAAGGGTTATAAGTCACGCCTTCGAGTCCCAGAAGGTTTAGCTCGGCGGAACGCGCCCAGCGTGTCAGTTCAGACGGGCGGATGAAGGTCGAAAAATCATGCGTTCCCTTAGGGATCATGTTCAGGAGGTATTCGGCACTCACGATCGCGAGCAGGTAGGCCTTGAGCTTCCGGTTTAGGGTTGAGAAAAAGACTCGTCCACCGGGTTTTACCAAAGTAGCGCAGGCCCTGACGACCGAGGCCGGGTCAGGGACGTGCTCCAGCATCTCCATACAGGTAACGTGGTCAAAACTACCCGGAACCTCATCAGCCAGAGCCTCAACGCTGATTTGGCGATAGTTAATCTCAAGGCCGCTATCGCTGGCATGATCGCGAGCCACGGAGAGTAATTCGCCCCCGAGGTCGATTCCTGTGACGCTAGCTCCTGAGCGGGCCAGTCCCTCACTCAGAATGCCGCCACCACAGCCAACGTCCAGGATTTTTGCACCATCGATTTGTGCATGGGAGCGAATGAACTGGATGCGCAGCGGATTGACCGCGTGCAAGGTTTTGAATTCTCCGCGCGGATCCCACCACCGGCTTGCCAGTGCAGAGAACTTATCGATTTCATCTGGGTTCACATTCTCGGCCATCGTCATCATGGGCTTGTCCGGGTCTTAGTGGGTGTTTGTGGAAAGTTGATTTGTCATGAGTCGTTCACGCCAGATTCGAATTCGGCTTCGAATTTCAGACTCATCCAGGGTGGTCAGCTGTCGATCTTTAAGGACCCGTCGCCCCTCAATCCAGACGTTCGTCACTTGATGTCGGCTTGCGGCATAGACAAGATCTGAGATGGGATTAAACAACGGCTGGGTCTCGATGGCATCCAATTGAATCGCGGTAATGTCTGCCCACTTTCCGGGGCGGAGTGAGCCGACCTGCTCATCGATGCCCAGTGCCCTGGCACCGCCGAGCGTGGCCATGGCCAGCGCTTGGTTTGCTGGCAGTGCGCTGGCATCTTTTGAAACCGCCTTGGCGAGGAGGGCGGCCGTCCTCATTTCTCCCATCAAGTCGAGGTCGTTGTTGCTGGCGGCTCCATCAGTGCCCAGGGCGACATTGATGTCGTTATTCAGGAGTTTTGCAACCGGACAGAAGCCGCTTGCAAGTTTCAGGTTCGATTCGGGGCAATGGACAATATGGACGCCCGTCTCCGACAGGAGGCGAATTTCTCCATCTTCCAACTGGGTCATGTGCACTGCCATCAGATTGGGACCCAAAAGCCCCAGTTGGTGGAGACGGTTCAGCGGCCGCATCCCGCAGGCCTTGATGCTGCCCATGATTTCATCTTCGGTCTCATGGATGTGCATATGGATCGGGAGATCGAGTTCGTCAGCCAATGTTCGGATGCGAAGGAGTGGCGCATCGGAGACGGTGTAAGGCGCATGGGGTGCAAAGGCGAAACCTATACGGGGTTCATGTCGGAACGCATCCCGAAGCGCGAGACCCTTTTCGATGTATTCCTCTGCATTCCCAGCCCATGCCGTGGGGAAGTCGACGACGATCATGCCAATGGTTGCTCGCATTCCGGCCTGTACGGCCTGAAGCGCGGTGACTTCTGGAAAGAAATACATGTCGTTGAAGGTGGTGATACCCCCGCGGATCATCTCTGCCATCGCGAGATCGACCCCGTCCCTGACAAAGGATTCGCCGACCCATTTTTGTTCCAGAGGCCAGATATGATTGTTCAGCCAGTCCATCAATGGCTTGTCGTCCGCGATGCCACGGAGCAGCGTCATGGCAGCGTGCGCATGGGCATTGATAAGGCCAGGAATGAGCACGTGGCCTTTGAGGATTTCGCGAGGGGCATCTGGATAGCCAGAGAGCGCCTCATTTTCAGGAAGAATCGCGGTGATTCGTCCGTCACGCACCACGATGGCATGCTGTTCGAGCACGATGGCTTCGGGTTCGATCGGCACGATCCAGGGGGCGACAATGACGAGATCTGCGGAGGGCATCTGAATAACCTAGTAATTTACTAAACAATAACACAGGACAGCCACCTGCCGCATCCCGAAAGGCAGATCTCCATTGTAATCGATCATGTTTGCGGATCTGTGATCCGTCACCGAATTAGAATGGGTTTTCTTTATCAATGCCGCGTGAATGGTGTCTATGCATCAAGGTTCAATGTTCTCTGGTTGCAGGCTATTGGAGGTTCAGGATCCGATCATTCCCAAGGTTCAGGGATGGGTACAGGGCAATCCGGGCACGATTTCTTTGGGGCAAGGCATCGTCTCCTATGGACCGCCCTCTGAAGCGCTGGAAGCGTTATCGAATTTTGGGGTCATGGCATCAGATCATCGTTACGGACCGGTGAGTGGAGACCCGGAGCTCAAATCCCTTTTGACCCAAAAGCTTCGAAAAGAAAATGGCGTGGTCCTCGGGCCTGAACAAGCTTTGTTAGTCTCCGCCGGTTCCAATATGGCCTTTTTTGAAGTGATCCTGGCAATCACAAACCCAGAAGATGAGGTGTTGTTACCGCTCCCTTTCTATTTCAACCACGAGATGGCGCTGCGTATGCTGGGCTGCACGCCGATTCCAGTCGCAACGCATCCAGATTTCTCGCTCGATCTTCAGGCGATCGCCCGAGCGATTACGCCAAGAACCCGGGCCATTGTGACCGTCTCCCCGAATAACCCGTCAGGTCAGGTTTACTCCGAAAGGTCGCTTCGAGCGGTGAATCAGCTTTGCAAGGAACAGGGGCTCTATCATCTCGCAGACGAGGCCTACGAATATTTCATTTGGGGGGCATCTCCCCATTTCTCTCCAGCGGCTATCCCCGGAAGCGAGTCGTTTACGGTGGGGTTTTATTCACTCTCCAAGACGTTTGGATTTGCCGGTTGGCGAGTGGGATATATGGTCACTCCGTCGCGACTGCTTCCCGATCTCATGAAGATTCAGGACACCAACCTCATCTGTCCCCCTCGACCTTCACAAAGGGCTGCCATGGGAGCTCTTGGCGTGGGTCGATCCTATTTCGATCGCCACGCCCCCACGTTGGTCAGTCTTCGTAATGAGGTTCTGGAATCCCTGAGTAATCTGGGATCACTGCTTCGATGCGTGCCCCAAGCCGAGGGGGCCTTTTATGTCTTTTTGGATATCGATACGCACCTGACCGGGCTTGAGTTGGCGGAGCGCCTTGCCTGCGAATATGGGGTGGCGGTTGTTCCGGGTGAGGCCTTTGGAATGCAGCAAGGTTGCTATTTGCGAGTGGCTTATGGGGCTCCGGATCCAGACAGCGTTCGCGAAGGGATTCGGCGACTTGCGTCTGGCATTCGTGCGATCTGCGGGCGGCCCTGATACCCTTACGGTTTGAGTAAAGCGATGGATGGGGAATTGCGATGCGGTTGAATTACAGGGCCTCAAGCCTGATCTGGCTTTTGGTTGCAGTATTGGGTGCTTCCGCTGTGGGGGCCATCGCCCTTTCGCGAGGGGAGGCGATCAACAGCCTTTGGTTTGTGACAGCGGCCGTCTGTATCTATGCCATTGGTTACCGCTTTTATGCCCATTTCATCGCGACAAAGGTGCTCGTCCTTGATTCCGATCGTCTGACCCCTGCGGTTCGATTAAATGACGGGCGTGATTTCTTGCCGACCAATCGCTGGATCGTCTTTGGTCATCACTTTGCCGCAATTGCGGGTCCAGGTCCTCTGATCGGACCGACGCTGGCGGCTCAGTTTGGCTATCTTCCCGGGACGCTCTGGATCCTCATTGGTGCCGTGCTCGGGGGTTGCGTCCAGGACATGGTCATCCTGTTTTGTTCGTTGCGACGCAATGGTCGCTCCTTGGGTCAGATGGCTCGTGACGAGTTGGGTGCGTTGGGTGGCAATACCGCGATGCTTGGGGTGATGTCGATCATGATCATCCTGATTGCCGTTCTCGGACTGATTGTCGTCAACGCCATGAAGCATAGCCCCTGGGCAACTTCCACGGTCGGGGCCACCATCCCAATTGCGATGATCGTCGGGATTTACATGAACATTCTTCGCCCGGGCCGTGTCATTGAATCCACCGTTCTGGGGGTCGGTCTACTTTTAGCTGCGGTCGCCGGTGGGAGTGCGGTCGAACATCATCCGGTTCTTCATTCTCTATTTGATTTTGGTGGGGAATCACTCGCCTTCATGATCATTGCCTATGGATTTGCTGCAGCGGTGCTTCCGGTCTGGTTGCTTCTTGCGCCGAGGGACTATTTGTCGACCTTTATGAAGATCGGCACGATCAGCGCGCTTGCGGTTGCGATCATCATTCTTCATCCTGACATTCGGATGCCTGCATTGACGCCGTTTATCGATGGTTCAGGCCCTGTGTTTGGAGGAAAGCTATTCCCCTTTGTGTTTATTACGATTGCCTGTGGCGCAATTTCAGGCTTTCATTCGCTGATTTCATCGGGCACCACGCCTAAGCTTCTGATCAATGAGGCGGATGTTCGCTTTATTGGCTATGGCGCCATGCTGATGGAGTCATTTGTAGCCATCATGGCCATGGTTGCTGCGACGGTGCTTGATCCTGGGGTGTACTTCGCTATCAATAGTCCCGCAGGCGTTGTGGGGCAGTTGCCGGTTGATGCTGTCGCAAAAATCACAGCGATGGGCTTCCCTGTCACGGTTGAAACCATGCAGTCGCTGGCGGCGGCCATGGGCGAGACGACGCTGTTTGCTCGGACCGGAGGTGCGCCATCATTGGCGGTTGGTATGGCAAGCCTCTTTGCAAGTGCATTTGGGGAGAGTCTTCTGGCGCTCTGGTATCACTTCGCCATCATGTTTGAGGCTCTCTTTATCCTAACCACACTGGATGCGGGTACGCGGGTCGCTCGTTTTATGTTGCAGGATATTCTGGGTAATTGGTTTCCTTTGCTCGGTCGCACCTCCTGGTATCCGGGCGTCATCCTGACCAGTGCGCTGGTGGTCTCTGGGTGGGGGTGGCTGCTTTACAACGGCGTCATCGATCCTTTGGGTGGTGTGAATAGTTTGTGGCCCTTGTTCGGTATTGCGAATCAGATGCTGGCGGGTATTGCATTGTGTGTTGCAACGACGATCTTGGTGAAGACCGGCAAAGCCAAATACCTCTGGATTACGGCCACACCGCTGGCTTGGCTTTTGGTGGTTACCAGTACGGCCGCTTTTGAAAAACTTTTAAGTCCTGAGCTTCGGATCGGCTTTCTGGCGCATGCGAAGGATCTTTCCGACCGATTGGCCTCGGGAAGCCTCTCTGCGGACATGGCGGCAAAGGCACCCCGATTAATTTTTAACGACTATCTGGATGCGGGGCTGACGATTCTGTTCGTCACCGTTTCCTGGATTCTGGTCTTTGAGACGGTTCGGGTCTGCCGGGCGAACCTTTCCAAGGGATCTGGGCACTCCCATGGTGATGTCGATGGTGACGAGTGTACGAGCTGTGCTGGCTAGTCGGTCTAATTTCGTCGGGAATGGCCGATTGAATGGGTTAAAATTCGAGGTTTTACCTCAACGAATCCATATTCCATGGCAGATTCTTCCCCACAGGCGCTCGTTCCAGAGTGGGCGCCGCAAGTTGCTGTTTTTATTGCATGGCCTTATGCCACCGGCGATTTTCAGCCTTGGCTCCAGGCGGTTGAGAAAACCTACCTTGAAATTGCCGCGGCCATTTCCCAGCGCCAGTCCCTCTGGGTGGCGGTCAGAAGTTCCGTGCTGCAACAGGAATTAGAGCAACGGTTTGTTGCATCAGGGATCAATCTTGCATCAGTCACCTTCGTTGAGATGCCCTACAACGACGTCTGGGTCAGAGATACCGCGCCGCTTACCGTCCAGAAAGGACATGGACTGCGCCACCTGGATTTCCGCTTCAATGGCTGGGGTGGTAAGTATGAATGTGCAGATGACGCATTAATTGCTTCGAGACTCCATGCCCATGGGGTTCTGGGAGAAGCCCCCCTGGATCCGGTGGATTTTGTGTTCGAAGGGGGAAGTATCGAAATCGATGGTCAGGGCACGGTCATGACCACGAGTCGATGTCTATTGAATCCCAACCGCAATCCGTCTTTCTCAAAGCTTGCGATCGAGGATGTTTTAAAGCGGCAGTTGGGCGCCCAAAACGTCCTTTGGCTAGATCATGGCTATGCGGAGGGCGATGATACCGATGCTCATGTGGATACCCTCGCACGGTTCTGTTCGGAACGCGTCGTGGCCTATACGGCATCTGATCGCCCGGAGGATCCCGTTCACGAAGACCTGGCTCGAATGGAAAAGCAGCTCAAGGCGTTTCGCAACCTTCGAGGGGAGTCCTACGATCTGGTTCCCTTGCCGATCCCTGCGCCGATCTACAGCGAGGAGGGTGACCGGCTTCCGGCCACCTATGCCAATTTTCTGATCATTAATGATGCCGTTCTCGTTCCGATCTACAACGACCCGAACGATGCTGTGGCACTTTCACGGCTCAGTGCCGTCTTTCCTAATCGAACGTTGGTTCCCATTGATTGCGTGCCACTGATTCGCCAGTATGGCAGCCTTCATTGCATGACCATGCAGTTTCCATGTCAGGCCTGAGGGAATCCGCCATGCAGTCCAAACTCTCCGTAGGTTTTGTCCAGCAGCCCTGTGGTGATGCGTCAGCTTCAGCGAATCTGGAACGCTCGATTCGGGCGATTCGGGAGGCCAAAAACAGGGGGGCCGAACTCGTTATTCTCCCCGAACTTCATCTAGGACCTTATTTTTGTCAGACCGAGGATACGCGCTGCTTTGATCTGGCGGAGTCGATTCCTGGGCCCACCACGGAGAGGCTGGGTCAGGTCGCTGCCGAGCTGGGTGTCGTGATTGTTGCCAGTCTCTTCGAGAAGCGGGCGCCTGGGCTTTATCACAACACAGCCGTCGTCTTTGAGAAGGACGGGCGTCTGTTGGGTAAATACCGGAAAATGCATATCCCTGATGATCCTGGGTACTACGAAAAGTTCTATTTCACCCCGGGGGATCTTGGCTTCAAGCCGATCGAAACCTCGGTTGGGAAGCTGGGTGTGCTGGTGTGCTGGGACCAGTGGTATCCCGAGGCGGCTCGGTTGATGGCTCTAGCTGGAGCGGATCTATTGATTTACCCCACGGCCATTGGTTGGAATCTTGATGATCCGGAGGACGAACGGGAACGCCAGCTCAATGCGTGGATCACCGTCCAGCGGGGACATGCTGTAGCGAATGGGTTGCCGGTCATCGCCTGTAATCGGATTGGACATGAGGCGGATCCAAGTCATCAATCCGGCGGTATTCGATTCTGGGGCAACAGCTTTGCCGTAGGCCCTCAAGGAGAGTTCCTGACCCATCTGGATGCTGTTGAAGAGCGGGTTGAGCTGGTTGAAATTGATAAGACCCGAAGTGAGGACGTGAGGCGAATCTGGCCGTTCCTCAGGGATCGGCGGATTGAATGCTATGGCGATTTGACCCGACGTTACGTCGATTGATTTTGCAACTGGACCGAAACGGCTGATGACTGCCCAAAGCGTACTTTCCCCGATTCTGCCGAAAACACCCGGTGAGCCGCTGGCTTGGTTGAATCTTGATGGGTGTGGAGATGCTCTGGCCTTGGCGCGAGCCATCAAGGGGGATCAGTGTCTTTATCTCGTCGTAACACGGGATACCCAGACAGCCGTTCGTCTGGAGCATGAAATCCGTTTCTTTTTGGGGAATGGGGCGAAGGTGCTCCATTTTCCGGACTGGGAAACCCTGCCCTACGATATGTTTTCGCCATTGCCGGAAATCGTCTCGGAGCGGCTGAAGTGTCTGGTTGAGCTCTCCAGTGCCCAGCACGGGGTTCTTCTGGCACCTGTCTCGACATTGATGCAGCGATTGAGCCCCCGCTCTCATGTCCTTGGGAACTCTTTGGCCCTTCGGCCTGGAGAGCGCCTAAACCTGGATGAAACACGCAATCGGCTGGAGTCAGTCAGTTATCTCTGTGTGAATCAGGTGATGCAGCATGGGGAGTTCGCGATCCGCGGTTCCATTTTGGATCTGTTCCCGATGGGAAGCGCGGTACCTTTCCGCATCGAGCTCTTCGATGATGAGGTGGAGTCGATTCGAATTTTCGACCCTGAGACACAGCGGTCCAGTGAAAAAGTCGAGTCAATCAGTTTGTTTCCCGCCCGCGAGTTCCCTTTTGATGAAGCAGCGATTCGAAGATTTCGCCAGTCTTTTCGGGAGCAGTTCCCAGAGTCCGCGCAGGGCAAGGTGCTTTACCAGGAAGTCACCAAAGGCGTGGCCCCCGGGGGCATCGACTATTACCTGCCGCTTTTTGTGGAATCGACCGAACTTCTCATGGATTACATTCCGGCTAAAACCCGAATTGTGCTCCATGGCGATGTCCTAGGCTCGGCACAAGAATTCTTTGACGATACCGAGTCCCGCTATCAGCTGCGGCAGCAGTACCTCGATCGCCCGCCTTTGACGCCTGAGCAACTCTTTGTGACACCGCATCAATTGGCGGAGCGCCTAAACCACTACACCCAGATTCTGTTGCCGGAGTCAGGCACCGTTTGGGAGGGCCCGGCGATTTCCTATGCCAATCGTCCCTTACCCGATCTCACATTAAAGAGTGGGGCGAAAGATACCGGACAGGCGCTTGCCGCATTTGTCCGTGAACGATCGGGGCGAACTTTGTTTGTGGCGGAAACGGCAGGGCATCGGGAAGCCATGATCGAGAGTCTGGGGCGATTCGAGATTCGCCCTAAGGTCTTTGAGAGTTTTGAGCAGTTTCTATCGGCTTCCGATGCATTGGGTCTTGTCATAGCGCCGATGGATCATGGGGTTTGGCTGGAAGAGCCAGACTTGGCCATCGTTACGGAGACCCAACTTTCCGGTGAGCGCGTACAGCAGCGTCGTCGCCGGAAAGTCTCTGGCGGGCAGAGGCTGGATCAGGTGCTCAAAAATCTCGAGGAGCTCGAGGTGGGGGCGCCGGTGGTTCATCAGGATCATGGGGTAGGGCGCTTCCTCGGGTTGAGTCGTCTGAGTGTGGGTGGGGTCGAGACGGAGTTTCTGACGCTGGAGTATGCCAATCAGGACACGCTCTATGTTCCCGTGTCTTCGTTGCATCTCATTGGCCGCTACAGTGGTGCTAGTCCCGAATCCGCGCCCTTGCATCGGCTCGGGGGTGAGCAGTGGCAAAAGGCCCGCCGCAAGGCGCTTGAGCGCGTCCGAGATGTGGCGGCAGAGCTTTTGGATATTTATGCCAAGCGTGAGGCTCGAGTCGGTCATGCTTTCGAAGCGAACAGTCCGGAATATCGGGTGTTTAGTGAAGCCTTTCCTTTTGAGGAAACGCCAGATCAGGAAGCGGCCATTGCTCAGGTCATCGAAGATATGGGGAGTCCAAAGCCCATGGATCGGGTCATCTGTGGCGATGTGGGCTTTGGTAAGACCGAAGTCGCCATGCGCGCTGCCTTTACGGCTGTGCAGGGCGGTAAGCAAGTCGCAGTGCTGGTTCCGACAACCCTGCTTGCACAACAGCACCACCAAAACTTTCGTGACCGCTTTGCAGACTGGCCGGTCCGTGTCGAGACGCTTTCACGATTTGTCGGCAAAAAGCAGCAAGAACAGGTTATGCAGGATGCGCTTGATGGGAAAGTCGATATTCTGATCGGAACCCACAAGCTGCTTCAGAAAGATCTGACGTTCAAGAACCTGGGGCTCGTCATTGTTGATGAAGAGCAGCGCTTCGGAGTGACTCAGAAAGAACACTTCAAGAAATTGCGAAGCGAGCTGGATTTTTTGACCCTGACCGCAACGCCGATCCCCAGAACGCTCAATATGGCAATGTCGGGACTCCGTGATATCTCCATCATTGCAACACCCCCACCCAATCGACATGCGATCAAGACGTTTGTGGCCGAGTGGGACAATGGATTGGTTGAAGAGGCGCTTTTGCGCGAGATCAAGCGAGGGGGACAGGTCTATTTTCTCCATAACAAGATTGAAACCATGGAGAAAATGGCTCGTGAGCTGGAGTCTCTTGTGCCGCTGGCTCGGATACGAATCGCCCACGGACAGATGCCGGAGCGCGAATTGGAAGCGATCATGCTGGATTTTTATCACCAGCGTTTCAATCTGCTCCTCTGTACGACGATTATCGAGAGCGGAATCGATGTGCCGAGCGCCAATACCATCATCGTCAATCGTGCGGATCAACTCGGTCTTTCTCAGTTGCACCAGATCAGAGGGCGCGTAGGGCGTTCGCACCATCGGGCTTACGCCTATTTCGTCGTACCCCCCAAAAGTCTGATGACTACCGATGCCGTTAAGCGGCTCGAGGCAATTGCAGCGACGGGTGAACTGGGCGCTGGTTTCATGTTGGCATCCCATGATCTTGAAATTCGCGGGGCGGGTGAGTTACTCGGCGATGAGCAGAGCGGACAGATCCAAGAGGTGGGTTTATCGCTTTATACCGATCTTCTGGAGCGAGCGGTTAAGGCGATTCAGTCGGGTCGCCAGCCCGAAGTGGATCTTTTGCCTCAGGACTCGGGACCTGAGATTGATCTGCAATCGCCGGCCTTGATTCCCGAAACCTACCTTCCGGATGTTCACACCCGACTGGTCCTTTACAAAAGAATGGCCAATGCCCGGGACGATGAGGATCTAAGGGCTCTTCAAATTGAAATGATTGATCGATTTGGGCTTTTGCCCCCCCCACTCAAGACCTTGTTTGCGGTTACCGCGCTCAAGTTGCATGCGGAACGTTTGGGTATTCGAAAGATTGAGGCGGGGCTACAGGGCGGTCGATTCCTCTTCAGGGAAAATCCGAACGTGGATCCCATGGCTGTTATTCGCCTGATCCAGACACAGCCCTCGGTATACCGGTTGGATGGGCCCGATAAAGTGCGCTTTCAAAAGACCCTGGAAACCCCTGAGCAACGAATTCAGTTTGTAGAGGACTTGATTGGTCTACTGTCTCCCCAAGGATAGCTTCACTTGGGTTGGAATTTTTGCTGAGGAACCGATTTCTATTGCTCTGGAAGCCAGAGTATGGTTCCATATACGGCCACGTCGGTCCCCTCGCAACGATACTTTGCGAACCCCGCCAGGCCCGGAAGGGAGCAACGGTAGTAAAGAAATCGTGTGCCGGGGTGTGGCTGACGTGGCCTC
>JBEBBO010000125.1:0-7999 GCA_041158345.1 Pseudomonadota bacterium | reverse complement strand
ATGCCGGGTATTTTGGCCCGCTTCCTGATGCGAATCCTGTTGCAGTTGTCGGCCCGCGCCGGCATCTACCGTGTTCGAGAGCCTAGGCGACAGGCCACCATCGTGGCGCAGGAGTTTTCTTCATCGCACAAGCCGACCTTTTCCCAGAATGGGGATCGAAGACGGATCGTGGTGACCGGCGCGACCAGCCTCATCGGTGATTATTTGTTACCGGTACTGACCAATCGTGGCTACGAAGTCCATGCCATTAGTCGGAATCCCCCGGCCTATGGCAAAGAGTCGGGGCTTATCTGGCATAGCGCAGACATCAGTCATGAGGTCCCAGAGCCGATCCGAGGCGCAGATGTCCTGATTCATCTGGCGCCTTTAGCGACGCTGCCTTCGATTCTTGAGGCTTTGGGGTCCGATTCGCCAAAGCGGGTGATCGGCTTTGGCTCAACCAGCCTTTTCACAAAGGCAGACTCAGCACTCGAACAGGAGAGGAATCTGGTTCGGGGGCTAGGAGATGCCGAAAATCGCATGGCGCGGTTTGGCGAGTCGTATGGAGTTGACTGGACTGTCTTCAGACCCACGCTGGTCTATCATTTGGGGCGAGACAAAAATATCACCACAATAGCGGTGTTCCTCAAGAAATTTGGCTTCTTTCCGTTGGTGGATGGGTCGAAGGGGAGACGCCAACCGGTGCATGCTGAGGATCTGGCCCGCGCGACGCTTGAGGCCTTGGATAATCCGAGTACCTACCGAAAAGCATATAACCTCTCCGGTGCAGAGACGTTGCCTTATCGGGAAATGGTTTCTCGAATTGCCAAATCACTTGGGCTTCGTCCGAGAATGATCAATATACCGTTGCCGGTGCTGCAATTCTTTATTGTGGTGGTTTCAAAAATCCCGCGGTTTAAACACCTTAACACCGAGATGGCCACAAGAATTAGCATCGATATGTGCTTTGACAATCATGACGCTCGGGCGGATTTCGGGTTCTCGCCAAGAGCATTCCTGGAGGCTGAGCCGAAAGTCTAGACTCCGGCTCAGCGAGGGCAGTGATTAGGCGTTGGACGAGGGTGCGGCTGAGCGAAGTTCCTTGGGAAGAGAGAAAACGACTTTCTCTTCAATACCCTGATGCTCCTTGACCACCTTGGCGCCCCAGGCATTTAAGTTGGCCACGACTTCAGAGACGAGCACTTCGGGTGCTGAAGCCCCTGCGGTCACGCCAACGGATTGGACCCCCTCAAGCCATTCTCGCTTCATTTGACTGGCGTTGTCGATCAGGAATGACTGACAACCCAGTTTTTCTGCAATTTCTCTGAGTCGATTTGAATTGGAACTGTTGGGAGAACCCACGACCAAGATGAGGTCGCACGTGTCTGCGAGCTTTTTAACCGCGTCTTGTCGATTCTGCGTCGCGTAACAGATGTCATCTTTCTTGGGCCCGCAGATTTCCGGGAATTTCACCTTCAAAGCTGCAACGACCGCCTGAGTATCATCGATAGACAGGGTGGTCTGGGTCACCCATGCGAGGTTTAGCGGGTTTTTGACTTCCAGGCTGGCAACGTCTTCGGGCGACTCAACCAGATAGATGCCCCCTTCGGGATTATCGTACTGGCCCATCGTGCCCTCGACTTCAGGATGGCCGGCGTGACCGATGAAGACGATTTCTCTCCCTTGGCTCGCATGATGGTGCACTTCGATATGAACCTTGGTGACCAGAGGGCACGTTGCGTCAAACACTTGTAGCCCGCGCTCCTTGGCTTCCGCCTGAACCTGCTTTGAAACACCGTGTGCACTGAAAATGACGGTAGAGTTTTCCGGAACTTCCGAAAGCTCCTCCACGAAGACTGCTCCCCGGGCGCGAAGTCCGTCGACAACGTATCGATTGTGCACGACTTCGTGACGGACGTAGATCGGCGCACCGAAGACTTCGATAGCGCGCTCGACGATTTCGATGGCACGATCAACACCGGCGCAAAAGCCGCGAGGGTTTGAAAGCAGGATGTCCATGTGGCGGTTCCTTTATCTTGAGTAATCTAGTGGGGAATTCTGGCACGCGACCGAATATCAATCAACGTGGGGGTGCGGGGGGTGGTGTTCGATGATGGTCCCACAAGTGTTCAGCGCCACCCTCTCTGCCGATGATACGGCAGATTACAAAGAGAAAATCCGAGAGTCTATTCAAAAAACTCAGAACCACCGGTTCGATCGGTTCTTGCCGGTTCATCTGAACAGCCCTACGTTCTGCGTTACGACAACCGGTTCTCGCCAAGTGGGCAAATGCCGACGGAAGTGTGCCGCCGGGAAGCACGAACTCTCGCAGAGGCGGCATCTGATCATTAAAGAAATCCATCCAGTCTTCCAGCCACGCACAGTGATCATTTTTGATGCTGGATCGACCCGGAATACTGAGATCGCCTCCGAGGTCGAACAACAATTGCTGGATTTCTTTTAGACACACAGTGAAATTAGCGTCAGGGCATGCGCTGATGACCAGTCCAACCCGTGAATTGAGCTCATCGATTTCACCTAAAAGCTCGATTCGGGCACTGTCTTTAGGCACTCGGGATCCATCAGCAAGTCCCGTCATACCGGTATCCCCGGTTCGAGTATAAATTCGGGTGAGGCGATGACCCATACTTATTCGAGCGGTGACTCACACACGACGATACCATCCTCATCGGCATAGAGATTGTGTCCGGTTCTGAAGTTGACTCCAGCAAAGGTAATCAGGGCATCCCGGTCCCCAGTTCCTCGTTTGTGACTCTTCAGCGGATGCGTGTGCAGCGCCCTAATCCCAATCGGTAACCCCTCCAGTGCCACAGAGTCTCTGATGCATCCATAGATAATGATCCCGGCCCATTGGTTGTCTGCGGCCAGGCGAGCCAGATCGCTACCCAGCAGTGCGCAACGATGGGATCCTCCTCCATCGACGACCAAAACGCGGTTTCTTCCATTTTCCTCCAAGGCACTTCGGATCAGGACATTGTCCTCGAAGACCTTCACCGTCGAGATGGTGCCTTTGAATACTGAGTGGCCTCCGAAAGTGCGAAAGATCGGTTCAGCGATTTGAAGGGTCTGACGGCCCTCATATTCATCACAGAGATCTGCTGTCCTGAAGCTCATGTTCTCTCCTCATTGATCAAAGGTAACGGGCCAGCAGGGCAGTGGGGCCAGGATCGACAGGAAGTCCAACACGGACCTCCCAGCCACTCCCCGGTGCCTCGTCAATATCGACGCCTTGCCGGTCCTTTATTGATTCGATCGTGAGGTCAAGGTTCCCCTGAGGAAGGATCAATTCCAACTGATCACCGACGCAGAACTTGTTTTTTACCAAAATGTCAGCCATCCCAGTCGTTGAGTCGAAGCCTGTGACCTCACCGACGAATTGCTGTCGGTTGCTGGTGGAGTGGCCCTGAATGTAGTTTTGATACTCGTGGGTGTGATGGCGCTGATAGAAGCCGTCGGTGTAGCCTCGTTGCGCAAGATTCTCAAGCTTACCCAGAAGCGCCGGGTCAAAAGGTCTTCCGGCAAGTGCATCCTCAATCGCCATCCGGTAGATCTGGGCGGTACGGGCGACGTAGTAGAACGATTTTGTTCGACCTTCGATCTTGAGGCTATCGACACCAATTTCAACGAGTCTTTGAATGTGCTCGACGGCCCTGAGGTCCTTCGAGTTCATGATATAGGTGCCATGCTCATCTTCGAGGACCGGCATCAATTCGCCCGGACGATTTTCTTCCTCAAGAAAGTAGACTTCATCTGCCAAAGGATGCCGAACCTGATCCCCACAATCGGTGCCGTTGAGCCCTCCGTTCAGGTCTGCAAGGCTCAGCCGTAGCGCGCCCGGGGCATAATCGCCTTCGGGTGTTTCAGTGGCGGCCTGAAGATCATATTTCCAGCGGCAGGCATTGGTGCATGTGCCTTGATTCGGATCGCGATGGTTGAAGTATCCGGAGAGCAGGCAGCGCCCAGAGTAGGCAATGCAAAGGGCCCCGTGAACAAAGACTTCAAGTTCCATATCCGGGCATTCCTGCCGAATCTCGGAGATTTCATCCAGTGATAACTCACGGGAAAGAATGATTCGGCGAACGCCGATCGATTGCCAAAAACGGACCGCTGCATAGTTGACTGTATTGGCTTGGACGGAGAGATGGATCGGAAGATCCGGCCATGCTTCACGAGCCATCAGGATCAATCCAGGATCGGCCATGATCAGCGCATCGGGGCCCATCGCAACAATCGGCTCGAGGTCACGTATGAAGGTTCGAACCTTTCGGTTGTGGGGGAGCACATTGGTTGCGAGGAAAAAGAGTTTTCCAAGGTCATGCGCCTCCGCGATTCCCTTGGCGAGGTTCTCCTCGAGGAAATCGTTGTTACGCACCCGAAGGCTGTAGCGGGGTAACCCAGCATAAACAGCGTCTGCGCCATAGGCGAACGCATAGCGCATGTTCTTCAAAGTACCCGCGGGAGATAAGAGTTCCGGCTTCTTCATGGGCAGAGGGGAAGTGCTAGAATCGGCAATTTTATCGCTTTCTTGACTTGAACGCTCGGGAATTAATCATTGATGTCCAGTCTAGGCCGTTTCAAAACTCTGAAGGACTGTGTGGGTAACACCCCTTTGGTGGCCCTTCAGCGTCTTCCGGGGAAGACGACAAACCAGATTTTGGCCAAGCTTGAGGGCAATAACCCCGCAGGGTCCGTCAAGGATCGGCCAGCGCTCAGCATGATCGAGCGAGCCGAGGCCCGGGGGGAGATTCGGCCCGGGGATCGCCTGATTGAGGCAACGAGTGGCAACACAGGAATTGCGCTCGCAATGGCTGCAGCGGTCATGGGATACAAGATGACGCTCATCATGCCAGAAAATATGAGCGCTGAGCGGCGAGCCTCTATGAAAGCCTTTGGTGCTGAAATTATTTTGACGCCGGCTCAGGGCAGCATGGAGGCAGCAATTGACTTGGCCCGCGCAATGGAGGCAAGAGGGGAGGGACGAATCCTGGACCAGTTCGCCAATCCAGACAATCCAAGAGCGCATTACGAGGGCACCGGGCCAGAAATCTGGCGGGATACCTCCGGAGGCATTACCCATTTTGTCAGCTCGATGGGCACGACAGGGACAATCATGGGAACCTCGTCGTTTCTGAGAGAGCAGAATCCTGAGATACAAATCATTGGAGTCCAACCCGAGGGCGATTCCAAAATCCCAGGAATTCGCCGATGGCCCCGCGAATATCTGCCGAAAATTTGTGACTTTGATCGCATCGACCGCATCATGGATGTGTCTCAGGCAGAGGCCGAACAGATGACGCGAAGGCTTGCGGTTGAAGAGGGGATTTTTTCCGGCATTTCTTCCGGTGGCGCCGTAGCTGCTGCACTGCGCCTTTCAGAAGCGGTCACTCATGCGGTCATCGTCGTGATTATTTGCGATCGCGGTGATCGCTATTTGTCCACCGGCGTTTTCCCTGAATAGTTTCGGAATCGAATCCATGGCACAACGTCGACGTCGCAAAGCGCTCCCCCCTCAGGGAAGTTTCGAGCTCAAAATTGAATCCATGACGCACGATGGGCGTGGCGTGGGTCGGATTGACGGAAAGCCCATTTTTGTTCATGGGACGCTTCCGGGGGAGGAGATCACCTTCGAGTACACGGAGGTGCGACGGGATTTTGCCGAGGGCAGGGTGGTGGAAGTTCAAACACCCTCGGCGTCTCGATCAGCCCCAGCCTGTGAGCATTATGGGGTTTGCGGCGGTTGCAGTTTTCAGCATGTCCAGGATGCGGAGCAGATTCGAATCAAACAGGGTTTATTGCTGGATCAGTTCCAAAGAATTGGCAAACTGGAAGAGTTTCCGATTTTCGCCCCCCTGACCGGTCCCTCATGGGGCTATCGCCAAAAGGCCCGGCTTGGCGTCAAGTACGTTGCAAAGAAAGGCAAAGTTCTGGTCGGCTTTCGTGAACGCTCAAGCCCTTTTATTACTGAAATTGATCGCTGTCCTGTTCTGGATCCCCGAGTCGGGTCCAAATTGGGCAAGATAGCGGATTTGGTTCATGATCTCAGTATTCGTGATCGGCTTCCGCAAATTGAGGTGGCTTGCAGTGATGAAGCCGTCGCTCTCGTTTTTCGCATTCTTGAAGACTTGAATGCAGAGGATCTTGAGCGCTTTAACCGGTTTGCACAGGAAGAAGGGTTTCTCGTTTTATTGCAACGCGGCGGCCCGGATACCGTAGTGCCCCTGGATCCAAATGTTCCGGTAGATCTTTTCTACAAGATTCCCGATGCATCGGTAGAATTCACATTCAAAGCGACTGACTTCACACAGGTTAATTCCGCGATAAATCAAAAGATGATTGCTCGTGTGATGCAGCTCCTGGACCCCCAGTCGAACGATGTCATTCTGGATCTATTTTGCGGAATTGGAAATTTCACTCTGCCTTTGGCCAAAAAGGCTGCCCGGGTTGTTGGCGTTGAAGGAAGTCGTGAGGCCGTTGAGCGAGCGGAACTGAATGCTGAGCGCAACATGCTCCGGAATGCGACGTTTCATGTCGCCGATCTGAGTAAGCCTGTCGATGATACGCCTTGGGCCAACCAGCGCTTTGACAAAATTCTGCTCGACCCGTCGCGCGCCGGGGCCCTGGAAATCCTTGAGCGGGTTCCAGGGTGGGGCGCCGCTCGAATCGTTTACGTTTCTTGCAACCCCTCAACACTCGCAAGAGATGCTGGGGTGCTGGTCCATGATCATGGGTATCACTTGCAGGGTGCGGGGGTCATGGACATGTTTCCTCAAACAGCCCACGTTGAATCTTTGGCTCTCTTTGAAAAGTCAGACCGGTGATCGTTAGGTCTTCGGATCCGGTGTACCTTCGCGTCGACACCCATCGTCAAGTTCTTGAATGGATCGAGAACGAGACGGTGATTTATGTCTGGCCTGTCTCAACCGCCAAGAACGGGTTAGGAGAAGAAAGAGGGAGCGAAAAAACCCCGAGAGGATGGCACCAAATTCGGGCAAAAATCGGCGAGGGGCAACCCTTGAATGCTGTTTTTAGGGGCCGCAGACCAACTGGTGACATCTACGGGGACGCTTTAGAGGCGCAGTATCCCAATAGAGACTGGATTTTGACCCGGATTCTTTGGTTGGGAGGCTTGGAGGCCGGAATCAACCGCTATGGTGCTGTTGATACGACCTGGCGGTATATTTACATTCACGGTAGCCCCGATCACGGGGTCACGGGTGAACCACTCTCGCATGGATGCATTCGGATGAAGAGCGTCGACATGCTGGATCTTTTTGACCGAGTGCCAATTGGTCTTCGGATTTTAATTACTGCTTAAGTTATACGAGATAAGGCATTTTATGTCCCATCAGGGTTCGGGTATGACCGCGCTAGAACGCCGGGCCAGTCTCTCGCTCGCTGCAATTTATATGCTGCGAATGATTGGTATGTTCTTGATTCTTCCGGTTTTCTCGGTATTGGCGCGGGACCTTCCGGATGCATCTCCGTTTCTCGTTGGTCTTGCGATAAGCGCATACGGCCTGACGCAGGCCGTTTTTCAGATCCCATTTGGTATGTGGTCTGATCGTTGGGGGAGGAAACCGGTCATCACTGTGGGTCTCATCCTCTTTGTGATCGGCAGCATTATTGCAGCAATTTCCACCTCAATTTACGGCATCATTGCAGGCCGTTGCCTTCAAGGTGCGGGCGCAGTTGCGGCTGTTGTCATGGCTTTGGCGGCTGACCTGACGCGAGAGGAGAATCGGACCAAAGCGATGGCTATGATTGGCATCAGCATTGGTATTTCATTTGCCATATCAATAGTCGCCGGTCCCATTCTCTCTAATTGGTTCGGTCTACAGGGGCTTTTCTGGCTCATTACGGGGTTTGCGGTCGCGAGCCTCATTGTGCTTCATGTCTGGGTGCCTAATCCGACGGTTTCGACCTTTCATGGCGATGCCCAGCTCAGAACTCAGGGCATTCGACGGGTCTTTGCAAACCGAGAACTGCTCCGGCTGGATTT
>JBEBBO010000124.1:0-31408 GCA_041158345.1 Pseudomonadota bacterium | reverse complement strand
GCGACTCCGAATCAAGGAACAGCCGTACTATGGGGTTACGATTATTGGAACCGCGCTTTCCTTGATCGCGGTGTTGCTGATTTTTACGCTCATGCAGGCGATGGGCATCGTTACCCAGACCCATAAAATGGTCGTGACCGAGGTGGAATCGCTTTATAAGGTCAAGTCGAGCTGTCTATTGGTTTCATCTGAGGATTGTAAGACCATAACGAATGCACTGGATCACTATGTTCGGTCCATTCTTTCAAGCGATTGGCCGAAACCGCCGGACCATGACACCCAAGGCAGTTATGAAAGCCTGGTCGTGTGCCTTCGCGATCTTATTCGAAAACATGCGTCCGATACGGTCGTGCGACAAAACCTCTTGGTCACAATGGACAGCATGATCAAGGCCAGACATGAGCGCATGTTGAACACGGGGAAAGAAATTCCCAAGGCGTTTTTTGGCGCGACATTTTGTTTGCTGACCAGTTTCGTCATATTTTTCTATTTTCTCGCGCCCCAAAATGGATTTTCGCAATTGGTGCTTGCCTTCTTGCTCTCCTTCATTGGGACGCTTCTGGGATTGGTGATTGTCTACGACCATCCCTATGACGGGGATAGCGGGATTACACAAGCCGAGTTCCTTCCCACGCTGCAAGCATTACTCAAGAATTAGTCGAGGCCCAATCAAACGAGCGCTCCACGGCTCTGAGCCAGCCCTGATGCATGCGTTCTCGTTGCACTTCGCTCATGAGAGGCTCAAATCGGCGATCTTCTTGCCAAAGCGATCGCAATGCGTCAGTGCTTTCCCAAAATCCGACAGCCAATCCCGCCGCATACGCCGCACCTAAAGCGGTGGTCTCAGTCACTTGAGGACGAATCACCGGAACACCAAGTAGGTCTGACTGAAACTGCATCAGGGTGTCATTCACAACCATGCCACCATCGACCTTAAGGCGGGTCAGGCCCTGACCTAGATCGGTTTTCATGGCGTCCAGAATCTCGCGGGTCTGATAGGCTGTTGCTTCCAATGCGGCTCGAGCAAAGTGGCCTTTATTGACGTAACGCGTGAGTCCGACGATGACTCCCCTCGCATCCGCTCGCCAATAGGGTGCAAAGAGTCCTGAAAATGCTGGCACGATGTATATGCCGCCCGCATCCTCCACGGTTTGGGCCAACGATTCGACGTCTGCCGCGCTTTGAATCATTCCGAGGTTATCGCGTAACCATTGGATCAATGAGCCTGTTACCGCTACGGAGCCCTCCAGAGCGTAAGTCGCCGGCTCAGTGCCAAGTTGGTAGGCAATCGTCGTTAACAGACCATGCCTAGAGGATTGGATCTGACGGCCTGTATTCATGAGCAGGAAGCATCCCGTCCCATAGGTATTTTTGGCATCTCCCTGGCCAAAACACGTCTGGCCAAACAGTGCGGCTTGCTGATCACCGAGATCTCCAGCCAATGGGACACCTTCAATAATGCCCTGGCCGAATCCATAAATTTCAGAAGAGGAGCGAATTTCCGGCATCAGCGATGCCGGAATAGAAAAGGCTTCAAGAAGCCGAGGATCCCAGCAAAGATGGTGAAGATCCATGAGGAGCGTCCGTGACGCATTGGTTGGATCTGTCACATGGATGCCGCCCGTCAAATTCCAAATGAGCCAGGTATCAATGGTTCCAAAAAGGATTTCACCCCGTTCAGCTCGTCCGCGAGCCCCTGGGATATGGTCAAGCAGCCACTGAATTTTTGAGGCTGAAAAATAGGTTGTGATGGGAAGTCCGGTCAGCTGACGAAATTGATCCTGGCCGCCAACGCGCACTAATCTCTGACAGAGTTCATCTGTTCGCGTGTCCTGCCAAACGATGGCACGATGAATGGGCTTGCCCGTTGCCCGGTCCCAGAGCACGGTCGTTTCGCGCTGGTTGGTGATACCAATCGCTTCCACAGCGGTCCGGTCAATTGAGGCCGCTGTGAAGAGTTGTTCAATCAGGGCCCATGTTGTCTGGAGAATTTCCGCGGCATCGTGTTCAACCCAGCCAGGAGCAGGAAAAAATTGGCGATGTTCTGCTTGGGTGAGGTATCGAATATGCCCTGCATGGTCAAAGAGAACACAACGAGTGCTTGTCGTTCCCTGGTCAATGGCAAGAATGAACTTTTCCATGGTGTACGGATTAAAGCCAATTAGAATTGCGAAGATTATCGCCCTTGCCGATAGAATGGGACATCAAGTTTCTCAGAGACTATTACCGCCTTGAACGCCATCCTGCACGAACAGCTTCCCCTGAGCGAATTCACCGAAAAAGCGTACTTGGATTATTCCATGTACGTCATTCTTGATCGCGCACTCCCGCACATTGCCGACGGCTTGAAACCGGTCCAGCGCAGGATTGTTTTTGCCATGTCCGAGTTGGGTCTGGGGCCGACATCAAAATACAAGAAGTCTGCACGAACCGTGGGTGATGTTTTAGGCATGTACCACCCTCACGGTGATCAGGCGTGTTATGAAGCTATGGTGTTAATGGCTCAGCCATTCTCCTATCGTTATCCGCTGATCGATGGTCAGGGCAATTGGGGCTCTCCGGATGATCCCAAGTCATTTGCGGCCATGAGATACACAGAGTCGCGCCTCACTCCCTACGCACAGTCATTGCTGCAGGAATTGGGGCAGGGGACGGTCGAATGGGTTGCGAACTACGATGGCACCAAGGATGAGCCCCGGCTTCTTCCGGCCCGTTTGCCGAATGTTCTTTTGAATGGATCAACCGGTATTGCGGTGGGGATGTCCACTGATATTCCGCCACATAACCTCAGAGAGGTCGTGGCGGCCTGCATCCAATTGCTGGAAGATCCCGATACCCCACTCGAAGAGTTGATGGAGTTGATTCGAGGTCCGGATTACACCACAGAGGCAGAAATCATTACTCCTCGAGATGAAATCCTCAAAATGTATCGAACCGGAAACGGATCGATTCGACTTCGAGCCCGATGGGAGGTTGAGGAGGGCAACGTCATCATCACGGCGCTGCCCCATCAGGTCTCAGGTGATGCGATTCTTCAGACGATTGCACAACAGATGCAGGCCAAGAAATTGCCGCTCGTCGAGGATCTTCGGGATGAATCTGATCACGAAAACCCCTGTCGATTGGTGATCATGCCGAAAGGCCGTCGTTGTGATGCAGAGCAATTGATGTCCCACCTTTTTGCGACGACGGATCTCGAAAAAAGCTATCGCGTCAACCTCAATACCATTGGTCTTTCCGGAAAGCCACAGGTCAAGGGGTTGAGAGACATTCTTGAAGAGTGGCTTGTTTACCGCCGCGAAACCGTTCGTCGTCGGCTCCAATTCCGTTTGGAGAAAGTGCTGGCCAGGCTGCATGTCCTGGATGGTCTTTTGGTCGCATTCCTCAATATTGATGAAGTGATTGCGATCATCCGTTACGAGGATGAACCCAAAAGCGAATTGATGGCGCGCTTTGGGCTTTCGGATATCCAGGCGGAAGCGATTCTCGATCTCAAACTTCGGCATCTGGCCAAACTTGAAGAGATGAAAATCCGAGGTGAGCAAGCGGAACTTGCCGCGGAGCGGAAAACTCTTGAGGACACATTGGCATCACCTCGAAAATTGAGCGCGCTGATCCGCAAGGAACTCGAGGAGGATGCTGAGCGATTTGGTGACGCACGCAAGTCACCGATCGTATCGCGCCAGGCGGCCCAAGCGCTGGACGTGACTGCGGTCATTGGCAGCGAGCCAGTGACTATCATATTGTCGGAAAAGGGCTGGGTCAGGGCGGCCAAAGGCCATGACATTGATCCTGAGACATTAGCTTATCGATCGGGCGACTCCTTCCTTGCCGCCGTTCCAGGTCGAAGCAATCAGTCTGCCTATTTCATCGACTCCACAGGACGGAGTTATTCCGTCCCTGCGCACGAATTGCCGTCTGCACGTTCTCAGGGTGAGCCTTTGACAGGACGCCTTAACCCGCCAGCAGGTGCCATGTTCATTCAGGTCACTGCAGGGGCGGATGAGGAGCACGTCCTTCTCGCCAGTTCCCATGGGTATGGGTTTATTACGCAATTCAAGGAGCTCTTTAGCAAGAATCGAAGCGGTAAGGCCTTGCTGACCTTACCTGAAGGCGCTCAGGTGCTGTTGCCAGCCCGCGTCCTTGATTTGGGGGCCGATCGCATTGCGGTCGTCACTCTGGAAGGACGCCTTCTGGTATTTCCTGCGGCCGATTTGCCGGTTCTAAACAAAGGCAAAGGGAACAAGCTTATTCAGATTGCATCGGAAGCCCTGGGAACTGGGGCAGATCGGGTCATCCAAGTGTTGAGTTTGCCAACAGGGCGGGGGCTCAAGGTCTTAGCCGGTAAGCGTCATTTGACCTTAAGTCCTTCCGACCTTTCTCATTATGAAGGGGCAAGAGCGCGTCGGGGTAATCCCTTACCCCGCGGATTTCAGCGGGTCGATCGCATAGAGGTCAGTGAGGCATGAACGGCGAACCCACGGAGGTCGACGCAAGGGGATTAATGTGTCCTCTACCCCTGCTTCGGCTGAAAAAGGCTCTGGTTACAGTGGAGTGTGGAGCAAGGATCCGTATCCTAGCCACAGATCCTGCCGCCCGTCTGGACTTTGGGGTTTTCCTAGAACAAGCCGGTCATCACCAGATCGAGTGCGAGGAGAGCGAAGGCGTGCTGGTGTTTCTGATCGAAAAGGGCCGTTAGTGCCTTTTGAACGGCCTTATTATTGGTTTTTCAGAATATCGGTTGCGGTAACAATCCCTAGAAACTTTCCTTCAGCGTCGAGCACTGGAAGGCTGTGATGATTCCCTCTAATGAAGGTCTGCGTTGCTTCATCAAGCGGCGTATCCATGGTGAGTGAATCTGATCGCGTGTTCATGATGGCGCCCACCGTCCCGGTTTTTGGGCGTTGAGGCGGAGTTGCCGCACCCGTGCGACGTTGAAGATCGGCGGCATGTGACGCGCCCCGATCCTGAACGCTGGTCGAAGTCGAAGACTCTGGAGGCGCCGCTCGGCGACCCATCACATCTTCACGCGTGCTTTCTGCGATTGCGAGAACATCCTCCACGAGTGCGATCTCAACCCCGAGTTCGACCAGCGTGCCCTTGAGATGCTCCATGACAATGTCGAAATGCCGATCGGTCATGCCCATCGCGATCAGCTTGGCATGGCTTCTGTGCATGTCTCGCCCGGTATAAGCGTGCGGGCCGCCAAAAGCCATGGTTAAAAAGGCCTTCTGCTTCTCCGCTTGCTCGGTAATGTTGACACCGAAGAAAAAATAATTAATTCGGGCATCCCGCATCACCTTGCGATAAAAGACATCGACTGCGGTGCTTACGGCTTCGGCCCCGCCCAGTTTTTCGTAAAGCGATGCGTTATGCGTCTGCTGCGTGGGATCCGCTTTCTTTCGGGAGAATACGTTCTGAAGGGTCTCGCTCATAACTGCTCCGGAGGGCCGCTTCAAGGGAAGAGGCTGAAGGATGGGTGGCAATCAGTTCAACGTCCTATCGTAACACCGATAGATTGACCAGCAAGGAAGCGCTTATTTCTGGCTCTGAATGCGAAGGAGATGGTCGTCAAGGTCATTGGAATCTCGAAAGCTCATCCAAGGCCAACCCTCCGCGATGGCATGGGCTTTTAGGGTCTCATCGGGATCGACGGCCACGGGAGAGTCGACCATTTTGAGCAAAGGCAGGTCATTGTGGGAATCGCTATAGAACCAGCTGCCCTTCAGTGAGGCCGCGGTCTCCTCAAGCCACGCATTGAGTCGAATGACTTTACCGGCCTGAAAACAAGCGGTGCCGAGATAGTTTCCTGTGTAACGGTCATCCTTGATTTCTGGAAGCGTTGCAATCAGATGATCAATCCCGTAGAGCGCGGCGATCGGGGTGGTGACGAATGCGTTGGTCGCCGTAATGATCATCAGCGTATCACCGCGTGCCTTATGCGCGGCGATGACCTGACGTGCAACGGGTAAAAGAATGGGCTGAATGTGTGATTCCACAAACTCAGTGCGCCACTGTTCCAATTGAGCTTTTGAGTGCTCGGAGAGTGGTTTTAATGCAAATTTCAAAAATGCATCAATATCCAGAGTCCCTGCCTTGTAGTCTTCATAAAAGCGCGCATTGGCATCTTCGTACTGGGCCCGATCCACAATTCCTCGGTCAACGAGATACTGTCCCCAGAGATAGTCACTGTCACCCGCGATCAGGGTGTTGTCGAGGTCAAAGATTGCCAGAGCCACGATATTCCTTTAAATTCGGTATGTTGGACGAGAGTGTCGAGTTGAAGCGGATCCCCGCTTTTGGCTACCTCCCTTGCGGAGAAGCGGCTCGCTTGGTTCGGCGCGAATTATACACTCGGTGACCCTGGACTCTTGAACGCATGATTGACCGCGACGGATATCGACCCAATGTCGGAATCATCCTTCTCAACAAGGATCGCCGCGTGTTTTGGGCTCGCCGTGTCGGCATGCGATCTTGGCAGTTCCCGCAAGGCGGAATCAAGCGCAATGAGGCGCCCGAAGAAGCCATGTACCGCGAACTCTATGAGGAAGTTGGTCTTCGCAATCGAGATGTGCAACTCATTGCCAGAACGAATGGCTGGTTGCATTACGATCTCCCAGAACGCTACATTCGCAAACGGTCTCAGCCCCTCTGTATCGGCCAGAAGCAAGTCTGGTTTATGCTGGAATTGGTCTCCTCCGAATCCCGGATCAAGCTGGATTGTTCAGGTAAGCCTGAGTTTGACTCGTGGACGTGGGTCGACTACTGGCATCCCGTCGAGGATGTGGTCTATTTCAAGCGCGATGTGTACCAGCGTGCGCTGACCGAACTGAGTGGTCACGCCGGCGCAGACAACGGGCTGAATGCGAATCTCAACCCCCTTGCCTTGATGGGCGCTGCCAAAATCTAGTCTTTCGGCCCGATTCTCACGACTCTCGTCGATAACCGGCCTTCTTCATCCAGTTCAATCCAGCGGTAACCAGGATACGCGTCAGTTGTGGCGAACGTTTTGCTTTGCGGTTCAAACTGAACGCAGGTAGATGGTGCGCCCAGGAAGCGGATATCGCTCCACATTACATCCAGTTCTTGATGCACATGTCCAAACAGTACTGCCTTGACCTGAGGGTGGCGCTGGATGATTTTTAGGAAGACGTCTTGGTCTTCGATCATCATCGTGTCCATCCAGGCACTGCCAGATGCGATTGGATGGTGATGGACGGCAATCACGATCCATTGCTCCTGCATGCCATTCAGCGTATCGGAAAGCCACTGACAGGCGTGAGGGCCCAATTTGCCCTTGGGACTTTCCGGCTGAGCGCTATTCATCAGCAGAATGCACCAGTTGCCCCAGCGGATCACAGGATCATCATGGAATCCCACTGGCTGAAGATGGGAGGACATTAATGCCGGAACGTCATGGTTGCCTGGCACAAAGTGAATGGGTGCGGTATGCCCTTCAAACGCTTGAGCAACCAGATCATAAGTTGCGGAGCAGGGCGCTTCAGCAAGATCGCCCGTAAGTAAATATCGATCGGGTTGGGCGGATTGGGCTTTTAGGTGGCTCAGCGTCTGAGTCAGACTGGCGAAGGGATTGACCCCGCGATAGCGGTGGTCTGACGTGCTACCCAGATGAAAATCGGTCAGTTGAACGATTCGATGCGTCTTTGGGGTTGCCACAATAGCCGCAGCGCTGGCGGTGAACCGTTTAGTAGCTGAGAACGTGATGCAGGCTTCGGGGCGCCAGGCGTTCTCTGCCGCCAAGTCCCTTTAATTCGATCAAAAAGGCACAGGCGACGACTTCGGCACCCAGCGCCTCGATCAATTCACAAGCCGCCAGTGCGGTGCCTCCCGTAGCCAAAAGATCATCGACGATCAGGACCTTATCTCCGTGGGCTACCGCATCCTGATGCACTTCCAGGCTGGCTGAGCCGTATTCAAGATCGTAATCGATCTTCTTGACGTCATGGGGGAGTTTGCCGGGTTTCCGGAGTGGAACAAATCCAACATTGAGGGCTCGAGCCACAAGAGCCCCAAAAATGAACCCTCTGGCCTCCATGCCCGCTACAGCCGATACACCCTGTCCATGATACGGAGCGGCCAGCGCATCGATGGCAACGTCCATCGCTTCCGGGTCGCCCAGAACCGGGGTGATGTCCCTGAACAGGATTCCCGGTTTTGGAAAATCTGGGATGGCGCGAATGCGTGACTCGATGCGCTGCATGACTTTAGGCCGGGGCTGAGACTTTTCCGGAGTAGGCGGCAATGCTTGCAAGAATACCGGCGGTATCCAATCCAGCATCCGTCAGCACTTCTTCCCGGCTTCCCTGCTCAATAAAGCGATCCGGAAGGCCAATCGTCAGGATCGGGGTCTTGCAGCCATGCGCATTCAGCACTTCATTCACGCCACTGCCGGCACCGCCGGCAACCGTATTTTCCTCAACGGTGACGATGAGGTCATGGCTCGCCGCCATTTCGAGAATGCAGTTTTCATCCAATGGCTTGATGAAACGCATGTTGACGACCGTCGCGTCCAAGGTCTCTCCAGCCTCGAGTGAGGGAGTAACCATGGACCCGAACGCCAGAATGGCGATGCGTTTTCCCTTGCGGCGGACTTCAGCCTTGCCAATGGGCAGCAAAGACATGGTTTCCTCGACCGGTGTTCCCGGACCTTTGCCTCGGGGATAGCGAACAGCCGCGGGACCATCGTGTTGGAAGCCGGTGTAGAGCATGTGACGGCATTCGTTCTCATCGGCTGGTGCCATGAGCACAATGCCAGGGAGGCAACGTAGATAGGTAATATCAAAGCTGCCTGCATGGGTTGGACCATCGGGTCCGACCAGTCCTGCGCGGTCAATCGCGAAGAGCACCGGCAGATCCTGTAAAACCACGTCATGCACCAACTGATCGTAGCCGCGCTGCAAGAAAGTGGAGTAGATGGCAACGACCGGTTTGAAGCCCTCACAAGCCTGCCCCGCAGCGAGTGTAACGGCATGCTGTTCCGCAATGCCGACATCGAAATATCGATCAGGGAAGCGTTTTTCAAATTCAACCAGACCTGAACCCTCTCGCATTGCCGGGGTCACGCCGAGGAGACGGGCGTCCTTCTCGGCCATGTCGCAAAGCCACTGACCGAAGACTTCGGTGTAGGTCGGTGTGCTGGGCTTGGCCTTCGGCAGATGATCTTTGCTCGGGTCAAAAGTTCCCACACCGTGATAGGCCACCGGATCCTTCTCGGCAGGCAGGTAGCCTTTGCCTTTCTTTGTCACGATATGCAGGAACCTTGGGCCATTGGTATTGCGAAGGTTTCTGAGTGTGGTCACCAGCGTATCAAGGTCGTGACCGTCGATGGGACCGATGTAGTTAAAGCCAAGTTCTTCAAAGAGAGTTCCTGGTGCAACCATCCCTTTTACGTGTTCCTCCGCGCGTCGAGCAAGCTCCCATACCTCCGGCATTCGCTTCTTCAGGAGTTGCTTGCTGCCTTCACGAATCGTCGAGTAGAAACGGCCTGAAAGAAGCTTGGCAAGGTAGTTGTTCATCGCCCCAACGTTGGGGGAAATCGACATTTCGTTGTCGTTGAGGATGACAAGAAGATTGGCGTCCAGGGCGCCCGCATGATTCAAGGCTTCAAAGGCCATGCCACCCGTAAGACCGCCATCTCCAATGATTGCGACTGCATGGGCATCCCGGCCCTGAAGACCTGCAGCGATGGCCATGCCGAGCGCCGCGCTGATCGAGGTACTGGAATGGCCTACGCCAAAGGTATCGTAGGGGCTTTCAGTCCGGCAAGGGAAAGCCGAAAGGCCATCTTGTTTACGAATGGTCGGCATCCGTTCCCGGCGCCCAGTCAGGATTTTGTGCGGGTAGGCTTGATGGCCGACGTCCCATACCAACTTATCATCGGGCGTGTTAAAGACGTAGTGGAGGGCGATCGTCAATTCGACCGTACCCAAGCCCGCAGCCAAGTGTCCACCCGACTGACTGACACTGTGCAGCAAATATTCCCGCAACTCGCTCGCCACGGTGGGAAGCTGCTCAGCGGGGAGGGCGCGAAGGTCTGCCGGATCGCCGATGGCGTTCAGTAGAGGGGTCTGGGTGGTTAGCGTCATGAAAAATAAAATCCTAGCGGGTTAGGCTAAAAAGCCCGTATGTGCTTCAAGGGTCTCTTCATCATACTGAACTTAGGGTCAGTGGATGTCGATGACATGATCAATTGAATCCGTAAGTGCCTCGGGCTTGTTAGTTCTTTCGTTCGATAATGAATCGAGAGAGGTCTCTGAGCAAGTTGGCTTCGGGCCCAAATCCATTCAGGCTCTCAAGAGCCGCTTCGTGCATTTCCCTGGCCTTGTCCTTGGCGCCGGCCAGTCCCAAGAGTGCGGGATAGTTAGGCTTGTTGTTATCCCGATCTTTGCCTTGGGTTTTACCCAAGGTCTGGGTATCGCTTTCTTCATCGAGAATGTCGTCCTGGATTTGGAATGACAGCCCGATACATTTTGCGTAGTGATCCAATCGTTCTTCAATCGCGTGATCGATGGGGTCCTTGGCGAGCGCTGCCAAACGGACACTGGCCCGAATCAGCGCACCGGTTTTACGGATATGCATGTTTTCAAGAGCCGGCAAATCCAGCTTTTTGCCTACAGAATGTAGATCGATAGCCTGTCCCCCGACCATGCCGTAGGAACCTGAGGCCTCTGCAAGGCAGCGAATCATCGCGATGCGATTCGCATCCGGAACCTTGATGGTGGTGTCCTCAGCAAGGACTTGGAAAGCCAGCGTTTGAAGTCCATCACCGGCCAAAATGGCGGTGGCTTCATCGAAGGCCACATGGCAGGTCGGCTTGCCTCTCCGTAGCGAGTCATCATCCATTGCTGGAAGGTCATCATGGATCAGCGAGTAGACATGGATCATCTCAAGAGCGGACGCCGGCCCATCGAGAATATCCAGCGGCAAACCCAAGGCAATGCCTGTGGCATAAGTCAGCAGAGGACGCAGTCGTTTGCCACCACCGAGGGCGGAGTAACGCATGGCCTCGTGAAGCTTTTCAGGCATCTTGGAGGCAGCAGGCAGGCGGTCGTCCAGGGCCTTTTCGGCGCGATCCTGGCAAATGCCCATGAATTCTTTAAGTGCGTTATCGGCGGTCATTGGGTCCTATCAGTTCGGGTGCTTACGGCATGAGTCTCTTGTCATCCCGCCGTCAGGCGGACTTGAGCCGTCTGGAGGGGCAAATCGATCCGTGGTCGGAAAAAAGCCCTAATCGGACATTATCTCAAAAATTCTATGTTGATAAAAATGCTCGGTTTCTTGGGGTTATTCTGAGCCATGGGAATTGGGTTCTTCGGTGACCACTTTATGGTCGCCTGGCTGACCCCACTCAGCCCAAGACCCGTCATAAATCGGGGTATCGGGGTATCCGAGCTCTGCGAGAGCCAGCGCAATGATTGCGGCGGTCACGCCACTGCCACAGGTCGCAATGATGGGCTCCTCCGGCGCGATTTTTATGGTTTTGAATACCTCAAGGAGCGCCGTTTTCTTGAGCAGGCAACGTGATTCTGGATCCAGCAAGCGCTGAAAAAATAGGTTTCGACTGCCAGGGATATGGCCCGACCGAAGGCCGGGACGTGGCTCAGGATCTTGACCAAGAAAACGACCCGGAGGACGTGCATCCAGAATAGCGGCTGTCCGGGACTCGCTTACCATCTGCATTGCAGCAAAGTCACGGACGCGATGGGGATTGAATCGGGCTGAGAAAGGTGCGGATAAGGGAGTCGACAGTTCGGATGTGAGTGGGTAGCCCAAATCGGTCCAGCGTTGTAGTCCACCATTCATCACGCGGACTTTTTCGTGGCCAAAGGTTCTGAACATCCACCATACTCGAGCCGAAGCCATGAACTGATTGTTGTCGTAGACGACAACTTCAGTTTCATTTCCGATGCCCAGACGAGAAATTGCCTGCTCAAACTGTGTCTCAGAAGGCAACATGTGGGGAAGCTCGGTATCGGGAGCGGCAATGACATCAACGTCAAAAAACTGAGCGCCGGGAAGGTGGGCTTTTTTAAACTCAACTTGAGGATTTCGGTTCTGCGTCGGTAGCGTAAATGTGGCATCCAGAATCGCCCATTGTTGCTGATCAAGCCCATTCAAAACATCTACAGGTTCGATCAGGGGGCTGAAGTCCAGGCGCATGACAGTTCTCAGTGTGCGATAAGCAGTTGGGCGAGAATGGCTTCATAAATCTGAGAGAGTGTCTCAATGTCTTTAACCGGCGTGTGTTCATTGACCTTATGAATCGAACCGTTTAAGGGACCGAGTTCAACGACCTCCGCGCCTGTGGGGGCAATAAAACGGCCGTCTGAAGTTCCTCCGCCGGTATCCGGCCGTGCTCGTTGCCCGACAACAGCCTCCAGTGCCAATTGCGTGGCTTCAATCAGCCTTGAGCCGGTCGTCAGAAAGGGTGCGCCAGAAAGACGCCATTCAAGGCTGTAACGGATCTGATGCCGATCGAGAATGGCGACTACGCGTTGTTTAAGCTCCGCTTCAGTCACTGCAGTTGAGAATCGGAAGTTAAACAGCATTTCGAGCCGTCCGGGGATTACATTTTCCGCCCCTGTGCCGGATTGGATGTTAGACACCTGAAAGCTGGTTGGGGGGAAGAATTCATTGCCCTGATCCCAGGTCTCGTGGGCAAGTTCGGCCAGTGCGGGCGCAAGGCGATGGATTGGGTTGTCGGCTTTGTCAGGGTAGGCGACGTGGCCCTGAACCCCTTCAACCCTCAGGATGCCGTTAAGGGATCCCCGTCGACCGACGCGAATCACGTCGCCCAACCGGTCGAAGCTTGAAGGTTCTCCAATGACGCACCAATCGATCTTTTCCCCTCTTGCCTTAAACGTTTCGACGACTTTCACCACCCCATCATGCGCGGCACCTTCTTCGTCGCTGGTCATCAAAAGGGCTATAGACCCCGTATGATCGGGATTTGACTGGGCAAATCGGGCGAGCGCTGTCACCATCGCAGCAACGCCGCTTTTCATGTCTGCAGCACCGCGTCCGTACATCAAACCGTTTTCGATCGTGGCCTCGAAGGGTGGATGCTTCCAATCGGATTCAGGGCCCGGGGGAACCACATCGGTATGGCCTAGGAAGACCAATAGCGGTCCTTCGGTTCCACGGCGCATGTAAAGATTGCGCGTCTCCCCAAAATCCAGATATTCCGTTTTGAATCCGCAGGGTGAAAGTTCCGCCTCGATTAATGCCATACAGCCCGCATCATTCGGCGTGACAGATCGGCAGGCAATCAGGGCGGCGGTCAACGCGACAGTGTCATGCATGAGGGAGAATTCCAGTCAGTTGGTCAGGGTCAAAGCCCGCAACGAATCCTGACGCAGATTCGATCAAGGGTCTTTTCAAAAGAAGAGGGTAGCGCACGATCAACCCAACTGCATCTTCGATACTCTCAATGACTCTCTCATCTGGAGTTAATGCGCGGTAGGTGGTGCTCCGGCGATTGAGAATGTTTTCCCATCCCAGGCGCTTGCACCAGCCGCGAATTTGACTCGCCTCAGGCGGACCATCAGCACGCAGGTCATGGAAACGATAGCCATGACCATTGGCCTTGAGCCAGGTTACTGCTTTCTTGCAGCTGTCGCAGTTTGGGATGCCATAGAGAATGATGGCGGTCATTAGTCGATGTCCAGCCGCTCCAGTCGGTCCAACGTCGGCTCTCTTCGGCCATCGGACTCGGTAATAAAGAGGGGTTCACGACGGACAGATTCTGTTACGGCCTGTCGGATGTCTTCGTTGTCGTAGAAAGGTCCGGCTTCCATTCGAATCAGGGGAAGACCTGCAGCTTGGCATATCGTTTTAAGCGGTGACTCATTGGTGATCTTGTCACGTGAACGAAGTCCTTTGTGTTGAATCAGTTGGATGCCGCAAGCAATGCCAAGGTCACTCTTTCGTGCCAGAACAAACGGAATGATTGCTTCATCATTCGTATCGAGTAGATCCCACGTTTTATCCACAAGAGAGGGATTTCTTGGCGTAATGAGATCCTCCACATGGATCATCGGAAAAATCTCAAAATTTTCGCCGATAGCCTCGCGGAGTGCGGCATAGAACAGCCTTTCTTCAGTCGATAGGAGAAATTCCTTGCGGCTATAGGTCATGCGGCCTGTTTGGCTTGCGCGTAAGCGCCGGAACAGTGTAATCACCAATAAAAGCAGGGCAGGAAGACCAATCAGATAGAGCCAATACATGGGAATCCATAGAAGAGCAGGGGGCTGGCACAAGGATCAGGGATAAAATCCGGCATCCGCCACGAAGCCACAATTATAAGGCAAAGCAACGGGCGCGTCTGAGGCAGAGCGGTCAAGTGAGGATCTAGAATTTGGAAATCAATAAACGGTTTGAAGTGGTTCAACAGCGAATTCGTGATGCGGAGATCAAAGCAGGGCGTCAGCCGCATGCGGTCCGACTGATTGCTGTCAGTAAGACTCAACCGGCTGAAGCTATTCGAGAAGCTTATGCCCTGGGACAAAGGGATTTTGGTGAAAACTATCTTCAAGAGGCACTCGCAAAGCAGGAGTTACTGAAAGATCTCGGGGATATCGTCTGGCATTTTATTGGTCCCATACAGAGCAATAAAACACGCCTTATTGCAGAAAACTTTGATTGGGTGCATGCCGTTGATCGAGTCAAAACGGCCGAGCGGCTCGATCAGCAGCGTCCCTTGGATCTGCTGCCACTCAATGTTTGTATTCAGGTCAATGTCAGTGAAGAAAACTCGAAGTCCGGGGTTGATCTTCTGGAACTACCCAAGCTAGCTCATCAAATCAGCACACTTGAACGGCTGTGCTTGCGAGGCTTGATGGCGATCCCCGCGCCGATTGATCCATCAGATCTGGATCCAGGTAAACCTTTTCGATGTCTTCGTGAAGCCGCTCAAACACTGCCTATCCCCATCGATTCACTCTCCATGGGGATGTCAGACGACTTGGAGTGGGCGATTCGTGAGGGTGCGACCTGGGTCCGCATTGGCACTGCGCTCTTTGGTCCGCGCCGTCCCTAAGCTAGAATCGCCCTCCCTAAGTCAACCTAAACCTAAGGATTGTCCATGAGCTACGAGACACTGGCCTTTATCGGTGCCGGCAATATGGCCAGCAGTTTGATTTCTGGCTTAATTGCCGATGGCTATCCACCGGAAAAAATTCGTATATCGGATCCGCAGACGGCTCAGTCCCTCAATTTAGGGGAGCGTTATGGAGTGGTGGTCTGCGCAGATAATCATGCGGCGATCGTGTCTGCAGCCGTTGTCGTTCTCGCGGTCAAGCCTCAGGTCATGCGGGTTGTTCTGGAAGATCTTGCTGAATCGCTCAATCGAGAACAGCCATTGCTCTTAAGTATCGCCGCCGGCATTTCATGCCATAGCATCCAGACCTGGTCCGGAGGGCTCAACGCCATTGTCAGAACCATGCCCAATACGCCGGCCATGGTGCAAAGCGGGGCCACTGGGCTTTTTGCAACCCCAGCGGTCAATGTGCATCAGCGTGAAATCGCCGAGTCGGTTCTACGTGCGGTTGGGATCACGGTCTGGGTTCAAGCGGAAAGCTTGATTGATGCCGTTACCGCGTTATCGGGAAGTGGTCCGGCCTATTTTTTCTTGTTAATGGAGGCCATGACGGAGGCGGGAATTGAATTGGGGCTGGACCGCGACACCGCGAGCTTACTGAGTCAACAAACGGCCCTGGGCGCAGGCCGTATCGCGATTGAATCTTCGGAGGATCCCTCAGAACTCCGGCGTCGAGTGACCTCACCGGGTGGAACCACCGAAAAAGCCATTGCAACCTTCGAGGCCGGCGGATTTCGGGCGTTGGTGCTCGGTGCCATGAAGGCCGCCAAAGACCGCGCCGAGGTCCTATCCCATGAACTGGGGGGAGCAGCGTAATGACCACTTACCTTGCCACCCCATTGATCTTTCTGATCGATACGGTCTTCAGTCTCTATATTTTCGCGCTGCTGCTGCGGTTTCTTTTCCAGTGGAGTGGGGCAGATCCCAGAAATCCGGTCTCGCAGTTTCTCATTCGCGTTACTCACCCCCCTTTGAGGATATTGCGCCGGCTGACCCCCTCATTCGGACGAGTGGACACGGCCTGTATCCTATTGATGATCGGCCTTCAAACGTCATCATCCTTTCTGATTTTGCTCGTTCGTGGCGAGAGCGTTCCTTTGGGCGTGGTCAGTGTTCTTGCGATTGCACAGCTGGTCGAGCTGATACTGAACGTCTATTTCTACGCCATCATTATTCGTTCATTGCTGAGTTGGTTTGGACCAACGGCCTATAACCCCGCCATATCACTGCTGTTTAGCCTCACAGAGCCTTTGCTGTACTGGAGCCGTCGTATCCTTCCGCCGACGGGCGGAATCGATCTATCACCCCTTGTGCCTCTGGTTGTCATTCAGTTGGCGCGAATGATGGTTCTGCCTCCGCTTCAGGAACTGGCTTACCTCTTGAATTAGTCTTTATGGGTCGTGTCTTTTTGAATGTGCACATTCAGCCACGGGCCTCGAAGGACGAAGTGGTTGGAGAGCATGGAGGCCGGATCAAAATTCGGACTTGTGCGCCGCCCGTTGATGGCAAAGCCAACGACCATCTGATTGGTTTTCTGGCAACGCTCTTTGGGGTACCTCGTCGACAGGTTCAGCTGATTTCAGGAGAAACGGGCAGGCAGAAACGATTTGAGGTCGTCGATCCGCTCGTTTGGCCCGCTGAAATCGAGGCGATTCTGGGGCCAAAGCCCGAATAACGATTTGCCTAGGCGCATTTACACCTGAAGATGAGGTCCCAAACGCCATGGCCGAGTCGGTGTCCCCTCGCTTCAAATTTGGTGAGCGGACGGTAGCTCGGCCTTGGTGAATAGGGTGACTCGGGATTCTCGCTTCTGAAGAGTCCAGACAGCGCGAACTGTTCTGCCATGTCGGTTGCGTAATTCTCCCAGTCTGTTGCCGCGTGAAATGTGCCACCTGGAATGAGTTTGCGCGCGATCAGCTGAAGAAAATCCTGTTTCACGATGCGCCGCTTGTGGTGACGGGTCTTGTGCCATGGGTCTGGAAAGAATAGTTGAACGCGCTCCAATGCAGCATCAGCAATGCAATCATTGAGGATATCAATGGCGTCATGCGCATAGACCCGAAGATTTTGGACTCCCGCTTCTTGCGTTTTGATCAGGAGATGACCGACGCCGGGTCGATGCACTTCAATCCCGACATAATTGCGATCAGGGTCATTCTGCGCCATTTCCACCAGAGAGTCGCCGTTACCAAACCCAATCTCAAGCACGATGGGATTCTGGTTACCGAAGTGGATTTCAGGCACGAGTTTTGTGTCAGGTTGAAGGCCATAAAGTTCCCAGAGTTCATCCAAGGCTTTCTGTTGAGCTGGGGTAATCCGTCCCTGCCGACGTGCAAAACTCTTGATCCGAAAGCTGGATGGGTCAGGGGAGTTCAAAGGCGAAGAGCCAGCGCTGTCATGAGTCATCTTTTTGGATCCTGATTTCGTCTTCGTCATGCAACCCGAGATTATCCGTCCAACTGACACCGATTACATCGCCGAGTTTTGCATTGGCAAGTTCGAACGTGAAGTAAGGATTCCTGGAAACTGCCGTAGAGAGATTTCCTTTAACAACCTGAGTTCCGTTATGCATCAAGGTAAGTTCCGTGATGAAATGGGCAGGAATAAGTTGTCCGGTCGCCTCATCGCGACGTCGACCGGTTTCCATCGGGTGCTGGATGAGGACCCGAACTAAGGTGTTTTGCTCGGACCTTCGGGTCCTGATCTTGATTGAAGACATAGAACGCTCATTAAAACTGTGGCCCGTGATGCCGTCAATTGAACCGGTTTCCATCAACCTGACTCGACGTCGATACTTGGGTCTGATCTCTGGTTTTTCTCTCTTTTGGATCGCTCCCGCATTGTGGGCCAAGACGGAGGAACGTTCTCAGGGTAAAGACACCGATCGTGCCGCAGACTTTAGTGCCCGGTTGAATGATTTGATGGGGACATCCCCAAAAATTGAAGCGCATGGGCTGACGCTGGAACTCCCTCAAGTGGCTGAAAATGGTGCTTTGGTTCCCGTCACGCTGAGTGCATCAGGCCATGTGAATCGACTCTACTTGCTTGCTGAGGGCAATCCAGGTCCTCTTTTGGCCGATTTTCAGTTTTATGGTGCGGCCCTTCCGAAAGTGTCTTTGCGAGTCAAACTCAATCAAAGTGGCCCGGTAACGGCACTTTCTCGAAGTGATCAGGGCTGGATGCGATTGGAGCAGCAAGTCAAAGTGGCGAAAGGGGGGTGTGGTTGAAAGCGCCCGTCGTGATCATCGGCCTTGGTGAGCTTGGACAAGTGCTTGCGACCGGGTTTCTCAAGATGGGTCATCCTGTCTTCCCGTTAAATCGGGGCGCCTCAGTTACTGAGCTCTCGACTCTGGCAGTCGAACCATTCCTGATCGTCGTGGCCGTTGGCGAGAAGGACTTGGACGGCATCCTGATGACGTTGCCTGATGCGTTTAAGAATCGTGTGCTGCTTTTGCAAAATAATCTGCTGAGGCCCGACTGGCAGAAGCATCAGATTCTGTCGCCGACAATTCTTGTGGCGTGGCTCGACAAGAAACCGGGTCGGCCATCCGTATCGGTCCTTCCCAATAAAGTGTTTGGCCCCTATTGCGATGAGGTGGCGCAGGCACTGAATGCACTCCATATCGAGACATATTCGTGTCCTATCGAGGATATGGACCGCGCCATGGTGGCAAAAAATCTCTACATTCACACCATCAATATTGCAGGTTTGCGAGTTGCTGGAACGGTTGGGGAGCTTTGGAAGCATCATCGCGCACTGGCAGAGGGAATCATGAAAGAAATCCTCCAGATTCAATGCTGCCGATTGGGTTCTCCACTGGACGAGGCACTCATTATTCAGGACACGTTGAGAGGATTTGCCGGTGATTGGAACCACATCTGTATGGGACGATCCGCACCGCAACGGCTAGCCAATGCCTTGAAGTTTGCTGATGGCTTCCATCTGGATACCCCCATCCTGCGCGAAATCGCTCTAGAGATTGGCCTCTCAGGCCAGGGATCAGATGCCAGTGAGTGATTCGGTGATCGCTTGGACCCCTCAGGGCGCGGTGACGCGATCCCGTTTTATGGAAGAAGCCGCGCGGATTGCGACGCAGCTCCCTCACGATGGGTATGTCTACAATTTTTGCAGCGATCGTTATGAGTTTGCGCTTGGGTTAGTCGCAGCCTGGATGGGAGGCATTCCCACGCTCTTGCCGTCAGATCAGGGGCGGGGGCAACTGGTGGAACTCAATCGAACCTATCCAAAACTTCACCAAATCGGGAGCGATCAGCTGCAGTCTTATCGTCGACATCTCTCAGATCGGACGGCGCACTTTGCGGGCTTTGATCAGAATCTGGAACAGTCGATTGTGATTCCTTTTACATCCGGTACGACTGGAGATCCTGAACCACATCCGAAATCTTTATCGTCCCTGATGGGTAGTGCCGCATTAATTAATCGGCAATTGGGGGGTGTCAGGGGGATTCGCATGGTGGCTACGGTTCCGCCACAACATATGTATGGATTGGAGTTATCCATCTTGTTGCCTCTTTTTGAGGGTGCGATCTTAGATTGGCGGCGTCCATTCTTTCCTATAGATATTCTCTCCGCGCTGCGAGAAGGGCCCGGACCTGTCGCATTGGTGACAACGCCATTGCACCTGAAAGCCCTGCTGTCGCTTCCCGATCAGAGTTTTCCTAATGTCTCTTGTATTGTTTCAGCCACTGCACCGCTACCCTTGGAGTTGGCGCATGCAGCGGAGGATCGTTTCAGCGCCCCTCTTCATGAGGTTTATGGATGCACCGAACTCGGTTCCATTGCCGGACGCCGGCCGGTGCTGAGCGAAGCGTGGAATTGGTATTCAGGCGTCCAATGGACCGCAGAATCGGAGGGCTATCGTGTCAAAGCCGCGCATGTCATTTCTCCCGCCCGGCTTTCAGATCAGCTGGAAATGTTGCCGGATGGCACTTTTCTCTTGAAAGGCCGAAATGCAGATATTGTGAATATCGCTGGGAAACGGGCATCCATTCGCGCACTAGAACGCGCCGCGCTTGAAATTCAGGGAGTTCGTGATGTGGCCTTCATCCAAGGCGATGACGGCGAGGGTCGTGTCGGCCGCCTGGCTGCGTTGGTCGTTCTTGATCCCAAGGTTTCATTGGCATCGGTCAAAGCCGCCTTGCGAAGAGATCTGGATCCAGCCTTTGTTCCGCGCACGCTAATCGAAGTGGATTCGCTTCCACGCAATGCTTTGGGAAAGCTACCGAGGGCAGGGGTTCTCGCACTCCTTGAGAAATTGACAGAATCCTCAAGCTAGATCATCCCGCCATTCACTCCGAAGACCTGTCCGGTAATGTAACTCGATTTTTCTGAGGCGAGAAAGGCAATCAGTTGCGCCACTTCGTCGGGTTTACCCTGTCTGCCCATGGGAACCAGAGCCCTAATTCTGTCTTCAGGGAACCCGTCTTTTGTCATCGGACTCTCAATGATTCCTGGTGCGACGACATTGACCAGAATATTCCGGCTGGCAAGTTCCATTGACAGGGATTTACTGGCGCCAATTAAACCCGCCTTCGCGGCCGCATAGTTCGCTTGACCCCGATTTCCCGTCTGACCGGCAACGGAGGAGAGGCTGATGATGCGTCCCCAGCGCTGACGAATCATTGGCATCAGTAAGGGTCTTGTTACATTATAGAACCCATGCAGTGAGACATCGATGACGGACTGCCATTGTGTGGGGGTCATACCGGCTAAGGGCGCATCATCATGAATTCCAGCGCTATGGACGAGAACATCAATGGCGTTCCTTTCAACCAGACGGCTCAAAATCGCATCGCTTTCTTGAGCGTTCGTCAGGTCAAATTGAATACAGCTTGCCTTACCTGAAGATGCATTGATTTTGCTGGCAATGGCCTCGGCGCGATTGAGGGATTGATGCGCATGAAGAATCACCTCAAAACCATCCTTAGCCAGTAACTGTGCCGCTGCCGATCCTAGCGCGCCACTTCCTCCAGTGATCAGTGCCCGCCTCACGTGGATACCCCCTGAAAATAAACGGCGATACGGCCTTTCATCAGCAATGAATGAGCTTCTGTCGCTATACGAAAGTGATACATGGCACTCTGCTCGCTGTGGTTTAGCAGGGCGACTGAAATTTCAAGAGCGCTTTCTAATTGATCAAGTCTTTCAATTTGCCAGGCCACATCGCGTGCCATTACGAGGTAGCCTTGTCGGGGCGTGGAGCGCTCTGAACGATCAATGAGGGCGCCATGGAGCGCTGTGACTTGGCCCGCGAATTCAATGCCTGTAGTGATCGGGAGCAACCCACAAGGTCGTCTTAAGGGGTTGTCTGAATCCAGATGTCGGGCTGTTATCGCCAACAAGGATTCGTCATCAAAAGAGACAATCGCATCGATTAAGCGCATCCGCGGCCCATGGGGTAACAGACGCTCGATTTTTTCTGGGCCCATCAGCATGGTTCTACGCAAACGTTTAATGTGCCACCAAATCCCGCGTTAATTCGAAGTTCAGCGGACTCTTTTTTTGCAATGGCCTTGAGCAGTTCCATTAGGCAGGCGCCTGGATGGGACGGCACTGGAAGTGCTTGCGAAGTCGCATCCGTCGATTGGCTTTCCGACACGTTTTCCGCCTGGTACCGGATGGTTAGCCAAGCCTGAGGCAACGCGTAATCTGAGGCCAGGAGCAAAGCGCCTCCAATGGCATTGTCAATCCTACGATGCAAGGCGATTGGGTAAGGAGGCGGTATGTCATAGGCCACCAAAAGGAGGTTCCTTTGGCCTTCCGCAAAGCGCAGACAACATTCGGCAAGCCCCGCACCAAAGCTATCATCAAAGGCGCAGAGGCTATCGGCAGGATAAACGGAACCACTGGCGATGCTCCAGTAGCCTGCCGCCGCGTTATGAACTGAATTATGAAAGGCGGTCGGGGATAAGACGGTATCACCCTCTGCCAGCATGCTGAAAATCTCATGGACTACCGTGACTTCGCCCCCCGAGGAACAGAAAACGGCGCTTAATTTGCGCGTATCCTGGTCTCCTGCGGCTTCCATCGCGAGATCCAAGGCCAGTCGAGTGACGGGTGTCGCACGTCGTCTTTCCGTAGCGGGAAGGCCTTGCCCAACGCCCTTGGGTTGCCCGAGCGCTGGCTGCGAGGGTATGGTGTAGTTCGGGTTTTCGACGAGTGACTCCCAGTTTTCGATCCCGGGTGCCCGAATGCCGATACCGCCCACGGCCATTCTGATCATGCGGCATTTTTCCCAAAAATGAGGACAGCATTGCTGCCGCCAAACCCGAAGGCATTGGTTAATACGTGTCGTGGAGCCTCAGGTTTGGGTTGTTTTTGAACATCAGTCCGGATGAGCGGATCCACGTTCAGCAGATTAGCGGTTCCTGGGGAAAAGCCTTCACGTAAGGCGAGACACGCGACAACAGCATTCATGATGCCCGCTGCGCCAAGGGTATGACCAATGGCACCCTTGATGGAGGCACTTGCCGTTGCATTGCCCAGAGTTTGGATGACGGCTTTATCTTCTGAGAGGTCGTTTGCCCGGGTTCCCGTCCCATGAAGCAAGATAAAGTCGACTTCGTCTGGGGTTAGGCTGGCGCGCTGCAGGGCTTCCGTGATGGCTCTCGCAGCACCCACGCCCTCCGGATGAGGGCTTGACATGTGAAAGGCATCAGAACTTTCTCCATATCCCATGAGGCAAATCCCCCCTTCAGGGTCAGGCTCGCGAGTCAGGATCATAAACCCAGCGCCTTCACCGATCGAAATGCCCTCCCTGTGACTATCCATGGGTCGGCTCGGGGCTTTTGCAACCAGATCGAGTGCCTTGAAGCCATAGAGCGTTGTCAGACAAAGACTATCCGATCCTCCGACGACTACAGCATCACACCATCCGATCTGCAAAAGCCGGGCGGCCGAGGCGAAGACCTTGCTACTGGAAGAGCAGGCGGTGGAAAGGACCCAGGCAGGTCCAGTGATGCCTAAGAGTTTTTGGACAAAGGCCGCAGGCGCAGACGTGTTCTGTCTCTCACGGTACCGAAAGTCGGCCGGAAGACGCCCCGTTTCGGGGTCTCGGTAACGATAGGCTCTCTCCGTTTCCAGTATGCCGGAGGTGCTGGTGCCAATGATTGCACCGATTCGGTTGGCGCCAAAGCGCTGAATCAGAGGAGATAATCGCTCCCTAAAACCGTCCTGATCCAGCGCGAGGTCGATGATCCGGTGGTTTCGTGCATCAAACTCTCTGAGTTTCTCTGGAAGTCGATGTTGCTCAATGCCATCGATGCGTCCGATCCAAGTTTCAAACTCTAACCCAGGGAAATTACCCGGGCTCAGCGCAGAACTCCCTTTTTGAAGTCCTTGCAAACTTGCTGATATGCCAGGGCCAAACGCGTTCGTGAGTGTCAGTGCCTGAACAGCGAGTCTCGGCATAGATCGTATGAACGGGGAGGGAGACGAACTCGCTTGGGTGATCTGCATTCGTGCATTATGGCGAATCGATGGATTATTTGGCCAGCAGGGCAGCAAAACTGACTGCTAAAAATGCACCGATGGAGACCGTACTGCCGATAGCCACCAGCAATGGAACGCTGGCAAAGGCCAACCCACCAAACGCCAGAATGGAGCTGAGGCTACAGAGCAAAATCGAAAGATGGGTTCTTGCTCTTTCCTCAGGATTGCTAGATGGGCGATTGAAAAACAAGGCTTGATCGAGGCTGAGACCCATGACAAGGAGCATGGAGGCCAGATGATAGATGTTGAGGCCACCGGAGAGAGTAGCCAGAAGCAATCCGGTGCTGATTGTTGCGAGCAACATGGGCGCCATGACCCGCGCCGCCTCAGTTACGCTATGCAGACCCAGCATAAGGATGCCAAAGATCACGACTAGCCCGCCCAGAAGCAGTCGCGAAGCATCCATTCGATTCGCGTGAATACGTTGGGTCATGGCGCCTCGAAGGTCCACCAGTCTTATCTCATGATCAGTGATCGATTGAATCGTAGTCTGGATATCGTGAATGTCTTCAATGCCTTCGAGAGGGACAAGAATTGATGTCCCTTCCGCTGTATTGACGATTTGCGCATCTAACTTCGATTCAAGAAGGGTGCCTTTAAATGTGCTGCGCGAGAGGGGAGCCAGTATGCCGAAAGTCTCAAGATCATGGATCAAAGGGTCAAACGCCTTGGATTTGAACGGCGTTCCTTTGAGCGATTGATGGATGGCTCGTCTTGCAGTATCGGGGCGTGGTAGCGCTTGTTTTCGGAGTGATTGCGTCCTTTGACTTGGAAGAAGATCGGATACAAGGTCATATCCGGATAGGGCATGTCTGGCCTTGAGTGCATTCAATATCGGCTTCAATATTTCGCTTCTTGCCAAAGCATCCTCTTCGCTTTCACCACTGACCAGGATTAACCACCGCATGTCAGGCACACGAAATGCCTGTTGTAACTCAAGGTCCCTCTCAAGCCCCAGGCGACTCACGGGGTTGAGTGTCGCCAGATCGTCATTGAAAAGAGAACGGCCGCTGATCAGGAACATGAGCCCCAATAACAGCGGAAGACCCAGGCACAATGCCACCCGATGATGCTGTGGCAAACGTTGAATTGGATTGTGGGATAGCAACGACATCCAGGCTCCCAGTCCCTTTCTTGGCGGAGAAAGGCCGGGCAGGATGAAGCGAGTAGATAGACCAGCGCCCAAAAGGCCTGCCGAAGCAAAGACTCCGATTTCCTGAAGCCCTCTAAATCCAGAGAAGAACATTACGCCGAATCCCGCAATATTGGTCAGGATGCCAAGGCGAAGTGTGGGCCACAGTCGTTTCATCGTGCTGTGGGGCGGGGTGCTCGAATTTAGATGGGTAAAGAAATGATTTGGATAATCAGCGGCTACCCCCAGCAGGGTGCTCCCGAACCCCAACGTAATGGCATGGATGGCGCCGTATTCAAGCCGTATGGCAAGAGCGCCGGTAACCAGTCCTGTCAGCAGGGGGATCAATCCCAGAGCAACAATTCGTCCGGATCGATACACCATGATTAATAGCCCGCTCACCATCAGCGTGTTGATGATGGAGAGCCAAGTGGCCTCCTGCGTGATGCTCTGGTTCGTGGCCACAGCAAGCGCGCCGGCTCCACCAAGCCTCAGGGTTAGTCCGTCATGGGGAATGTCGTTGAAGGCAGCCAGAACCTCACGTTGAGCAGACTCCTGCGCCTGAAGGTCAAAGCCAGCCGATCGGGTCTCAATGAGGATCAGGGCCTTGTTTTGCGCTGCATTGACCCAGTGTCCCCCCTGCATAGCCGGCATGGGGGATGAAAGAAGTTGATCTAAATAACGTTTCCAACTGCCGTTGGGATCTTTCTCAAGCCAACGTTCCTCGAGCAAGCCGTCACCTGAATACAGGGATTGAAGCCTTCGGGCCAGCGCAGCCCGTAAATGATCGACACCCCATTCATTACTGGAGGCGGGTGTCAGGATAAATCGATAAGGAAAAAGCTTCTTCTCAAGATCGAAAAGATCTCGTGGGTCAGCGCCATCTTGAACTCGGACAAAGGGTGATGCCGAGCGAAGCTTTAAGACCAGTGCATCACTGACATCAAACCGTTGTCTCTGATTGCCGCCACTAATTTCAGCGAGCAGCATTCGACTTCCCGGACCCTCGCGGGTAGCGCTCAGAAGCAGTTTTTCTTGGGGGTCTGTTGCCTTTGGGAGAAAGAAGCTGAGATCAGAGGTGATTGCTGTCTGTTGGGTCAGAAGATAACCCGCACAGGCCAAATAGATAATCCACGCCAAGATGCCCAATCGCGAAATCACGGGGCGCCCAAAGAAAGAGTGCTCTTACTGCCATCCAGGGCTTCGATTTGTATCGTTGTGAGAAGACCATTCCGGCCTTTAAATTCAACCCATCGCAGGCCAGAGCGTTCACGGTTATCAGGGATCAGATTCAATTTCCATTCACGATTGGTCCCGCCCAGTGCCACCTGCCAATGAGCGAGCAGAGTCGCTTTATCGCCACTGAGGAGACTGGTTAGGCCGGATCGGATGTAGGCCAACTCAGGAATCGATTCCGGCTTGAGGCTGTGTTCCTCTCCCGTCGTCTCATTCTTCACCTTGATCTCACTGCTCGAGAGGACATAAGTGGAAGGAACCGGTCGTTCAACGGTCTTAATGAGGGTATCCGGTGGAAGAAATTCAAGAATGCCCATGAATTGAATCGGGGTCTTCAGTGCAGGAATCATCCTTAATTCCTGATAACGGATAGGTCGACTTCCTTGCGCCTTGAGTCCTTCCAGCAGTCGCTCGATGGTTTGAGGTTCAAGCTTTGAGTGGGCAGGTTCTGCACGACACAATACTGGACTCAACACATAGCCCAAAAGAACCCAGAGGATGAGTGACGGTTTAAGGCGCAACGTCCCAAACATCATGGAAGTTGAACCAATTGTAAGGCGCCTGTTTCGCATGAATTTCAAGATTTCGCGCATAACCTTCCGTCAGGTGCCTGATCCTCTGTTCGCGTTCATCTCTTGGGCCACCCGTTTCAAAACACAGGGGCACAAAAATAATGTCATAACGTCCCCAATGCCGCTTTAAGCAGAAAAATTGGAGCAGTGGAATTTCCAGAATGTCCGCAACATAGGCCGCAGTTGTAGGAAACAGAGCGGGCGCCCCTAAAAATGAGCAATGAAGGGTTCTCTCACCAGGCATGGGCCGATCACCCAGAAGCCCGATCAGGAGGCCATTTTCAACCTCAGGCCAGAGTCCCAAGAGGGCCGATGGTCCAGGAACAGTGATCACATCTTCGTGAAGACTGGGATTGAGCTCCTGAAAGATTTGCACGATCTGAGGGGTCGCGTCGCCAAACATCACGGCTTTGACACGGTATCCGCCTCGAGTGCGCCCCATCATCCTGAGAATGTCAAAGCCTCCAAGATGGGAGCCTACCAAGATGCCCCCCCTTTTTATCTCACGGACTCGTTCCAAATGCTCCAGACCTTGGATGTTTACTGTTATTTCTGTATCTGTTTTCGTCAGAATTGCCAGACGGTCCAAAAGTGAACAAGCAAACGTATGGTACTGCCGGAAAAAGTCACGAAATCCGGGTTGTCGACCCAATGCACGAAGAAAGAACTTCCGTGATGCGGGTCTTGTCTTGTTATTGACGATCAGGAAGTAGAGACTAATCGGGTAGAGCAATATTCGGGAAACGTTTCGGCCCAGGCATTTTGTTATGGCGATAATGCAATGAATCCAGAATCGATTGCTTCGCTCGGGAAGGGTTTGCCACTGCATGGGTTATTCAGACATCAAGTTCTGGTGGACAACAATCCCTGAGGCAATTTCACGCGCCTCGACCCAGACTTTGAATCGAATTCCCACTGGGCTGTCGAGATAAGTGACCAGGGCTTTTTCTCCTCCCCGCAGAGGCGACTTAAACTTGATTTCCTTTAGGGCCAGATCGTTGATCGGCTTCATGGCAAAAATCTCGCAACCTAAAAGGACCTGATCCAGGATTAAAGCCCCGGGAACGAGGGGGTTGCCAGGAAAGTGATCTTCAAGCGCGGGATGGTTGTTCGGCACCTCGAAGCCATGGGACTGCTCTGCCATAACCTACCTCATCGCCTTCCAATCGGTCTCAAGTAATCGCGTGAGGAAATGCCGAAAGGCATGCCGTGGTTCATTGGGTAGCCGATATCGGCGATAGATGGGTTCGAAGGCCAAAAAGATCAGAATCAGCGCGGGGGCCAGGGAATTACCCATCATCAACGCCCATGTTCCCCCCGTCGCTATAACCAGGATGACTTGGTTTACTCCCAATAGGACAAAGAAGAGCGACCATATCCGCGTCAGCTTTCGAGTGTAATTGAAGGCATCCTCAGAGAAGCCCAGATCAGGCCCACGGATTCGCTGAGCCATTTGTGTGATCAAGGGGGTTTGTAAGGGCTCCAATGTTCTTTCAAAATAACGAGCGATCAAGGCAAATATCAGGGCGGAAAAAAGCGGGCTGTTCGTTGAATTGATGAAAGATAAAATCGAAGTCAGGGCGAATCCAGAGAGAGCAAAAACATATTTTGAATCGCCACGAAGCCCTTGAATCAGTGCAAGACAAATCAATGCATCGGGCAATGCCAGCCAAAAGGGATTGGCGACACCCCCGCGGATTCCAATCAAACTCACTACAGGAAAGGCGATCGCAAGGCCAAGGCTGAAGATGGCCCGGAGTCCCATTCAGGCAGAACGCCGTTCAAGCACGGTCGAGGAAAGTGAACGTAAACACGTGAAAATGCGTGTAATTTCGGGATCATCAGATTTAATCTGGACGCCATAGCGTTTCGAGAGGATGACCGAAATTTCAAGGAGATCAATAGAGTCAAGACCCAGTCCCTCCTGATAGAGGGGCGCTTCAGGCTCAATTTCCCCCGGCATGACTTCAAGATTCAGGGACTCTACAAGCAGGGTGGCGATTTCCAGTTCAAGGTCTGTCAGTGTCGACATGATTTACGAATTTAAGTTGTCTGGTCTAACAAAAAACGGTGCCTTCGATTTCGACCATCAGCTCTTTCCGGCAGATATCACCCTGAAGGTAAATGATTCTGGACTCGGGATGGAGATGATCGGTGATGAGAGGCCGGATGCGATCAATGTGGGATGGGTCTCTGATATAGACGACCCATGATGCGGAAGATCCTAGCGAATTGAGCTTGGGATAGCCGGCGGATTCTAATAGCGCGGACAGATTGTCGAGCGTCACCTGGGTCTGCTTTTCAGGTTCCTGTGGCGCTATCGTTTCATGTCCAATGATGCTAGCCGTCCCAGACAAGAAAAGTTGTCGTCCCAGCTCGGAGTTATAAATCACTGCACGAGAGAATGAGGGGCTTCGAGGGCCATAGGTCCGCGGATATCGGTATGCGCTGACTTGCCGTGGATTTTCTACCGTTGTCAGCTCGCCAGAGCCGGCAAGAAAATGGATGACGAGGGGGCCGTTTTCGCTGCCTACGGCCGAAGCGGCGGGCAAGTCTGAGGACATCCGGTACCCTGAAGAGGCCAGAACATCATGACGGGCACGAGAAAAAAGTCGGTAACGTTCAACGCCCTCATCAGCCAAATTGATGCCCGGAAGATAGTTCCATAAACGGATCAATCGAAATCCAGGACGCTGCTGGATCGTTTTCTGAATGGTCCGGTACGCCAGTTTGGTCGCGTGTTCTATTCTTTCAGCAGGGAGGCGAATCGAACCGAGCAGAAGTTGCTCCGTCTCAACCAGTGAGAGCGTTTCTGAAGATTCTGAAACTCGGGGCGCCTGACTGCAGGTCCAGATGCTCGCCTTGCAGGGTGCAAAGACAGGATGCAATGGAATCGTAAATTCAGGCATGCTGGATTCATTGAAACCAAATGCCATCGTTGCCAGTAGATGGGTACCCGCGCGGAGTTCAAGCGATTCACCGGTCAGGTGTCGCAGATCCAGCCCTTGGGAATGAAGTCTAGTGGGGCCGTTGTCGGATTTTCGGGTGGCTAACATGTATCAGGGCGTCACTGGGCGGGCGAGGCCTAGCCGGATGAGCAGGGACTTGATTCGATAGACGAATTGAAACACCAGCAAAGGACGATCTATTGGGGTTTTTCTGAAAATATCACCCGCAAGAACGGAGATGATGCCTGATCGCATGCCAAAAAAATCGCGGGGGTTCATAAAGAGGTCGCGGATAGCCGGAGTCGTCACTCGGTAAATGAACCATGCGAAACGATCAAGACCTTGTCGTATTTCCTTTTCGTAAAGACGCAATGCCTGCTTTTGCTTTTCAGGCTGGTCAAGAATCGTTGCGACTGTTTCGCTCGCACGAAATGCGCCGTGCAATGCAAGATGGACGCCGCTTGAGAAGACGGGGTCGATGAAGGCATAGGCATCGCCGACCATCAAATAGTTTTGACCGCACATGCGAGAGGACCGATAGGAGTAGTTGCCGGTTCCGGTGACTGGGGTCGTTCGATGGGCATTTTGAAGTCGCTGAGAAACGCCTGGACACATGGCAATGGTATCGCCCATAAAGTCATCCAATGGCACCGCTCGGGACTTGAGGTACTCAGGTTTGAGAACGGCCCCCACACTCATGGTTCCCCCCTTGAGAGGAATCATCCAGAACCAGCCTTTGTCGAACCAATAGATCGCGATGTTGCCCTCTGCCGCTCCTTCATTTCGAAGCGCACCCTCGTAGTGAGCGTACATAGCGGCACTTCGGTGCTTTGGATTTTTCTTCTTGGAACCCAGCGCAGTCGCGAGAAACGTGTCTCTTCCAGTTGCATCGACAAAAAAACGCGCGTGAAAGCTGATTCTCTCACCTGAAGCATCTAATGCAGAAACGGATTCAAGACGACCATTTTCAAATTGAGCCTGATCAACACGGCAACCCTCGATCAGGTGGACGCCATGCTGTCCGGCATTCCTGAAAAGAAGTTCGTCAAACTCGGCTCGACGCACTTCATAGGCGTAAGGGTAATCGTCCCTGACGGCCTCACCAAACGGAAAGGTGATATGACGGCCGTGATACACCGAGTGAAATTCTGCGGCGTATTTCCGAAGACCGATGGCTTCGACTTCAGGGAGAATCCCTAAATCATCGAGATAGGGAAGGCTGAGGGGTAGCAAGCTTTCCCCAATGTGGAATCTCGGGTGATGATCCTTTTCGAGGAGCGTCGTGCGATAGCCCATCCGGGCCAATCGAGTCGCGGTAGCCGACCCTGCAGGTCCTCCTCCCATAACGAGGACGTCGCTGTGGTTCTGATTGCTTGCCATGAACACTGCGCCGATTGGAGGGGGTAACGGGTAGAATTGAGAGTTACTATTCTACATCAGGGGCAGCCTGTCTGCCTTCGGGAAACGAGTGGATAGTCCAAGAGGCAGCTGAAGTGATTAGACCTTATCGTCCGTCCCTGCTTATCGTTTTGTCAGGATTGCTGCATGTTTTAGCGTTGGTTCTGCTGCTCATTGACCAACGCTATGCCATGGGAGTGGCTCTTGGTTTGCTCCTGAATCATGCCCTGCTAACAGTCGTGGGGCTTTGGCCGAGAAGTTCATTGTTAGGGCCTAATACACTCCAACTCTCCTCGGGGACGACAGATTCTGTTTATCTCACGTTTGATGATGGCCCAAATCCTGAGATCACGCCGAAAATCCTTGACCTATTGGATGACTATGGATGTCGCGGGACGTTCTTTGTCATTGGAAAACACGTCAGAAAATATCCAGACCTCGTGAGGGAGATTGTTCGACGAGGACATGCGATTGGGAACCACAGTGACCAAC
>JBEBBO010000123.1:0-5479 GCA_041158345.1 Pseudomonadota bacterium | reverse complement strand
TCGATGTAATCAGAAAACTAAATACGGCGCCCAAGACGATTCCGATATCCAGTTCGATCAATTTATTGACCAGCTGCGTCTTGACTTCGCCGCCAGGAAGTTTCTCCGTGACCTCAACCATACGGTTCATGATCGGAATCGTGAGCTTCGGGGCTGGACCGCCACCAGCGAGGGCAATTAAGGGTTCGACAATCCCCTTGGTGAAGGCCGTAACGATGGAGGTAAAAGCCGCACCGATAATGACGCCCGTGGAGAGATCGACAACATTTCCCTTCAGAATAAATTTCTTGAACTCTTCAATCATGATGCCCTCAGCTCAATAGACTTTCTCTTAACATTCAGTCCACCGAGACACACAGCGGACAAATTCAGGGCCTAGAATATAGATATACCCATATCTTCGCTGCATTCATCGTCAATCCCATGAAACTCCTCATCATCCTCCATAGCCTTCTCCTGGCTGGCATCTTGAGCGGTTGCGCGTCCTTCAACACGCCGCCCCCTGCCTGGAACATCAAGGAGATCAAAACCGCCACCTACGTAAATCGCGTCAATCGCTCCGCCGATTATCAGGCATTCAAGCAATATCTCTCCCGAAAGGGACTGACGATCTCCATTTTGGAGCAAGATGCTGACGCGGCTCGCGGAGCGCTAGCAGGAATCTATGCGGATGGGCTCTATTACAACTTTACCGACGACGATACGGCCCGCCACATCCGGGAGCGGACTGGTAACTTGATGAATGAAATACTAGGGGATTTGTCTGGCCCTTCGGAGTGGGTCATCGGCTATTGCATCGATCTCACGAACGGCATCGCTAACGTCGATATGAGTACCATCAAGGCAGATCTTTACTACACCCTGTCAAACATGAGTCCTTCGCATCTGGCGGCGCGTCCTCACAACCTTAAATCCTGTGACGAAGACAATGGCATCACGGCCATCTATCGCGGCAAAGTGAGACTTTTGGCCACATTTGATGGCTCTAAAACCGGATACACCGTCGTTAATCCATCAAAGCCGCTGCGAGAAATTGAACGTTTTGATCTAACGCTGACGGATCTGACCTATCAAGCTGCTGAGGCCATACTGACTGACCGAAAGCTGCAGGATGCCTTCATGAATGCCACAGCGCTCTTAGCTGATCATGCTACGGCAAACCCAGGGACTTCCGCCAAGACTGTCTGTAATCAACTGAAACTCGGCGCCGATACACCTGCTTATCACGAGTGCCTCATCAAGCTGCAGGGTCTCTGACGAAAGTCAGGGACGCATCGAAGATTCGAAAAATTCGCTGATTTGACTTTCTAACCAGTATTCAGGTCTCCAGGGTACACGACCCCGGACAAATCCGACATGCCCTCCGCCTCGGCTCACCCTGACCTGGACCTTGGGGGAACATTCATGCGGTTGTGGTAATACATCCGCCGTCAGAAAAGGGTCATCTAGCGATTGGAAGATCGACGTCGGCGTGTCTATCGAGCCCAAGTAACCATGACTGCTCGACTGCGCATAATAATCTGACGCGCCATTGAATCCATAAAGTCGAGCCACGACGCGATCATCATATTCCCAGAAAGAGGACACCGACCGCAGTGGGCCCAAGCGTTCAAGCCGCTCAGCATCCTGATGATGACCGATGTCGCGAAGATGTCGGGCCTTGAAAACCAGATAGTCCTTCAATTCCTTGATCAGTTGGTTACGGTAGAGCCGTGACATTCCCGTGTCCAGACGGGTTGCACAGTGGGCGAGCTTGATCGGGGCCGAGACCGACACCGCGGCTTCGATCCCAGAGCGAGAGCCCTCTTCCCCTAGGTACTTCAGAAGAACATTTCCCCCCAAGGAGAACCCGACGGCCCGAAGCGGAGTTTCCGGTTCTCTGGATTTAAGGCGCTGTATCAGCTGGCGCAGATCCTGGGTGTCCCCCGAGTGATAAGCTTTCCAAGTCAGATTAGGCGTTCCCCCACATCCCCTGAAATTCATGGCTACAGTCCGAAAACCGCGCAAGCCGAGGGCAGACTGCATCCCCACGATATAGGGTGAACGGGACGAGCCGGTCAATCCATGAAGCAGTATCACAATAGGGTGATGATGCTCCGCATGCCAATCGAGATCCAAAACATCGCTGTCGGGCGTTTGGATCTGCTCTCGCCGAACATCAATCAGAGGAAGCTTCCTGAAGAAGGGTTGCCACAATGTTTGCAAGTGTGGTCCGGGAAGCCACCAAGGTGATTCGAACATCGGATTTCGTTCCTATGGCATCAGCACTTCAATTTGTATCCGTTCGAATCACAGGAAAGGAAGAAGTTCAGCAATCAACCGTGAACGCACCCTTAATCGTCATTCAAGGTATGCAAGAAAGCCAATAAATCATCGATTTCTCCAGGGGATAACCCGAGATGGCCTAACTCATCATGATTGACGTTATCGTTGATCTCGGCTTGCGGCCAACACCTCAGCTTTCGAGCCTCCTCTTCCGATGCCCAGGGGTTTGTGCACGTCGGGAGCACATCACGGGTATTGTAGAATTCGACCACGCCTCTCAACGTCTTGAAATATCCGTTGTGCATATAGGGCCCGGTTCTTTCAATGTTCCTCAACGTGGGGACTTTGAATTTTCCCACCTGTGCGTCGTCGTGTACCGTTACGCCTAGCCCTTTGTCGACAAATGACCAACCATCTGGGTTCAGCGAAGCGGGTAGCGCATAAAAGCGATTCTTGATGTTACGAGGAACGCCAATATTGTCGTAGCTGAAATCAGTGAACAGCGGCCGCTGTTTTCCATCCGGGCTTGGCTTAGTGGGATGACAGGCCGCACAATTTCCCTTGTCTTCTCGTTCAAAAATTTGCCGGCCGCGACTTTCCTCCGGAGTTAAAAGGGCCTGTCCCTCAAGATATCGGTCATAGCGAGAACTGAAGGGAGAAAATTGTGCAGTTCTCTCAAAGGCCTGAATGGCATCGCCAACCTTTTCATAGGCTTTGCTGGGGGTATCAAATATCCTCTTTCCGTAGACCCTGATGAATTCCCTCGCATAGGGACCCTTGTGAATCTTCTCGACGATGACGGCGGGTTCATCATTGTTCATCTCAAGATGCCCTAAAAAAGGTTTCAGGGCTTGTTCTGCCTGCGTATCCTCACGACCATCCCAGAATTGCCCGCCGATCCAAGCGCTCGTCGCTTCATCCCAGTGAAGTTTTGGCGACGCGCTCCCATACAGAATGGTTGGCGTGTTACGTGGCACAAATCGTCCACTCAGTGCCCCCTCTGAAGTTGATCTATCGGGATCTGGGTCGCTAAAAAATCGTGATGCGGCGTGGCAACCAGAACAGGCCTGGCCCTCTGGCGTGGATAGACGCACGTCTTCGAAGATTAGTTTACCGAGAGCCTCCTTTCGAGAAAGCCCCCGGACCGCATGGCTCTCTATGCTTAGTGAGAGGAGGAGGAATATCGATAATCCTCTAAAAAGAAGCGGGCTGGTAAGGAAGGCAAGGCGTCTATGTTTACGAATGTTTCTCATTTAGGGATATTATGGCTTCATATTCTCATTTGTAAACCATTCTCACCTGAGAGGCATTCGTATGCATGCACGCCCTGCGCACATCGAAAGAATCCCCCAGATCATTCGAATTGCTTCCATGACGCTCCTGATGTCCATACCACTCTCCACCGCAGCGGCCAAGAAGGCACAAACCAAGCCTCAGGACTTGGATGCGATGTGGCAAATCATTGAGAAGCAACAAAAGCAAATTGAAGAGCTCACGCGGAAAGTCCAGGTCCAAGAGCAAGCAAGCACAAAGGACCAAGACAAGAAAGGCGCAACAAAGATCGTTTCGTCAGGGACAACTGAATCCGGTCAGCCTCCGAGCCCCCCGACTCCACCCTCAACGAAAGCCCCAAAGTCTGAGAGTGAAAGAAAAACCGATATCCTCGCCTCTGAAGTCGAAAAACTAAAAACCCAGCTGTACATCCCTGATAAGCGCGAATACAAGACCGAATATGGTCTGGGTCCGGCGGCTTCAGGCGTTTACCGCATCAACCGCGGCCTGTCGATTGGCGGTTACGGCGAATGGGTCTACAGCAACTACAATCAAGGAGTTAAATCAACAATCGATAACACTCGTGCCGTGCTTTATGCCGGCTACAAGTTCAATGACTGGATCCTAATGAACACCGAGTTTGAATTCGAACACGGCACGACAGGTGAAGGCGCTGAAAACAAGGGGGAAGTGTCCGTCGAATTCTCCTATCTTGATTTTATGCTGAAGGACTATGCCAATGTTCGAAGCGGCATGATGTTGGTTCCCATGGGATTCATCAATGAAATTCATGAAGGCCCGACCTACCATGGCAATTACCGGCCACAAGTTGAACAAGTCATCATTCCAACGACGTGGCGCGAAATGGGTGCGGGCGTCTGGGGACAGCTGGCACCAGGACTTCAATATCGCATGTACGGCATGAACGGCCTCAAAGCAGAGGGATTCACCTCCGCGGGTATTCGGGAGGGTACTCAGTCCGGAAGCTTCGCCACAGCGCAGGACTTTGCTTTCACAGGCCGCATCGACTACGACATGCCTTTTGCGCCAGGGCTTTTGATTGGGGGATCTGCCTGGGTCGGAAACTCAGGACAAGGCACGGTTTACAGCAGCAAGCGCTATGGATCACAAGCGCTCAATGTCCTGACGCAATTGTATGAAGGCCATATGCAATGGCGCTGGCGTGGCCTTGAGATGCGCGCTCTAGGGGTCATGGGCTACATAGGAAATGCGGCCCAATTAAGTGCCGCAAAGGGGGATACCATCGGCAGCCAAAATTTTGGCTGGTATACCGAACTCGCTTACAACATCATGCCCATTCTATGGTCCGACAGCATTCAGTATCTGGCGCCCTTCTTTCGCTATGAAGCCTACAACACCCTTGCTGGCGTCCCCACCGGCTTCGACAACTATGGTGGTCTTTACGATCGATGGATATATCAGGCGGGTCTGAGCTACAAACCGATTGATAACGTCGCTGTAAAGCTGGACTACCAGAACTTCAACTCTGCGGCCAAAAAGCTTCCGGATCAGTTCAATCTGGGTGTGGCATTCATGTACTGATCACCCCACCGATAGACGTCGCGCATCGCCATTTATCCCCGAGAACAGCACAGACCCATGTATAGAATCACCTATTGTTTCTTTTTCCTTTTTTTCGTTTCGGCCTGTGCACCCACAATACGTGTGGTGCAGATCTCAAACAATGTCTATCAGATTAAGAAGGAAGGCGGTTGGGGCTATGACTTGAAGTCGCTGAAACAGGAAGTCAGGAATCAGGCCAGCAGCTTTTCAGCGGCGGCAGGTAAAGAATGCGAGGTGATTGATGAAAAAGTCATCCCGGACGAACGGGTCGATATTTATCCTGCGGACGATGACACTTTCGTGCTGACCTTTCGTTTGGTCGACCGAAAGACACCTTGAAACACCGTTAGTGTGTGCC
>JBEBBO010000122.1:0-88162 GCA_041158345.1 Pseudomonadota bacterium | reverse complement strand
CGGCCTCGTTCGGGGCCGTGTTCCTTTCTTTTCCCGGGGCGGCAATCGTGACAGGCACTCAGACGCTCATCAATGGACGACCTGAGACCACGATAGATGTCTCCGATCGCGGATTTCAGTTCGGTGATGGTGTCTTCACGACACTCCGGATTCAGGACGGCATTCCGCTCTTTGCAAGGGAGCATCTTGATCGATTGGATCGAGATTCGCAGGCACTCAAACTTCCCTCTCCCGACCGCCAGATTCTGAGAGACGAAATTGCGCAACTGGCCTCTGGTTGTCCTAGCGGAATTCTCAAAATTCAGTGGACCCGGGGCTGCGGCGGCAGAGGGTATCTTCCGGCAGAGCATCTCCTCCCAACCCGGGCCCTCATTTTGCGGTCCGCAGATCCCATCAGTGAAAAGGTGCCGAGCCCTTTGAGGGTTCGATGGGCCGGGATACGGCTCGGCATTAACCCGTTGCTTGCTGGAGCCAAGCACATGAATCGGCTTGAGCAGATACTCGCTCGGCTCGAGTGGAATGATCCTGAGGTCGATGAGGCCTTGGTGCTCGATAGCGAGGGTTTTGTGGTGGAAGGGGTTTCTACCAATCTTTTCCTCGTTCAGGGCTCCTCTGTCGTGACTCCGCTGCTTGATCGGGCCGGTGTTCGGGGCGTCATGCGTGATCTACTGATCAAAATCGTCCATGCATCAGGCTATACCCTACGTGAGGAGCGGGTGCGTCCCGACTTGGTTGATAGCGCAGACGCCGTGGTCCTGACCAACAGTGTCAGGGGCATTTGTCCAGTGGCCTCTATTGAGGGCCGTTATTTTGAAAGTCAGGGATTCGCGACGCAGATGCACGCCTGCTATCTTGATGAGGTGCTCAGAACCCGACGGGAATGGCAGTGAAAGGCTGGATATTTCGAATTGCGCTGCTTGCAGTCCTTTTGATTTGGGTTTACGCCGATTATCGTCTTAGTCTCAATGTCCCTCTGAGGTTGAGTGGGCCATCGACTCTGCATCTTCGCAAGGGCGAGGGGATTCGCACTTTAGGGCATCGTCTGCGGGCCGAAGGCGTCCTCAAGGAGCCCTTGTGGCTCATGTTGCTGACCTACAGCACCGGCAATGCAAGAAATCTGAAGTACGGGGACTATCTGTTGACACCGGGCCTCACCCCCCGTGCGCTCTTGGAGCAACTGGTCAGCGGAAAATCCCGACAGGTGCCGGTCACAGTCATTGAGGGCATGACCTTTAGGGATCTCCTTAAACTCTTGAATCAACATCCCGTCATTCGCCATGAACTCTCGGAGAAGACGCCGGAAGCCATCATGCTGCTCCTGGGTGAAGGAGGACTTCCCGCGGAGGGTGCGTTTTTTCCGGATACCTACTACACCTCTTCTGAGACCTCTGATCTCGACATTCTGAGAAGGGCCAGAAAAAAAATGCAGTCCATCCTGAATTTGGAGTGGCAGGGAAGGGATCCATCGGTGCCCTATCCCACGGCTTATGAAGGCTTGATCATGGCTTCAATTGTGGAGAAGGAGACCGGTCAGGCAGCCGAGCGTTCAGCAATCGCAGGTGTCTTTGTGAGGCGCCTCAACCAGCGGATGCGTCTGCAGACCGATCCTACGGTGATCTATGGGCTTGGGGAGAGCTATGACGGGGATCTTCGCAAGGATGATCTTCGACGCGACACGCCATTTAATACGTATACCCGGGGGGGCTTGCCGCCAACGCCCATCTCCCTGCCCGGGCGCGATGCCATCCATGCCGCCATGCACCCCCAGGCTGGATCCAGTCTTTACTTTGTTGCAAAGGGTGACGGCAGTCATGTCTTCAGTGATACGCTTGAGGCACATGAAAAAGCTGTGGATCTTTATCAAAAACAAAAGAAGAAATGAAAGCCAGATTTATTACTCTTGAGGGGGGGGAAGGCGTTGGAAAGACGACCAATCTCGCTTTTATTGAGGACTACATCAAATCCAAGGGGATTTCTCTGGTTAGAACCCGGGAGCCGGGGGGAACCGAGCTTGGGGAGAAAGTCAGGGAGATCCTCTTGCACTCCGATCACGTTGAGGCTAAGACCGAGTTGCTCCTGGTATTTGCGGCGCGGGCTCAGCACATCCATGAAGTGATTCGTCCAGCGCTTGCAAGAGGGCAATGGGTGTTGTCAGATCGATTTACAGATGCAAGCTATGCCTATCAGGGGGGTGGGCGAGGCATCGACACGGCGGACATCGGTTTTATGGAGCAGTGGGTGCAGGCAGACCTTCGCCCCGATTTGACCCTGCTTCTGGATACACCGGTCGCGGTCGGTATGGCCCGTGCTAGGGCCCGAGGTCCTCAGGATCGCTTTGAGTCCGAGGCTGACAATTTTTTTGAGCGGGTGAGGGTGGCTTACCTCGAAAGGATGCGACGCGATCCCGATCGCATACGACGTATAGATGCCTCTGTCGATTTGCCTTTGGTTCAGGCCGCTATTGCCGAAGAACTGGATCCATTGTTCTGATGATGCTGAAAAGCGCTGCATCTTCATTTCCTCTGCCTTGGCTTGAAACGCCATGGCAGATGCTGATGGAGGCCATTCATCAGGATCGAGTGGCCCATGCACTCCTGATTCGCGGCGTTTCTGGTACAGGAAAAACGCATTTAGCCAGAGAGTATGCCCGTCGGCTCCTTTGCCAGACTCCTGACTCCGGCAGAGCCTGTGGACATTGTGCTTCATGTCGTCTTTTTGAGGCGGAAACGCATCCGGATTTTATGATGCTGGCTCCCGAGGAGCCGGGAAAGGCCATCAAGGTGGATGCAATTCGGCAGATGACGCTAGAAATTGCGCTAACCCCTCAGTATGCAGGCTACAGAGTGGTCGTCATTGATCAAGCTGATGCCTTGAACGCCAATGCAGCGAATGCGCTCCTGAAGTCTCTGGAAGAGCCGCCCAACGGAACAGTCATTGTTCTCGTGACCGATCGGCCCCAGCAATTACCTGCCACCATCCGAAGCCGTTGCCGAAATCTCAGTATTAGCCCGATCCCCACGGATATGGCCTTGGCCTGGCTCAGGCAGCAAGGTTTCGGGGACGAGGCCCCGGCATTACTCAGTACGGCTTCGGGGTCTCCACTTCGGGCGGCTTCACTCGAAGGCTCGGAGACCGTCAAGAAACGTCTTGAGCGGTTTGATGAACTAATGGCCGTATTTTTTGGGGCCCGTGATCCTCTGGATGTTGCAGAAATCTGGTCGACCAAGCTCGGAGACATGGACCTCGTCTGGATGGCTTCATGGCTCGCGGATGGGGCTCGTCTTGGATTAACCGAGGGTAAGGTCACTGCACGAAACCTTGACCTCGACGCTCAGCTGAGGCGCCTAGCGTCAAGAATTCCAGCAAGGTTTCTGATGGAAACTTTCGACCGTATTCTTCAGTGTCAGGAAGCGTTAAGGGGGCCTCAGAATCGGCAGTTGGTTTTTGAGGAGTTCCTCATTCGGTGGGCTGAAGGCGGCGCCCAACCGCATTAGATCAGGCGCAAGTGGTGCTGCCTACTTCACGCGCATTCCCGGCTCGGCGCCGGCATCGGGTGACAAGATGAAAGGCCCACCGCGGCTATCACTCGCCGCCAGAACCATTCCCTCGGAAAGACCGAACTTCATTTGACGGGGTGCCAGATTGGCTACCATCACGGTCATTCGACCCTTTAGTGTCGCTGGATCATAAGCGGACTTGATTCCAGCAAAGACGGTCCGTGTTTCAGAACCAATGTCGAGCGTTAGCTTGAGAAGTTTTGCTGCACCTTCCACATGTTCCGCTTCGATAATACGGGCGATGCGGAGGTCAATTTTTGAAAAGTCCTCAATCGTGATCGTATCCGCTACAGCCTCGATAGTCGTCGAATCTGTTTTGGCGGGAGTGACCGCCTCTGAGTTGCCACCAAGCGTTTGGCGACTGCTTTCAACCAGCTGACTGATCTGGCTGGCATCCACACGAGTCATCAGATGTTGATAGGGCTGGATGGCTTTGGGAGGGGTTCCCAGATCCTCCCAGAGGAAGTCACGGTCCATGCCAAAAAAGTCACGGGCAACTTTTCGAGTTAACTGGGGTAGGAGAGGGGAGAGAAGGATCGACAGGGCATGAAAACCCTGAAGGCTACGGGTGCAAATGCGAAGCAGTTCCGACTGCATCCCTTCGGACTTGGCAACTTTCCAAGGCTCCATTCCGTTGACGTATTCGTTGATGCCGTCAGCAATTCGCATGATTTCACGCGTGGCTCTGGCATAGTCACGGTTTTCGTAAGCCTGAGCAATTGGATCGGCGCTCTGTGCGAGTTCGTGAAGAATGGCTTTGCCTTCATCCGTTTCCCAGAAGTTGGCGTCAAGCTTTCCGTTGAGCTGTTTGGTCACAAAGCCTGCCGTCCGGCTAGCAATGTTGACGTATTTGCCAACAAGGTCGGAATTCACCCTCAGTGCAAAGTCTTCGAGATTGAGATCAATGTCTTCCATGCTCCCATTCAGCTTGCAGCCGTAGTAATAGCGAAGCCACTCTGGGTTCAGGCCCTGGGTCAAATAGGTCTCGGCAGTGATAAAGGTACCGCGGGATTTGGACATTTTCTCGCCGTTAACGGTCAGGAAACCGTGAGCAAAGATTCGGGTTGGTGTCCTAAAATCGGCGTGCTCCAGCATGGCGGGCCAAAAGAGCGCGTGGAAGTAGAGAATGTCCTTGCCGATGAAGTGGTATAGCTCGGCATCAGAGGCTTTTTCCCAGAATGAATCAAAATCCATTCCAGATTTGGCGCAGAGATTTTTGAAGCTGCCCATGTAGCCCACGGGGGCATCCAGCCAGACATAGAAAAATTTTCCGGGCGCTTCCGGAATTTCAAACCCAAAATAGGGAGAGTCTCTGGATATGTCCCAATCAGCCAGTCCCGCGTCGAACCATTCGGCCATTTTGTTGGCGGCTTCATCCTGCAGATGTCCAGCTCGAGTCCACGTCTTAAGAAACGCTTCACACGCGCCAAGCTTAAAGAAATAGTGGATCGATTCCTTGCGGATGGGTGTTGCCCCAGAGACCGCCGAGAAGGGGTTGATCAGATCGGTCGGAGAGTAGGTTGCTCCACAGACTTCGCAGGAATCACCATACTGATCTTTGGCATGGCACTTTGGACATTCGCCTTTGATGAAGCGGTCAGGAAGAAACATCTCCTTAGCCGGATCATAGAACTGCTCTATGCTGCGCGACTCGATCAAACCCCGGGCTTTGAGTCGCAGATAGATGGTTTCCGCCAATTCTCGCGTCTCATTCGAGTGCGTGGAGTAGTAGTTGTCGAAAGCGATGTGGAAGCCTGCGAAATCCCGTTCGTGTTCTTTTTGAACACGCGCAATCAGGGCTTCCGGCGTAATGCCTTCCTTTTCAGCCCGCAACATAATCGGGGTTCCGTGGGTGTCGTCGGCACAGATGTAGTGACACTCATGCCCTCGCATCTTCTGGAAACGGGCCCAAATATCGGTTTGGATATATTCGACCAAATGCCCGAGGTGAATCGGACCATTGGCATAGGGCAGGGCGCTGGTGATCAGTATTTTTCGTTTCTGCGACATGCTGCGTACTCTTTACATGCGGCTCGATAGGCCGCTTAGGTTAGGTTCTATGTGGCAAGACGCTTTCGCCCGGCCCAGCTTTTTGCAAATTGGAAGGCGACTCGACCACTACGAGATCCACGAAGAAGGGCATAGGCCAAAGCTTCCGTTCGAGCGGCTGACATGTCTTCGGGATAGCCGTATTGCTTGAGCCAATGTGCCACAATCTCGAGGTATTGGTCCTGATTGAACGCGTGAAAAGACAGCCAGACCCCAAACCGCTCTGAAAGAGAAATCTTCTCTTCAACCGCTTCGCCTTGATGAAGTTCACCATCGATCCAACGTGCACTCTGATTGTCTTCCGCAAACTCAGGGAGAAGGTGCCTGCGATTGGATGTGGCGTAAATGAGAAGGTTCTCAGGTTGCTCCGAAAGTGTGCCTTCCAGTGTCGCCTTGAGGACCTTGTAACCGGCATCATCCGATTCGAAAGCGAGATCATCACAATAGACAATAAAGCGTTCAGGGCGATTTCTGATGAATCCCTGAATTTCAGGAAGATCAATGAGGTGTGCTCGTCCAACCTCGATCATTCGAAGCCCTTGTTCCCGGTATTCAGCAAGCAGCGCCTTCACCAGGGTCGATTTGCCAGTTCCTCTGGAGCCCCAGAGGAGGGCGTTGTTAGCTGGGTATCCTTCAATGAACTGACGCGTATTGAGGTCAAGCTCATTTTTCTGACGATCTATTCCAATGAGATCCGATAGCCGGCATCCCATGCTTTGCGGAAGCGGGCACAAATACCCCTGACCCGGCTGGGTTCCACCGACCCATCGAAAGGCTGTTTCCTGGGTGAAGTCAGGAACAACTTTCTCTATCGGCGCCCAGCGCTCAAGGGTCGCGTTGAGCTTTTGGATTTCAGAAAGAAGAAGTCTCAGCGTATCCATGCCACCCGATTATTCCTGACCCGGCTCCGTGCGTTTGCGATACTTTGATTGCGGTAACGTCAGTCCTTCCACCTTCTTCTTGCGATTCTGCGGTGGTTTGTCGCCTCTTGGCGCACCATAGTGCTTTTTGGGGACCGAGGGCTCCCTTCGATTTCCACCCTCAGCGGGCTGCAAGTTGATCTTTTGGCCTCGAATCCATGTTTTTGCCAGGGATTGGAAGACATCTCGGGAGAGACCACTGGGTAATTCGACTGTACTGTAAGAGTCAAACAGCTTGATTGCACCGATCTGTCGAGCACCAATGCCCCCTTCGTTGGCGATGGCGCCGACAATGTCTTTTGGCATGACGCCATGTGAGCGGCCGACATCAATCGTGAAGACACGCATTTCTCCAGCCGCTGCCCCATGATGTCCGGCATCATGGCGGGGTTCCCGGCGCGGTGGGCGTCCCTGATCGTCTCGGTCAAAACGAGGCCGACGTTCGTCGCGCGGGCGATCCCTGCGGCTTTCATTTCGTGGCGGTTCCCGATGAATGAATTCGGGTTCTTCGGCAGCTTCCAACGGACGATCTCGGTGAAGAAGATGCGCAATGGCCGCAGCAATATCTGAAGGTTCGCCCACTTCTTCCTGAGTCCAGTTGTCGATCAGGTCTTTATAGAAGGTCAGATCCTGGGTATCGATAACCTCAACGAGCTGAGCCTTGAATTGTTCAATTCGGCGATCTGCGATATCCCGAAGCGTCGGCAGTCGCATTTGCTCGATGGGTTGGCGGGTGGCCTGTTCAATGGCTCGCAGCATTCGCCTTTCCCGTGGTGCTACGAAGAGGATGGCCGTTCCTTTTCGACCCGCACGACCCGTTCGGCCAATGCGATGAACGTAGGTTTCGGTATCGTAAGGGATGTCGTAGTTCACGACGTGCGTAATGCGTTCGACATCCAGCCCTCGGGCCGCTACGTCTGTGGCAATGACGATGTCGAGCGCCCCACGCTTGAGTCGGTCAACGACCTTTTCGCGCAGGATCTGGGTCATGTCGCCATTCAGTGCCGCTGCCTCGTAGCCTCTGGCCTCGAGTTTTTCAGCCAGTTCAACGGTCTCGGTCTTGGTTCTGACAAAGATGATCATCGCATCGATGTCATCGGCATCGAGTATACGGGTGAGGGCGTCCAGCTTTTGGAGACCTGAGACCAGCCAGTATTGCTGATTGATGGATTCAACAGTCGATGTTTTGCTTTGAATTCGAATTTCAGCCGGTTCGTTCAGATGGCTGTTGGCAATCTTCTTGATGACCGGCGGCATGGTCGCTGAGAACAGCGCAGTCTGACGTGTGTCCGGGGTATGATCGAGAATCCATTCCACATCTTCAATGAAGCCCATTCGGAGCATTTCATCTGCCTCGTCCAGAACCAGCGTCTGAAGGGAATCCAGATTTAAGGTTTCACGACGTAAATGGTCCATAACGCGGCCGGGCGTTCCCACGATGACATGGACGCCGCGGGCCAGCTGTCTCAGCTGCTGGCCCATGCCCTGTCCGCCGTAGACCGGAAGGATATGAAAGCCCTCAAGATGGCGCGCATACGTTTGGAAGGCCTCAGCAACCTGGATGGCCAGCTCACGCGTTGGCGCGAGGATCAGTGCCTGTGGCACCCGCCTTGAAAGATCAATGCGGCTCAGGATAGGCAGTGCGAAGGCCGCGGTTTTTCCGGTGCCGGTCTGGGCTTGCCCGAGAATGTCTCGGCCTTCAAGGAGGTGAGGGATACTCGCGGCTTGGATAGGTGAGGGGGTTTCGTAGCCGATTTCACGGATCGTCTCAAGAATTGACGGAGACAGGCCGAGGTCGTCGAAAGTGCGGGGGGAATCAGTCATGAAGGATCTCAGGGGAGGAGGGGCTCCGGGTCCTTGAGAAGGACCCGGATAAATGAACTACAGGGTACTGCGTTATTAGCTGGCCAGGGGCTTGTAGCGAATACGGTGGGGATTATCTGCCTCATCCCCAAGGCGTCTTTTACGGTCGGCCTCATAGTCGGCGTAATTGCCTTCAAACCAGACCACCTTACTGTCGCCTTCAAAAGCCAGCATATGCGTAGCGATTCGGTCGAGGAACCAGCGATCATGTGAAATCACCACAGCGCAACCTGGGAAGTCCAAAAGGGCTTCTTCAAGGGCGCGAAGGGTTTCGACGTCAAGATCGTTGGTGGGTTCGTCGAGGAGAAGAACATTTCCACCGCTTCTTAGCAGCTTCGCGAGGTGAACACGATTACGTTCACCCCCGGAGAGGTCACCAATGCGCTTTTGCTGATCCGATCCTTTGAAGTTGAATCGACCGCAATAGGCTCGCGAGGGTGTTTGGTAGGTGCCGACGGTGATCATGTCAAGCCCATCTGAGATTTCTTCCCAAACGGTCTTGCTGTCATCCAGGTGATCACGAGTCTGGTCAACATGGGCAATCTGGACGGTTTCACCCACGCGGAATGTGCCGGCATCCGGTGCTTCGATGCCCGCGATCATTCGGAAAAGGGTGGTTTTACCCGCGCCGTTCGGACCAATGATTCCTACGATACCGCCGGGCGGCAAACGGAAGCTGAGGTCCTCGACTAAAAGGCGATCGCCAAATCCCTTGCGGACGCCCGTTGCCTCAACGACAACATCACCCAGTCTTGGGCCCGGTGGGATATAGATTTCCTTGGTTTCGTTGCGCTGCTGGGATTCTTGGCTCGACAACTCCTCAAATCTTTGCAGACGGGCCTTGCTCTTGGCGTGTCGTCCCTTCGGATTCGTTCTAACCCACTCGAGCTCAGCCTTCATGGCTTTCATTCGAGCGCTTTCCTGCTTTTCTTCGATTTCGAGCCGCTTTTCCTTCTGTTCCAGCCAGGTGGAGTAGTTACCTTCCCAAGGAATACCGTGGCCTCGGTCCAGTTCCAGAATCCAACCTGCAACGTTGTCGAGGAAGTATCGATCATGCGTGACCGCGATGACCGTACCGGGGAAATCATGAAGGAAGCGTTCAAGCCATGCGACCGACTCGGCATCCAAGTGATTGGTCGGTTCATCCAGTAAAAGCATGTCTGGACTGGATAGAAGTAGTCTGCAGAGTGCAACGCGTCGCCGTTCGCCGCCAGAAAGCTTTGTGACATCGGCATCCCAGTCAGGAAGTCTCAGGGCCTCAGCGGCAATTTCAAGCGTTCTCTCAAGGTTATGGCCGTCACTGGCTTGGAGAATGCTTTCGAGCTTTGCCTGTTCAGCCGCCAAGGCATCGAAATCAGCATCCGGCTCTGCATAGGCGGCATAGACCTCATCAAGTCGGGTCAGGGCATCCTTGATATGGGAAAGCGCTTCCTCAACGTTTCCGCGAACCGTCTTGGTCGGATCCAGATGCGGTTCCTGCGGGAGATAGCCGATGTTGATACCGGCCTGTGCTCGGGCTTCGCCATTGAATTCGGTGTCGACGCCCGCCATGATTCTCAGGAGAGTGGACTTACCTGAGCCATTTAGGCCAAGGACCCCGATCTTCGCGCCGGGGAAGAAAGAGAGAGAAATGTCGCGCAAGATTTCGCGCTTTGGGGGCACGACCTTGCCCACGCGGTTCATGGTATAAACGTACTGAGCCATGCGTGATTAATCCATGGGTTCAAGTCAGGGAGAAGCCCGCGCGCAGCTACCTTCCGAAAGGAGGTTAGCCTGAAAAGGGCGGGAGATAGGAGATTATCCCACAATCCGGGCCTCGCCGTCGCTCAATCGCCCCAGTTACGGGCGAAATCAGAGGACAGGATGTCCCTTTTCGACCATCCAGATGACACAGGTCCTTTAGTTATGGCCACTCCTGCCTCAGTCAGGGTGATCGCCGAAGGCATCGCCTCGCTCCCCAGAGATACCTGGAATCAGCTTGCAGGGTGGGATGCCCCGCATCTTTCGCATGAGTTTTTAGCTGCCCTTGAAGTGCACCGGTGTTTAGGCCAACGCGTTGGTTGGCATCCAATGCCTTGGGTCATTGAGGATGAAGACGGGCGGGCAATTGCTGCTTTACCTCTTTACGTCAAGGACAACTCGTTTGGGGAGTTTGTTTTTGATTGGGCTTGGGCGGAGGCCTATCAGCGACATGACGTCCCCTATTACCCCAAATGGGTTGTTGCGGCACCCTTTACGCCGGCTTCGGCGCGTAAATTCCTGCTCTCCCCAGAGGGCTCCAACGACGAACTTGCAGAAGTCTTGTTAAGGCATGTCCTTCAAACAGCCAATGCACGGGGCATTTCTTCGGTCCACTTTCTTTTTACCAACGAAGCCGTGCTTCGTGATGCGGAGTTGATTCATCGAATTGGTTGCCAATTCCACTGGAGCAACCAGGGCTATCGGGATTTTCGTGATTTTCTCGAATCGCTCACTGCCAAGCGAAGAAAGGAAATTCTCCGAGAAAGGCGCAAGGTCATGGAGGCCGGAATCAGGATACGGCGACGAAGCGGAGATGAGCTATCTGCTGAGGATTGGGTCCGTTTTCATGGCCTCTATCGGGGGACTTTTGAAAAGCACGCCAACTTTCCTGCGCTGACCTTGGCCTTTTTTCAGGCTATTGGGAAAACGATGGGGGAGAAGCTGCTCCTCGTAGAGGCATTAAGTGGGGAAGTCGTAGTAGCTTCCGCGTTTTTCATGGTGGGTCAAAACACACTCTATGGGCGCTATTGGGGGGCAGATGAAGAGGTGCCTGCACTCCATTTTGAGGTCTGCTACTACCAGGGGATTGAATTTGCCATTGAGCGAGGCTTGTCGGTTTTTGAACCCGGGGCTCAGGGAGAGCACAAAATTAGCCGGGGCTTTCTTCCTGTGAGGACGCACTCGTACCACTGGATTGGGCACGAGGCTTTCAGGGATGCGATCGCCCGTCATGTCGTCCTTGAAAATCAACAGATGGAATCCTACATCCGGAGTTGTGAAGCGCGCTCCCCTTATCGGGTGGCTACATGCTGAGGGTTTTAGATCCCGCATGCCCGGAGCAGCCTTTTCCTCCAGTGGAGGAGGCTTTGGATGAGCCGAATGGGCTCCTGGCCGTCGGGGGTTGTCTCTCGGTTGAGCGATTGGTGAATGCCTATCGGCAGGGTATTTTTCCATGGTTTAGCGAGGAGGAGCCCATCCTGTGGTGGTCTCCTGCACCGCGCTGGGTCATGCGGCCCCAAGACGTCAAAATCTCCAGGAGCCTGGGAAAAAAGTTACGGCAGGCATTTTTTGAGGTGACGTACGACCTCGCCTTCGATGCAGTGATCAAGGCTTGTGCGGAGCCCCGATCAGGTCAACCGGGAACGTGGATCACCCAAGACATGCAAGGCGCTTATTCCGGGCTCCACCAGGCCGGTTATGCGCACTCTTTTGAATGCTGGCGCGACGGCTTGTTGGTCGGCGGGCTCTACGGCGTTGCGGTGGGATGCTGCTTTTTCGGTGAGTCGATGTTTCGGCGCGAGACCGATGCCTCCAAGGTTGCTTTCGTTATTGCATGCCAGTGGCTCGAGAAATGGGGATATCAGTTGATTGACTGCCAGGTCCACACCCCGCACCTTGAAAGCTTAGGTGCAAGCGCTGTTTCCCGAGATGACTTTACTCGCGCAGTCTCCCGATGGGCCGAGCGCCACCCATCAAGCGAGGCGTGGGGGAGGGTGTCATGACGTCGATTCCTCTTTTCTTGGGGGATTCCCATCCTTGCCCTTACCTTTCAAACCTTGAAGCAAGAATGGCTATTCTTCCTCCGGATTTTCCATTAACAGGTCAGTTCTACGGGGCCTTGGTGAGAAGTGGTTTCAGGCGCAGCGGGGAATTGGTCTATCGAACTTATTGCGAGGGGTGCAAAAGGTGTATTCCAATTCGCATTCCAGTGCAGCGATTTTCCCCGAATCGGTCGCAGCGTAGAGCATGGAAACAGAATGAGAGTCTGAGCGTTGAAGCGGTGCCTGCTGTCTTCAATCAGGAGCATTATCGGCTCTACCTTGATTACCAAACGCACCGTCACCCTGACGGCGATATGGCAAGAAGCTCTGCCGAGGAGTTCATTCGGTTTCTCGGTAATCCTCGCTTTGATGGCACCATTTTTTTTGAATTTCGACGTGCCGGTCTCTTGGTGGGTGTGTCGGTGGTTGATGTGCTCGATGATGGGTTTTCTGCGGTTTATACCTTCTTTGAACCGGCGCAACAGTCCAGAGGGCTCGGCGTTTTTGCCATTCTTTGGCAAATCGAGGAGGTGCGGCGGCGTGGGGGGAGATCCGTCTATTTGGGCTTTTGGATTCAGGAGTCGAAAAAAATGGCTTACAAGTCCCAGTACCGACCCTATGAAGTTCTGGGTCTGGACGGGTGGGAGGAAGGTTGACGGGTGATGCCGGCCGCAATCGCAGACTGTGCTAGAATCGGGAGTCTGGCGTTGGGCCGCCCAATCACGTCCTTTACTGAGAGCGTATGTCGAAAGAAGATCACATTGAAATGGAAGGAAAGGTCATCGAAACCCTTCCGAACACGACCTTCCGTGTTGAACTGGATAATGGTCACGTGGTTATGGCGCATATTTCCGGCAAGATGCGTAAACATTACATCCGTATCCTCACTGGAGACCGGGTCAAAGTTGAAATGACACCTTACGATCTTTCTAAGGGTCGCATCACGTTCCGTCAGCGCTAAGAAGAGCCCGATTAGGCGGGCTCCGATAATTCGCTTACTGTTTCGACTTCGAAAGTTAGTTCGTCGTCGGAGACACCAATACGGGCTACGCCGCCCGCGCTCAGTTTTCCAAACAGAATTTCCTCTGCAAGGGGTTTCTTGATTTTCTCTTGAATGACCCGACTCATGGGGCGTGCACCCATCTGCGGATCGAAGCCTCTTTCTGCAATCCAAAGTCGGGCCTCCGGCTCCAAAACGATCGAAACGCGTTTCTCGGCCAATTGCGTCTCAAGTTCGAACATGAACTTGTCAACGACCTGCGCCACGATATCAATTGCAAGCGGTTTGAACGGAATGATGGCATCCAGCCGGTTCCGAAATTCAGGAGAAAACTGCCGCTCAATGACTTGAAGGCTATCGGATGAATGATCTTGGCGGGTAAAGCCTATGGAGGCTCTTGCGGCCTCAGTGGCTCCCGCATTCGTGGTCATGATCAGGATGATGTTACGGAAATCGGCTTTGCGGCCGTTGTTGTCCGTCAGGGTGCCGTGGTCCATGACCTGCAATAACAAGTTAAAGACATCGGGATGTGCCTTCTCGACTTCATCAAGCAGAACCACTGCATGCGGATGCTTGCTGACGGCCTCTGTAAGAAGGCCTCCCTGATCGAAACCCACATAGCCCGGTGGTGCACCGATCAGCCGCGACACCGTGTGTCGCTCCATGTATTCGGACATATCAAAGCGAAGCAGCTCAATCCCCAGCACCTTGGCTAGTTGACGGCTCACTTCGGTTTTCCCGACACCCGTGGGCCCAGCAAACAAGAAGCACCCGATGGGCTTCTGGGCTTCTCTAAGTCCTGCGCGAGACAGTTTGATTGCTGCTGACAGGCTGGTGATCGCTTCATCTTGCCCAAACACCAGCATTCTGAGGTTCTTTTCGAGATCTCTCAGCTTGTCCTTATCGTTGGTGGAGATCGTTTTGGGGGGTATACGGGCAATTTTGGAAATAATTTCCTCAATCTCAAGCACACCGATGAGTTTCTTTCGCTTGGAGGCTGGGAGAATCCGCTGGGAGGCGCCCGCCTCATCAATGACATCAATCGCTTTGTCGGGAAGGTGGCGATCATTGATGTAGCGTTCGGAGAGTTCAGCGGCGCACCGAAGGGCTGCCAAGGAATACTTCACCTGATGATGTTCCTCGAATTTGGATTTCAATCCTTTGAGGATTTGGAAAGTTTCATCCACACTGGGTTCAGGAACATCAATCTTCTGGAATCGACGAGCAAGTGCCCGGTCCTTCTCAAAAATGCCACGATACTCCTGATAGGTCGTGGAACCGATGCAGCGGAGTTGTCCTGAAGCCAGGACGGGTTTGATGAGATTGGAGGCGTCCATCACCCCACCTGAAGCCGATCCAGCCCCAATGATCGTGTGGATTTCGTCGATGAAAAGGATCGCTTCGGGTTCTTTTTTGAGTTGCAGCAAGAGGGCCTTGAGCCGCTTCTCAAAATCACCCCGGTATTTGGTTCCGGCCACCAAGGCGCCAAGGTCGAGTGCGTAGATCACACTTTTTCTGAGCACTTCGGGAACATCGCCTTCAACAATCTTCTTGGCCAAGCCTTCCGCAATCGCGGTCTTGCCGACGCCCGCTTCGCCGACTAGCAAGGGATTGTTTTTTCTTCTACGGCAGAGAATTTGGATGGTACGGTCGACTTCATCGCGGCGGCCAATCAGTGGGTCAATGTGTCCGGAGCGAGCAAGTTCGTTCAAGTTTTCAGCAAATTTCTCAAGGGGGTTGCTCCCAGCCTGATCGCCTTCTTCGCTTTCTGGAGCCGGATTTTTCGGAACCAACCCAGGCTCTTCACCAGACTTCGTGATGCCATGAGAGATAAAGTTGACCACATCCAGTCGGCTGACGTCCTGCTGGCCCAGTACATATGCAGCATGAGAATCCTGCTCGCTGAAGATGGCTACAAGGATGTTCGCTCCTGTGACTTCTTGTTTTCCGGAAGATTGAACATGGAACGCGGCGCGCTGAAGAACACGCTGAAAGCCCAGGGTGGGTTGAGTTTCCCTTTTGATCCCCACGGCGATCAGTGGCGTGGTTTCCTCGATGAATTTCTCAAGTTCTCCGCGCATGGCTTCGATGTTGGCTCCGCAGGCCTTAAGAACATCGATTGCCGCAGAGTTGTCCAGCATGGCGAGAAGCAGGTGCTCGACAGAAATGAATTCGTGCCGCTTGTCATAGGCTGCGCGGAATGCCTGATTGAGAGAAACCTCAAGTTCTTTGCTGAGCATGACTGACTTCCTCTGGAGCTGGAGCGCTTTTGCTTATTCAGTTACCTTCATCAAGCTCCCGTTGGGAGCTCACGTTCGGACGACTTGCCTAGAAGACTAGGCTTCATCCATGTCGCAGAGCAAGGGGTGTTGGTGCTCTCGCGAAAAATCATTGACTTGGCGTACTTTGGTTTCAGCAATATCCCGGGAATAAACGCCACAAACACCGATTCCTCGGGTGTGTACGTGAAGCATTACTTGAGTGGCCTTGTCCTCATCCATTGCAAAGAATCGTTTGAGAATGTCGATTACGAACTCCATGGGCGTAAAGTCATCATTCAGCAGGAAAACCTTGTACAAGGGCGGGCGCTTGAGTTGCGGCTTTGCTTCCTTTACGGCAAGGTCATCAGAGGGCTTATTGGTGTTGTCTTCCGGCATCGTGGATTCGTTTAGCAAGGCATAATCAAGAGCCAATATACCATCGGTAAATTCATGTGTACCCAGTCCTGCGTACGTCTATTGCTCAATCTATTGAGTCTGGAATCGGCAGGACGTTCCAGCGAAGTGTGGCATAATTTGAGCACTTTCAAGTCCTTGGTCGTCCATCCGACCTTCTGAGTTTCCACCCCATGAACATCTCCTCTGCGATTCCGGATCGCCCCCGGGTTACTGTTGCCGCGATTGTTCAGCGCGATGGCCGATTCCTCTTCGTCGAGGAACGAGATAATCAGGGTCGCCTGGTGATCAATCAGCCTGCCGGTCATCTTGAGGTGGGCGAGACTCTCATCGACGCGGTCATTCGAGAGGCGGCTGAAGAGACTGCCTGGCGTGTCGAGCCTACCGCGCTGGTGGGGGTCTATGTCTGGGGCAAACCCGATCAAAGTGTGACGTACCTTCGGGTCGCCTTAGCGGCACAGCCGATTCATGAAGTTCAGGGTCAGTCGCTGGATGAGGGTATCGAGCGTGTACTTTGGCTCAATCGAGAGGAGCTTTTGGCGCGAGAGTTGCAGCATCGGAGCCCTCTGGTTTTGAAGTGCGTCGATGACTATCTTGAGGGCGCTCACCATTCTCTTGATGTGCTGAAAACCGTCCTTTGAAATCGATGTCCACCAAAGTCATCGTAGGAATGTCTGGGGGCGTCGACTCCTCTGTTTCCGCGCTTCGTCTCCTTGACGCTGGCTATGAAGTCAGTGGTCTCTTCATGAAAAACTGGGATGAAGATGATGGCACCGAATACTGCACGGCAAAGGAGGATTTAGCCGATGCACAGGCGGTCAGTGATCTTCTAGGTATTGAACTCCATACTGTCAATTTTGCATCTGAATATTGGGATCGAGTTTTCGAAGTCTTTTTGACGGAATATGCAGCGGGAAGGACGCCCAATCCGGACATTCTCTGTAATCAGGAAATCAAGTTCAGGGCATTTCTTGATTATGCAGAGGCGTTGGGGGCCGACTTGATCGCTACCGGTCATTACGCACGGAATGAGCCTCGTGAAGGAATTCATCGGCTGATCAAAGGCGATGATCCCAACAAAGATCAGACTTACTTTATCTACACCCTGGGCCAAGCGCAGCTAGCGAAGATCCTCTTTCCAGTCGGCGATATACACAAGGATGAAGTCCGTCAACTTGCGGCTCGCGCAGGTTTTGAAAACGCCCGTAAGCGCGATAGTACGGGGATTTGCTTCATCGGTGAGCGGAAGTTCAAGGATTTCCTGATGCGCTACCTGCCGGCTCAGCCCGGGGTCATCGAAACACCCGATGGCCAAAAAATCGGTGAGCATGAGGGCCTCATGTACTACACCTTGGGCCAGCGAAGAGGTTTTGGCGTGGGCGGTGTCAGGGGCGCCAGTGAGGAAGCCTGGTATGTTCTGGCAAAGGACCTGAGTCGAAATGCCTTGATCGTCGGTCAGGGGCATGAACATCCGATGATGCTTTCCGATTCATTGATCGCAAGTCAGCTTTCGTGGACGCGGGAGGGGTTTGAGGGGCGTGCTTTTTCCTCAAAAGCCAAAGTTCGATATCGCCAGGAAGACCAGGCGTGCCATGTTGAGCCGCTTGATGATGGAAAAATCATCGTCAGATTCGATCAGGCGCAACGGGCGGTCACTCCCGGACAATCGGTGGTCTTCTATCAAGACGGCGAATGTTTTGGGGGTGGGATTATTGAGACAGCGCTCTGGAAAGGGCAGTCCACAGGCTTGATCGGCAATTCGCTTGCCACAGCCCTGACATAGATTAAATTTTGAATTTATAGCGAACTGATTACTGAGGTAGCCAAGCGATGTCTCTTATGGAACTTTCCCCCATCGACGGCCGTTATGCCAGCAAGGTTGATCCGCTGCGTCCTATCCTGAGTGAATATGGATTGATTCGATATCGCGTGCTAGTTGAAGTGCGGTGGCTGATCGCGCTCTCGAATGCGCCGGAAATTAGCGAGGTGCCTCCCTTCAGCCCCGAAGCCCTCGAGGTTTTGGAGGGAATTGTGGCTGGGTTCTCTGCTGCAGATGCCCAGCGCGTCAAGGATATCGAGCGCACAACCAACCATGATGTCAAAGCGGTTGAATATTTTCTCAAGGAGAAAATTGCAGCCCACAAAGAATTGGATGCGGTCAGCGAATTCATTCACTTCGCCTGTACCTCTGAAGACATCAATAATCTTTCCTATGCGTTGATGGTGCTCGAGGCCCGTGATCAGGTGATGTTGCCGATGATGCGGAAACTCACGGCGGCAATTGCTCAAAGGGCTCAAGAGTACGCAAGCCAGCCGATGCTTTCGCGAACCCACGGGCAGCCTGCCACGCCATCAACCATGGGGAAGGAATTTGCCAATGTGGCTGTGCGTTTGGATCGACAGGTCAAACAGATGGCTCGGGTTGAGCTTCTGGGCAAAATCAATGGCGCTGTCGGCAACTACAACGCACACACTGTAGCCTACCCACAGGTGAATTGGCCTGCTTTTGGGCAGCGTTTTGTGGAGTCTTTGGGGCTTACATTCAATCCCTTTACAACGCAGATAGAGCCGCACGATTACTTGGCTGAAATCTTCCACGCAGCTTCGCGTTTCAACACGATTCTCATGGATTTTGACCGTGATGTTTGGGGCTATATCTCGCTTGGATTTTTCAAGCAGAAGACCGTTGCAGGCGAGGTCGGGTCGTCCACCATGCCACATAAGGTTAATCCGATCGACTTTGAAAACTCCGAGGGGAATTTGGGGCTTGCCAATGCTCTTTATAGTCATCTGGCAGAGAAGTTGCCGGTGTCTCGATGGCAGCGAGATCTAACGGACTCAACGGTGTTAAGGAATATTGGCGTGGGTATGGCGCATACCTTGATTGCCTTGGAATCATCACTTAAGGGGATTTCAAAGCTGGCCCTGAATGCTGAAGCATTAGAGGCTGATCTTGCAGCCAATCCGGAAGTGCTCGCGGAGCCGATTCAGACCGTCATGCGTCGCTACGGTGTTGAAAAACCCTATGAGAAACTCAAGGATCTGACCCGGGGGCAACGTATCGACATGGCACGGCTGGCCGAATTTATCAGTTCCTTGGATATCCCAAATGAGGCCAAGGCCTCACTCCTGAAGCTCGCGCCTCGAGACTACACCGGGTATGCCGAGGAGTTGGCACGTTCACTTCGATTGGAGGGTTAACTCATGCCGCATCCATTACCAAGGTTTCGTTTGTTGGGGGCTTTTTTGCTTGCTTTGAGCGCATTCGGTGTCTGGGCCAAAGAAACGCCGGAGCAGAAACTGAAGGCTTTTCTGGCACGAGCAAGCACCCTTGAATCCCATTTTGTGCAAGTGCAGGTGGACGAAAAGGGGAATGCCGGCAAGCGAAGCGAAGGTACTTTCTCGCTTCAGCGTCCCGGTAAATTTCGCTGGAATTATGAAAAACCCCATCATCAGGAAATCGTTTCAAGCGGGGGAAAGGTCTGGTTTTTTGATCGCGACCTGGAACAGGTCACGGTCAAAAAGCTCAACAAGGCAATCGGCTCTACTCCAGCGCTTCTGCTGACGGGAGACATTCCATTAGAGACCAACTTCAAGATTGAAGCTCAAGCCGATGAGGAAGGGATTGCGCTCATCAAGCTGATCCCAAAGTCAGAGGAGGGCGGGTTTCAGTACATCCAGATCGGGCTTGAAAATAACCTTTTGGTGGGCATGGAGCTCAGTGACAACTTCGGTCAGTTAACTCGAATCTATTTTGATCAGCTCAAGACCGGGGTCAAATTGAATCCTGAAATTTTCAACTTCAAAGCGCCCCCAGGCGCTGACGTCTTTGAAGATCCCTAGGTTCTTGGCGTGAGGTTCGACCGTATGCGCGAACCTCAATCTCACTATCAGCCCTTGGCCGAACGGATGCGGCCCAGGTCGCTGGAGGAGTACGTTGGCCAGGCGCATCTCCTGAGTCCTGGTAAACCCCTGTATGAGGCTATTTCGCAGGGTCGCCTCCATTCGATGATTTTTTGGGGGCCGCCAGGTACGGGCAAAACCACACTGGCCCGACTTCTGGCGCGGTACGCCGACGCTGAGTTTTCAACCCTGTCAGCCGTGCTGGCCGGGGTCAAGGACATTCGGGAGCAGGTGCAGCAGGCCAAACGCCTTCGCGAGGAGCAGGGCAGGGGAACTCTACTCTTCGTTGATGAGGTTCACCGCTTCAACAAAAGCCAGCAAGACGCATTTCTTCCTCACGTTGAGGACGGGACATTCTGTTTTATCGGAGCAACTACCGAAAACCCATCGTTTGAACTGAATAACGCGTTGCTCTCGCGCGCCCGGGTTTATGTGCTTCGCGGGTTGACAGGGGATGACTTGGAGGGGCTTGTGCACCAGGCCCTCAATGATCCGGTCAGAGGTTACGGTGCCCAAAGATTCACGCTGGCCGCGGAAAGCATTCTGCAGCTGGTCGAGGCGGCTGATGGCGATGCGCGGCGTTTGCTTAATCTGATTGAAATTACGCTAGACCTTGCGCCGAATGATGGAGGTGTCGTGCCTTCGGAACTGGTCACTGAAGTCCTCTCTTCAGGGAGTAGTCGCCGATTCGATAAAAACGGAGAAGATTTCTATAACCAGATTTCGGCCTTGCATAAGTCGGTCCGAGGCAGCGCTCCGGATGCCGCGCTGTATTGGTTTGCAAGAATGCTTGATGGGGGGATTGATCCTTTGTATCTCGCTCGGCGAATTGTTCGAATTGCAAGTGAAGACATCGGTAATGCGGATCCGAGGGCGCTTCAATTGGCCCTCAATGCCTGGGATGTTCAGGAGCGCTTGGGAAGTCCTGAGGGGGAGTTGGCCATGGCGCAGGCAGTTGTCTATTTGGCTGCGGCTCCCAAGAGCAATGCAGTGTATCTAGCCTATAAAGCGGCCAGAGCCGATGCTGCTAGCTTCGGAAGCGTGGATGTCCCTTTGCATCTCAAAAATGCGCCGACATCTCTCATGAAAAATATGGATTATGGGAAGCATTACCGCTATGCCCATGATGAGCCCGATGCCTATGCGGCGGGGGAGCGTTATTTTCCCGATGCGATGCCTGAGCGGACTTACTACCAGCCAGTTCAACGAGGACTTGAAATCAAGATCGCAGAAAAGCTAGCTCGTCTCAAAGCTCTGGATCGAAAGTCCTGAAGGCCATGGATAAGCTGGATCGAATCCTCGTGGAATCCCTTGCCGATGGTCGGTTCCACTCAGGTACTGAAATTGCTCAGGTCATGGGGATTTCGAGAGCTGGGGTCTGGAAACATGTCAGGCGTCTTGAAAACTTTGGCCTTGAAGTGGCCTCGGTGCCAGGGAAGGGCTATCGCCTGACTCGTTCGATTGAGCTTTTGGACGCTCAGAAAATTCTGGAAGGTATGGATTCGGCCGCACAGGCCCTGATGGGGCCATTGCATATCGAGAATGTTCTCGAATCCACCAATTCGACCCTGATGCAAATGGCAACTGGGGGCGCGCCCAACGGGACGGCTGTTTTGGCTGAATTTCAAAATCAGGGTCGCGGCCGTATTGGCCGCAGCTGGCTATCACCCCTTGCCGGGGGTATCTGTCTCTCCCTTCTGTGGCGATTCCAGGACCCCCGGCAAGTCGCAGGTCTGAGCCTTGCTGTGGGGGTTGCGCTCGCGCGAGCCTTGAAATCCGTCGGTGCAGATCACGTTGCCCTCAAATGGCCCAATGATCTTTTGTGGCAAGGGGGTAAGCTTGGCGGCATATTGATTGAAATCGCCGGTGAGGCGCATGGCTCGTGTGCTGTAGTGATTGGTGTTGGTTTGAATATCGATCTTCCAGAGGAGATAGAAACCCGTATCGACCAATCGGTCACCGATCTTCGGCGGGTTCTCGGAGGCAAGACAGGTCTCAGAAATGCGACGGTTTCAGGCTTTCTCTCTCATCTTTTGACGCTTCTCGAAACGTACGCGGAGGTTGGACTCCCCGCGTATCTTCCGGAGTGGAGGGCGATTCACGGTGATAGCGGTAAGCCTGCCATGGTTTTGGTTGGCGATCAGTCGGTGAGTGGCAAAGTGGTTGATGTCTCTCCGGAAGGCTTTCTGATCTTCGAAGAAGAGGGAGGGATCCAGAGAGTCTTTGCTTCGGGCGAAGTGCGTTTGCGGGTCATGCCCTGATGTCCGGTTACTTCCTGCTAATCGATGTTGGTAACACCCGAGTCAAATGGGCCAGGATTGAGGGAGAACAGTTGATTTCCGGGGTGCCCTCTCCGGCACTTCCGGATAGTCTGTCTGTGATGGAGTCGACTTGGAGCCTTTTTGAACCGCCTTTGGGCGTCGCGCTATCAAATGTGGCTGGCGAACGTGTTGAGGGTGAAATCACGTCTTTCATCCATAACCAGTGGTCGCTTGTGCCATTTATCGCAAAATCCCAGAATTTCGGCCTTGGGGTGACATCGGGTTATCAAGAACCTGAGAGATTGGGTGTCGATCGCTGGTTGGCTCTTGTTGCAGCCCGTGCGCGGAGTCTTCAGCCGGTGGTGATTGTCGATGCGGGCAGTGCCTGCACGATTGATCTTCTCGATGCCAAAGGGTGCCATCTCGGGGGATATATTCTTCCTGGGCTTATGTCCATGGGGAATGCCTTGGCCCATGGAACCCACCAAATCAAACGCATAACAAACCTTGAGCCGGTTGGCCTTGATCCCGGGAGCGATACTGTGGCGGGGCTTTCCTCTGGGGCTCTGCTCGCGCTGGTGGGGGCTATTGAACGGGTCATCAAGGATTTTGATGCGCGGGGCTTTAAAAATCCTTTGCTTTTGATGACGGGTGGCGATGCGGAGAGCCTTGCGGGTTTGCTTCGCTACCCTGCTCAAGTTGCTGCGGACTTGGTGCTTGAGGGCCTTTGGGCGCGCTATAGGGAATCTCTTTCGGCCAACCGTTGAAGTGATTCGGGTTTATTATCCCCGCGGTAGAATGTCATCTCTCCCCGAGGGGCCAAGCCGCTCAATCCGAGTTCTCCATTGAAATATCTCTTTTACATGCTGGTGTTGGTTAATCTGGTATTCCTTGGATGGAAGTACGGGCTTGATCACTGGGGTTTCAAGACCGGGCCGGAGAGTAAGGTGCAAACCTCCATGGATCCTCTGGATTCATTGGGCGCGGAGGAGGCAGGGTTTGACCTTCTGCCGACAGAGCCTGATCCCAGTCCAGTCCTGGACGGCATGTCGAATAGCTCCGAGGATGCTCAAAGTCCACCGCGCTCAGGGTGCATGTCACTGGGGCCTTTTGCGACTCGGGACGAGGCTGAATCGAACCTCACCGTGCTGGCGACACTGGCCAAAGATCTTCGAGTCATCAATCGGTCAGGTGATGTTCCTGACGGGTTCTGGGTGCTGTTCACCAAGGCGACGACTCGCGAGGGCGCCCTGGCCAATCGACAATTGCTGCTGAATCGGGGTTTCTACGAAACGTGGCTTTTCGATCGAGGGCCATTGGCCGGATCGATTGCCTTAGGCCTTTATCCAACCGAAGATGAAGCGAATGCGGCGTTGTTGGGTTTTAGAGAACGTGGGATCAATGCAAAGGTGAGACCGCGTCTGGTCAGAGGGCAGTCTTTCTGGATCAAGGTCCCGTGGCAAGGAAGTGTCATGGAGTTTGATGAGGCGATTCAGACCTTAAAGGGCCACGACGGCACCCTAAATCTTCCTTCCCCTTCCAATTGCTCCTAATCGGCTTGGCGGCTGTTGGAGTCTGCAAACCGAGAGGCCATCAGAAGATAGAATTGCGTTCCAAAGATCAGATTGGCCATAAGCAGGTGCACGGGCTGAACCACAGCTGGAAAACCGAGTCGATCAAGGCTTACACCACTTAGGATCGCAACAAAGATCAGCCCCGCCAGTCCGTAGGCTGGGACCCGCATAGGGTTTTCAGCATCCGTTGCCTTGATTAGTTTCCAGACGAGCCAAAGATTGGTGAAAAGGATGATCGATGAAAAGGAGCGATGGACGTAGAAAATGATTGGAAAATGATCGCGCCAAACCGAGCGTTCGCTGAGGACGTGGGCGTTGGTGATGCCATCGACCGCCTCTCGAATTTGTGTTCCCATCGTAATCTGGATCAGCGTGAACACGATCGCAAACCTGAGTGTCCGTCGCCACCTTGGACTTAATTCGCCAAAAGTCTGTCGAGCGAGCCAGGTGCGGGCAGCAAGGCAAACCGACAAGATCAGCATCGAAACAATCACGAATGCCACGATCATGTGGGCTGAGATGAGAATCGGTTTTAATTCGCTGGCCACGACCCTCGAGCCGAGCCATCCCTGAAAGCCGACCAGGAGGAAGCTCGTCAGGGAAAAATAAAAAACGGGGGGCGAAATCTTTCTGAACGGGAGTGAGCGAATCAGCGTCGTCAGAATGAGGATTCCGATGGAAACGCCTAGCAAACGATTCAGGTACTCGGTCCAGGTTTTTAAGACATTGAACGTGGTGTCGCCGTAACCGATATACCGTTCATGGTAATCCGGTGGTAGCTGGCTCTCTGACGTGGGTGGAACCAGTCGACCAAAACAGGTCGGCCAGTCAGGACAACCCATCCCTGACCCGGATGCGCGAACAATGCCTCCAACAAGGATAAGCAGATAAACCGCGGTCACCGTAATCAGTCCGATGCGGATGAATTTCTCAACGATCTGGTCTCGATCCATGGTAAGAAACGTTTAAGGCTGGTGCTCTGGAAATCCCGGCGCAGCGGGGGCCCTCACAATGAAAGCGAACGGTCTGTGAAGCCTGAAAGAATTCCCTTTAAGCGGAACGCTATGATCAGGGCCTTTCAGACCGAAGACGCGCTAAAATAGCACAATCACCCCATCTCAGGCGGCACCCAGTGTCTCTTCGCGGGATCTGGGTTCCGCCATAGTACGAATGACTTCGGAGAACTTTTTTGAGCGACAAGCGCGAGGATAGCGAGTCTTTGGATTACCGAAAGGCTGGCGTTGATATCGAGGCGGGGAATGCCCTGGTGGAGAGAATCAAGCCTATTGCTGCAAGAACCCGGATTCCCGGTGTTCTGGCGGGTCTAGGCGGATTTGGATCCCTTTTTGAACTCCCGGTGGGACGTTTCCGTGAACCTGTCCTGGTGGCCGGAACGGATGGTGTGGGTACCAAACTGAAATTAGCGATCGACACGGGGCGTCACGGCGGAGTTGGTATCGATCTCGTCGCAATGTGCGTCAACGATATCGTTGTGCAGGGGGCTGAGCCGCTTTTCTTCTTGGATTATTACGCCACAGGACAATTGGATGTTGATGTGGCAGCGTCTGTCATTGAGGGTATCGGGAAGGGCTGTGAACTCGCAGGTTGCGCGCTGGTCGGTGGCGAGACGGCAGAGATGCCCGGAATGTATGAAGCGGGTGACTACGATCTTGCGGGTTTTTGCGTCGGCATAGTCGAGAAATCGGCCATGCTTGATGGTACCCGGGTTCGTCCTGGTGACCGGCTAATTGGCCTCGCCTCATCAGGGCCTCATTCGAATGGTTACTCCCTGATTCGGAAGGTCATTGAAAAAGTCGGCTCCGACGCCCTTGAATCCATGTGTGGGGATAAAAAGCTTGCTGATGCGCTGATGGAGCCCACGCGAATTTATGTGAAGTCGCTGATCAGTCTCTTGCACGGGTCGGAAGTCCATGCCTTTGCGCATATTACAGGGGGCGGAATTACTGAAAATCTTCCGCGTGTCCTCCCCAAAGGAACAGCAGCGGTCATTAATCTCGACGGATTCGAGAGACCTCCGGTATTCAATTGGCTCAAGGATCGCGGTCGGGTGGCTGATCATGAAATGCTCAAGACTTTCAACTGTGGAATAGGGATGATCGTCTGCGTTCCTGCAGCTGAAGAAGCACAGGCGCTGATGCAATTGTCGGGTGCGGGAGAAGTGTGCTTTAGCATTGGTGAAGTCGTTGCAACGGATGGCCCGCCTGCGGTCAGTTATACCGGGTCATGGTAGGTGAAAAGATGAGTATCCAGTTGAGTGTTGTGGTTCCTGTCCATAACGAAAACGAAAATCTACGTCCCCTGATTGAGGAGATCGTTACAGCGGTATCTGGCCTAGGTGCTTATGAAATCATCTACGTTGATGATGGCAGTTCCGATGATACGTTGGCCCGCCTTCAGGCGCTCAGCGCTGAATTTTCCGTGTTACGCGTTATCAGGCATGTGAAGTGCTGTGGACAGAGCACAGCGGTGAGGACCGGAGTGATTGTCGCCCGAGGTGCAGTTATCGCCACCTTGGATGGTGATGGGCAGAATGACCCGGCGAATATTCCAGCGATGTACAAGGCTTGGCAGGAACTCACCCAGAGTGGCGGCAAAGCCCTCATTGCCGGATATCGAAAAAACCGCAAGGACACCGGCTGGCGAAAGCTCTCGTCTCGAATTGCCAATCGAGTCCGAGCGGGCCTTCTGGGGGACGCAACCCCTGATACCGGTTGTGGTCTCAAACTTTTTGATCGGGGATTGTTCCTTGAGATGCCCTACTTCGATCATATGCATCGATTCTTGCCGGCGTTGGCCCAAAGGGCAGGGGCAAGGATTGTCTCTGTCGAGGTCAATCACCGTCCAAGAACTCTGGGTGTCTCAAAGTACGGCACCTGGCATCGGCTATGGGTCGGGATCTGGGACTTGATGGGGGTAATGTGGCTTCAGCGCCGTGCCCATCTTCCTCTAGTAGAAGAAGTTGGCAAATCTTGACGCCGATGGCGCTGGACTTGGACGTGTTCTGCTACAGAGGAGATTGACGCGATGCCACTCAAGAAGCTCTTCGCAGGCTTGGCTTTGTTGTGCTGCCTGGATGCAATAGCCGCTGAAACAACACCATTGCCCCAGCATCTTCTGGGGGAGCAATCGATGGATCTCTCCGCATCGAAGGTCAAGGTGCGGGTGATCAAGCTCACCTTAGCCAAGGGATGGAAGGCTGCATCACGCATTCATCCGATCCCGGGGCCTCGCTATGTTTTGAAGGGCCGAGTGCGAATTGCGACAGATGCCAAGGCCGACGAATTTGGGCCCGGTCAATTGTTCTGGGAAACCGGGTCTCAGTATCTCTCTGAGAACGTCAGTGACAGTGAGGTCGATCTTTTAGTCATGGAGATGCTTCCGGAACCGACGCCGCCTAAAACAGGTCGTACGACAAACGGAAAAGCAGCGAAGGAAAAAACAAAGTGAAAACTACAATTCGAACGGAGAATCGATCTCTCGGGTTATTCTGGATTGTTTTGCTTGTTCAAATCGCTTTCCCATCGGCGGGATTTGCTAAAGATAAACCAGCGACTCCTGAAATCTCGCAGGATTGGAAGCCGACGACCTTGAGTGAGAAAACGCTGGGAAAAATCAACCAAGCAGTGGACTCCTATCACCGCTGCCTTAACGATGAGACCACGAAGCATGTCAATGATCCGGAGGATTCCCGGAAGCTCACCGACTTGATCTTGAGCGTTTGTGATCCCAAGCTGAGTCCTATCAAGCCGGCGTTCCAGGCGGAAAAAGTGCCCGATGTCATCTCTGATCGCTATTTACAGCGAAAGCGCTCTCAGGCAGCCCAGCAGGTCGTCCGCATTGTAATGGGCGCTCATGCACTTCGTTACCGCGAATCACATCCCGAATAATTGTTAATCGCATGGCCCATCACGGGTCATGCGATTGCTTGATCTGCGATAGCCCCGAAGTACGAAATCAACCCTGACTTCGCGCCTTGCGCGGCATTCATTCAAATCGTCCCATGCGGGGCGTCTTATATCGAGGTTTCTGATGTCCATCGACCCCCAAGTGATTCCTGTTACGCTGGATTTGTTCCATCTCGTGCTCGGTGCGCTGGTCGTGATTCTGATTCTTTTGACCCTGGTGCTTGCGCTACTGCCTTTTCTATCTGCAAAACAGAAAAAGACTCAAACCGGCAGTGCAGAGGAACTCACACCGCCTGCGATTTTGGCCGAGTCTCAGCCGACGGCGGCACTTCAGTTGCTAGGACTTTTGCAGCAAGAATCCCGTTTCATCGATTTCATCGAGGAAAATCTCCAGCAGCATACAGATGCGGATATCGGCGCGGCGGCGCGTGTTGTTCATGAGGGTTGTCGGCGTGTGATCCAGCAACATTTAAAACTTGAACCCATCATGACTGAGGCGGAGGGTTCTCGGGTGACCCTGGAAAAGGGATTTAATGCAGCGGAGATCCGAATGACCGGCAATATCGTGGGTTCACCCCCATTCCGCGGCAGCCTGATTCATAAGGGATGGAAAGTACGCGAAATCCGGCTCCCATTGATGGCTGAAGGTCATGATCCAAGGGTGCTGGCGCCCGCGGAGGTCGAGCTTTGAGTCAGTCAGTATTTGCGGTCGGAATTGACCTTGGAACTACCAACAGTGTCCTGTCATTTGTCCGTCTGGATGCGGCAGCGGGCGAAGAGGTTTCTGTTGAGGTCCTTCCCATTCCGCAGCTGATAAGTCCGGGAGCCATCGAAAGTCGGCCTCAGCTGCCGTCTTTTCTTTATCAGGCGCACCCGGATGAGATTCGCTCCGAGGATTGCTCGTTGCCTTGGGCCAGTTCCGATCGTGCATTGGTTGGAGAGATCGCGCGGCATCTTGGGAGTAAGACCCCGATCCGCCTGGTGGGTAGTGCTAAAAGCTGGCTATCGCATGGGCAAGTCGATCGTAAGGCACCGATTTTACCTGTCCAGGCCCCCCCGGAAGTGACGCGTGTCTCCCCGTTGGAGGCCTCCACCACTTACCTTCGACATTTGAAGAGTGCCTGGGATGCCCGTTTTCCGGATGCCCCCCTAGCCGATCAGGATCTAGTGATCACGGTGCCAGCGTCCTTTGATCCAGGTGCCAGAGAATTGACGGTTGAAGCGGCTCGCAGGGTCGGGTTGGCGCATGCCGTTTTACTGGAAGAGCCTCAATCGGCTGTCTATAGCTGGATTCAGGCCTCCGGTGGGGAATGGCGAAACCAGGTCAGGCCTGGTGAAACGATTCTCGTGGTGGACGTTGGGGGTGGGACGACCGATTTTTCTCTGGTTGCGGTTTCCGAAGAGTTAGGTCGACTTGCCTTGGAGCGTGTTGCCATTGGGGACCACATCCTTCTTGGTGGAGACAATATGGATCTGGCCTTGGCCTATGGGATCCGTGCAAAGCTCGACAAGGAAGGAAAGCGCCTTGAGCCTTGGCAGTTGCAGTGCCTCACTCATGGTGCTCGGGATGCCAAGGAGAAACTTCTGGGGAATGCCTCACTTTCGGAGGTTGCAATCGCCGTTCCGAGCCGAGGATCATCTCTGATCGGCGGAACATTAAGAACCAATCTCACCCGACATGAGGTCTTGGAAACCGTTGTTGAGGGCTTCTTTCCGATGCTCTCCATCGAGGATCGTCCCCAGCAGTCAGCCAGAGCCGGTCTTACGACGTTAGCTCTCCCTTATGCTCAGGATGCCCGGATTACGGCTCACCTGGCCTCTTTTTTGAGTCGGCATGTTGATGCAAACCACCACGCACAGGCTCTGGGGGTGGGTGAACCTCGGCGTTTCTTACACCCCTCGGCCATTCTCCTGAATGGGGGCGTATTTCGGTCAACGGAGCTGGTTGAGCGACTTTTGGCCGTCGTCAATCGCTGGCTTGAGGCGGACGGTGCTCCCTCCGTTCGACTTCTTGAAGGTATCGATCTGGATCTTGCCGTATCTCGTGGCGCTGCCTACTACGGGAATGTGCGAAATGGACCGGGCGTTCGGATTCGAGGGGGTACGGCGGCTGCATACTATGTGGGCGTTGAAAGCGCGGTTCCAGCCGTCCCTGGAATTGCTCCACCGCTTGAAGCGCTCTGTATCGCACCCTTCGGGATGGAGGAGGGCAGTGAGGCCACACTTCCCCCGTATGAATTCGGATTGATCGTGGGCGAACCGGTTCATTTCAGGTTCTTCTCTTCCAAGGTACGCCGTCTCGATGAAGTTGGGATCCGGCTGGACTGGTGGGCCGACGATGAGTTGGAGGAGTTATCGGCAATTGAAGTCACGCTTCCAACGGAGCATTACCTCAAGGGTGAGGTGGTGCCGGTCATTCTTGGGGCGAGAGTGACCGAAACCGGTACCTTGCAACTCGAAGCCATAGCTCGCGACGGCGGACATCGCTGGAAGGTTGAATTCGATGTGCGTGAGCGGGAAACATCTCCGCAAGGAATTGGTCAGTCCCAGGGCCTATGAGCGCTGATCCCGCCTCAATGAATCCTCAATGGCTTGTCGGGATTGATCTTGGAACAAGTCACACGGTGGTCGCTGCAGCCCCCATTAAGCATGCGGGAGATCCACAGATTCAAGGGTTTCAGATTCCACAGTTGGTGGGGCTAGGCGAAGTCGCCAGCCGGCCTTTGTTGCCCTCGGTGCAATATCAGGCCTCTTTCGATGAGATTCGCTCGAGCGATTGCGGTTTGCCTTGGGAAACGCCCACACAACGTGCCAATCTCCCATGGCTACCGGTCATCGGCGAGCTTGCTCGACAGCTCGGTGCTAAATCTCCTGGTCGTCTGGTCACCAGTGCCAAAAGCTGGTTGTCCCATCCGACAGCTGATCGAACCGCTCCGATTCTTCCCTGGGGCGGGGTGGAAGGGGTTGAGAAGATTTCTCCAGTCGAGGCCTCTGCAGGGTATCTTCGTCACGTCCGGGATGCCTGGAATGATCAACATCCCGATGCCCGGTTGGAGCATCAAGACCTGACCATTACCGTTCCGGCCTCATTTGATGAGGCAGCCCGAACGCTGACCTGTGATGCGGCAAGTGCGGCCGGCTTCAGACAATTTCAATTGATTGAAGAACCTCAGGCGGTTTTTTATGACTGGCTCTGGCGCGAAAGGCGACAGATTGCAGCACATCTGCACGGCATTCGTTTGGTCCTTGTCGTGGACCTCGGCGGGGGAACCTTGGATCTCACGCTCATTGCCGTTCGCCAAGGTGAGCATGGGCCGGACTTCACGCGAATCGCTGTGGGCCAGCATCTTATGCTCGGCGGCGACAATCTGGATCTTGCACTCGCCCACCTGGCTGAAAACAAGTTAGCCAGTGCCGGTCAGGTGATCAGCCCGCTTGAGTTTTCCCAATTGGTTGAACAGTGCCGCCAAGCCAAGGAGATGCTTCTTTCGGACACAGCGCCTGAACGCGTCAAGGTCACCGTGTTAGGGGCCGGTAGCCGTTTGATTGGTGGCGCTCGCTCAGTCGATTTTGAATGCTCTGAGGTACAGAACCTTTTGGTCGAGGGGTTCTTTCCTTATGTCGAGCTTGGGGATTTGCCCGATCGGCGTCGAAGTGGTGTTGTCGAATACGGCCTACCGTTTGTCAAAGATCCAGCGATCACGCGCCATATTTCAGCGTTTCTTACAGAGCACCGTCATGTGATCGCGGAGGCTTTGGGGCAGGCCAATGACCGCGGCATTTTGCCTGATGCGTTGCTCCTGAATGGTGGGGTCTTCAACAGTCCGCTCCTCAAAGGGCGGCTTATCCAGCAGATGGAACGCTGGGGTGCGCATCAAATCCGCTGCCTTCAAAATCCCCATCCCGAGGAAGCTGTGGCCCACGGTGCTGTCGCTTCAGCATGGGCGCGTCGGGGTGGAACGGTCAAGAAAATAACCAGTGGAGCACCGCGGAGCTTATTCCTGGTTCTCGAAGGCGAAAAAGAGGGCGTATCCAAGCTCTGCTGCCTTCTCCCGCGTGGAACAGAGGAAGGGAAAGAAATCGTCTTAAGTGATCGACGTTTCAAGCTCAAAGTCGGCGCAGCAGTTCAGTTCCATCTGGTTGCATCACAGGATGACTTTACTCCGCTTCCAGGCGCGCTGACTGATCTGGATGACTTGGCGTTCAAGGCTCTTCCACCCCTGAGGTTAGTGATGGATACGCGGGGGAGAAAGGAGGACGCGGTTGAGGTTCAACTGGTCGCTGCGCTTAGCCCGATAGGAACGCTTGATCTTCACTGTGTCGGCGTGGAAGATCCCAATTTAAGCTGGAAAATTGAATTTGAGTTGCGCTCTCATTCAACCACTGCGGTCGCTAGGATGCAGCATGAGGAACATCCCAAGCTTTCGGAAGCGCGAGAGCTAATACTCGGGGTTTTTGGGCCCCGGAGCAAGTCGGTGGATCCCAAGGCCGTGAAGCGACTTCGCGCTGACCTTGAGCGTATATTGGGACCCAAGGAGGGTTGGAGTCTTCTTTTGCTGAGAGGTCTTGCCGAGACTTTGGTGCAGGGACTTACAAATCGAAGGCGTACACCGGATCATGAGCGGGTCTGGCTCAATCTGACAGGATTTTGTCTGCGCCCGGGATTTGGACATCCCCTCGACGAAGATTTGGTGGCACGCGTCTTTGATGTTTTTCCGCAAGCGCTCCAGTTCAGTCAGGAGTCGCAAGTCTGGTCAGAGTGGTGGACTTTGTGGCGACGCATAGCCGGGGGACTGGATGGCCCTCGTCAAAGTGCCATTTTTGAATCAGCGCTTTCTTACCTCGAGCCCTCAAGACTTCGTCGATCCAACCAAATGGAACTGGCCAAAAAACGAGGCCCCGAGGATCTATTACGCATGGTTGCAAACCTTGAGCATCTTTCTGCCACGGATAAGGTTCGAATCGGGGGTTGGCTTTTGACGCGAATTGGGAAGTCTGGTGACCAGCGCGTCCTCTGGTGGTCCTTGGGCCGACTTGGAGCACGAAAGCCATGGCACGGTTCATCGCACAACGTGATTCCCGCAGACGATGTGCGTCCCTGGCTTGAGCGCATCATGGGTGAGGAGTTTAAAAAGAACTCGGATGCAGCCCTCTCTGCAGCGCTCATGGCCCGCTACACTGGCGATCGTCTTCTCGATTTTGATCCTTCTACCCGCGAGGCATTGGTCAACCAGCTTCAGGAGGCAAAGCTTCCAGACAGTTGGGTCCGCCTCGTTAGCGAAATTTCAGACTTGAATGACTCGGATGAGCAGCGCGTTCTGGGTGAAGCGCTGCCACCGGGATTGGTGTTAATCAGTAGCTAAATAACAGGTGGGGCGAATAAACTACCTGAAACCTGTTGTTCTCGAATATGTTGTGAGGTCCGATAATGTTTGAACGAAAGACCGTGATGGCGATGATGGCTTTAGGCGTCGCGGGCTGCTCAACGCTGACGCCGACGACACCCGTCTCAACAACAGAGGTGAAGGCGACTGAAATGCCAGAGAGCGAGTCCATCGCGTGTGCCAATCAGGTCAAGGCATACACGCAGACTGGCGCATCTGCATCAGGCAAGTCGCAGAAACCCACCGTGGATCTTCTTTTTTGGTGCACCAAAGCCGCTGAAAAGGGAGATGCCCGCTCCCAGTGGGTGCTGGCGGGGCTATACGAGCGAGGCATTGGCGTCACCGCGAGCCAGGCTGAAGCCTTGCGTTGGTATAAGGCCTCCGCAACGCAAGGAAATGCGGACGCTCAGTTCAGGGTCGGGCAGATTTATGGCCGTGGCGAAGGTGTGCCTCAGGATCGAAACGAGGCAACGCGTTGGTACCTAAAAGCGGCAGAGCAGGGACATGTCGAGGCGGCTTATTACATGGGATACCGCTACCAGCATGGCAAGGGCGCAACTCAGAATTTTCCGGAAGCTGTTCGCTGGTATTCCAAAGCGGCCGAGTTGGGCAACGCTCAAGCGATGCATGGTTTAGGATCGCTCTATCTTCTGGGACAAGGCGTCCCGCAAAATCAGGTAGAAGCTTACAAATGGTTCAATCTCTCAGCCATTTCAGGGGACAAGGAATGTACCCAGAGTCGAGATCGCTTGGCCAAAAAGCTCAGTTCTGCCCAGTTGGCAGAGGGCCAGCGGTTGGCGAGTGAATGGGTAAAGAAACACCCAAAGAATCCCGCCAAGGCCCCCTAACTAGGCCTCGATGAAATCCTGAGATCGCCCCAACCAGCGCTGTATTAGCGCATCGGCGATTTCGGGGTGATCATTTCGAAGGGTTTCTGCCTGCTGATGAATGGCTTCAATGAGATGGCCATCCTCCACCAGATCAGCAATTCTGAAATTGAGTTGCCCCGTCTGTCGTGTTCCCAGTAATTCGCCCGGCCCCCGAATTTCCAGATCTTTTTCTGCGATGATGAAGCCGTCATCTGTTTCGCGGAGGATCGCGAGACGCTCTCGGGCGATTTTCCCTAGGGGCGATTGGTAGACCAATACGCAGTGTGCATCTCCGGGCCCTCTGCCGACTCGCCCCCGAAGCTGGTGGAGTTGGGCAAGTCCCAGACGTTCTGCATTTTCAATCACCATCAACCCGGCGTTGGGAACATCAACCCCAACCTCAATGACTGTCGTTGCAACCAGAAGGTCAATCTCCCCGTTTTTGAAGGCCTGCATGATGGCCTCCTTGTCACGCGATTTTAGACGGCCGTGGACTAACGCCATGCGAATATCGGGGAGCGACTCCCTTAAAGTGGCAGCGGCACTTTCGGCTGCCTCCGCCTGAAGCAGTTCAGACTCTTCGATCAAGGTACAAACCCAGTAGGCCTGACGCCCCCTGCGCACCCATTCCTCGATACGGGTAATGATTTCTGATTTACGAGTTTGAGGGAGAACGGCCGTTTTCACCGGCGTTCGGCCGGGGGGGCGCTCATCGATGATGGAGAGATCAAGATCGGCATAGCCCGTCATCGCCAAGGTTCTCGGAATGGGCGTTGCCGTCATGATCATTTGGTGCGGCACCATACCGTTTTGAATGCCCTTCTTTCTGAGGGCGAGGCGTTGATGCACCCCAAAACGATGTTGTTCGTCAATGATGATCAGTCCGAGACGATTGAACGCGATATCGTCTTGGAATAGTGCATGGGTGCCTATCGCAAGGCCTGTATTCCCGTTCGCCAGATCATTCAGTGCCGCTCTGCGCCCCTCCGCCTTAAGTCGCCCAGAAATGAAGCTGACGTTGATCCCAAGGGGCTCAAGCCAATGAGAAAAACTTCTGGCGTGTTGATCGGCAAGTAGATCTGTCGGTGCCATGACAGCGACCTGATAGCCAGACGCCAGTGCCGAAAGGGCGGCAATGGCGGCAACCACCGTTTTTCCGCTACCGACATCCCCCTGGACTAATCGCATCATGGGGGTCGGGCGGTTCAGGTCTTTAAGGATTTCCTCGATGACCCTCTCTTGTGCCGCTGTGAGCTTAAAGGGGAGGCCGGCCAGAAATGGACTGCGGACAGCGGAGGGGAGTTTGAGTTCTGGGGCCCTTTGATTGCGCATTCGACTTCGATGGCGACTCAGGCTCAAGTGATGGGCCAAAAGTTCTTCGTAGGCCAATCTAATCCGGGCATTGGTTAGCGATTGACTACCGAGCCCAAGGCCTGGAGGGGGACGATGAAGCGCGATGAGGGCTTCTCTCAGCGAAGGCCTTAAGGGGAAAGGCGAAGAGACGCCTTCCAGTACATCCTGTAACTCGTTGATGTGCTCCAAAGCCTGACTGACCAGCTGTCTCAACGTTTTCTGATGAACACCTTCGGTGACGGGATAAACCGGTGTCAGGCAGGATTCAGGCGACGACAGGGCTTCCTCTTGGGGAAACTCGTAGTCCGGGTGGCTGAGCTCTAGCCCCTGGAATCCGTAACGGACCTCGCCAAAACACCGCAATCGACGGCCGTGAACAAATTGGAGTTCCTGATGCCGGGTGAAATGGAAAAAACGCAGGGTCAATCGCCCGCTTGCGTCTTGAATGTGGACCAAGTGGCTTCGGCGGGTGCCCTGTCGGATCTCGATGGCCACAATATCCCCTTCGACCAGGACAGACTCACCAGCTCTGGTCTGGGCAATCGGCGTCAGTCGTGTCCGATCTTCATAGCGAAGTGGTAAGTGGAAAAGCAGATCTTGTACAGAGAGAAGATCGATCCGCTCCAGTTTTTGGGCGGTTTTGGCCCCCACCCCCTTCAGTGAGGCGATTGATCGGCGATGCAGGGGGGGCAATCTAACCAGGACTTTTCGAGACGCTTAGCCCACAAGGACCAAAACAGCGTCCATTTCAACTTGCGCACCACGGGGAAGGGCGGCGACACCAATTGCTGCCCTCGCCGGATAGGGTTGAGTGAAATAGGTGCTCATGATTTCGTTGACCTTTGCAAAATGGCCTAGGTCGGTAAGAAAGACATTCAGTTTGACGACATCATCCAATGATCCGCCGGCAGCTGCGGCGACGGCACTCAAGTTTTCGAAAACGCGATGAATCTGAGCTTCAATCGGCCCCTCGACTAAATTCATCGTCGTTGGATCTAGTGGGATCTGACCTGAGAGGTAGACCGTATTGCCGGTTTGTATGGCCTGCGAGTAAGTGCCAATAGCTTGAGGGGCGAGATCGGTTTGAATGGCCTTCTTAGTCATGTGTGCTTTTTTTGCGGAGTTCAGATTTAACACGGGAGATCTTGAGCACAATCGAGAGTTTGCGCAGTTCTTTGACTACCTGTGCCAGGTGGTTTCGATCTCTGACCATGAGCGTAATGTAATCAATCGACAATTGGCTATCTTGATTGACGATTTGTACATTCTCGATGTTGGCGCGCATTCGCGAAATGGTAGCCGCAACTTTGGCAAGGGTCCCGACCTGGTTCATCAATTCAATTCGGATCAGTGCCGGAAATTCACCGCGAGCCTGCTTGTCCCATTGGACGTCGACCCAGTGACCATGTCGTTTACGAAGTTCTTCGATGTTGTTGCATTCGGTGAGGTGAACAACGATGCCCTTGCCTGGGTTAAAGAACCCGATGATGGGGTCGCCAGGGATCGGGCGACAGCACTTGGCAAGATTCACCACCATGCCCTCAGTTCCACGAATGATGAGGGGCGTCAGGGAGGGATGCTTTTCAGACGGCTTGGCGCCGATCTGTTCGGGGCCCAGATCAACGAGCTGTCGTGCAACCAACATCGGCAGGCGATTGCCGAGTCCAAGGTCTTCAAGCAACGCATCGCGATCAGGAATATCCAGTCGTTTGAGTAGTTTCTGGATCTGCTCTTCAGATATGGATTCGTAGGTGTACCCGAGGGTTTCGAGTTCTTTCTCCAGGAGCCGTTGACCCAGTGCAATACCTTCCTGCATCTTGAAGTTACGCAGGTGATTTCTGATGGCCGCACGAGCCTTCGCAGTGACGACAAAGCTCAACCAGAGCGGATTCGGTCTTGCCCAAGGGGCGGTGATGATTTCGACGGTCTGGCCGTTCTGGAGGACAGTCTGGAGGGGCGCTAGCTGGCGGTCGACGCGTGCTGAAACACAGGTATTACCGACGTGCGTGTGAACGGCGTAGGCAAAGTCCACGATGGTGGCCTGACGCGGCAGCTTGATAATCTGGCCCCGTGGAGTGAAGACGTAGACTTCGCGCTGAAAGAGATCGACCTTGAGGTTGTCGAGGAACTCCAGAGAGTCACCCGCGCTTTTCTGGATTTCCAGGAGATCCTGAAGCCATTCATGGGCTCGGGCCTGGCTCTGTGCTTCGGCATCCTTTTCGTCGCTCTTGTAAAGCCAGTGGGCAGCGATGCCAGCCTCTGCAAGTTGATGCATGGCTCGTGTTCGTATCTGAATCTCTATGGGCTGACCAAAAGGACCTGCCAGAACGGTGTGAAGGGATTGATAGCCATTGGCCTTTGGAACGGCAATGTAATCCTTGAAGCGGCCGGGTACGGGCTTATAAAGGTTGTGGACAACCCCCAGCGTTCGATAGCAATCATCAATGCTTTCAACGCTAATGCGAAAGGCATAGACATCGAAGACTTCTGCAAACGGCCTGCGTTTGCGCACCATTTTCTGGTAAATGCTGAAAAGGTGTTTCTCTCGACCGATGACTTCAAAAGTCCCAAGCCCCGCATCATCGAGGCGTTTTTTTATCGAATTTTCTATGCTCGAAACGACTTCCTTTCGGTTTCCACGCGCCTTCTTAACTGACTGGGCGAGGACTTTCGCTCGCAAGGGGTACATGGCCGCGAAGCCGAGATCTTCCAGTTCAAGTCGTAACTGGTGCATGCCCAGCCGGTTGGCAATCGGGGCATAGATATCGAGAGTTTCAGAGGCAATTCGTCTGCGCTTATGGCTTGCCATCGTTTCAAGCGTGCGCATGTTGTGAAGACGATCTGCAAGCTTCACCATGATGACCCGCAGATCCTTGACCATCGCCAGGAACATTTTCCTGACGTTTTGGGCTTGGGTTTCAGCGCGGGATTTGCTGTCAATGCGGCCGAGTTTGGTCACGCCATCGACCAATTCGGCCACTTCCTCACCAAATTGGTCGATGAGTTCGGCCTTCGTGATTGGGGTGTCCTCAATCACATCGTGCATGATGGCTGCCATGATTCCCCGCATATCCATGCGCATGTCGGCAAGGATCAGTGCGACGGACAGGGGATGGCAAATGTAGGGTTCCCCGGTTAGACGGGTCTGGCCTTCGTGGGCGCGATTGGCAAGTTCGTAAGCTCTGACGACCTCAGCGACTTGTTCGGGTTCCAGATATTTGGACAGCGCCGCACAGAGTCGCCGGATCAGCTTATCTTGGGGTTCTTCGATTTCCTCTCGAGCCGCGAGCATGTCTTTAAGGGAATGTCATGTTGCGGTTGTCCTCAAGCCCCCGGAATGGAATCAGTCAAAATCCTCGTCGTCGAGGTCAGGGCCCGGGGTGGGGAAAGGGGGGCGCGCAAGGGTAAAACGATCCTGCTTCACCGGTACGCTTAAGTAATCGCGGGTAATATCGCCCGATGCAATTTCGCGCAGAGCCACTACAGTTGGCTTGTCATTTTCCCAAGCTACCTTGGAGTCTTCAGGATGGATGGTAAGCTGGCGCGCACGTTTTGCGGCGACCAAAACCAACTGGAAACGATTATCTACATTGTCGAGACAATCTTCTACGGTCACTCTTGCCATGAAATTTAATACTCTCAATAAATAACTTTCTTTTGAATGGGTTTTACCCCAAACGTTACGATTTGTATAGACCAAACGCATGCAAGCCCTGCGTGAATCAGGGCCTGCGCGGTATTTGAACTAAACTTAGTTGCGGCTTTCCAGCATGGCAACGGCAGGCAGTTTCTTGCCCTCAAGGAATTCGAGGAAAGCACCGCCCCCAGTAGAGGTGTAAGACACGTCCTTTTCGATGCCGTATTTTTCGATCGCGGCCAGCGTATCTCCACCGCCAGCGATGGAAAAGCCCTTGCCGGTAGCGACAGCTTTCGCGACAGCCTGCGTGCCGTGGCTGAATTGTTCGATTTCAAAAACCCCGACGGGCCCATTCCAGACGATGGTTCCAGCTGATTTGATGATTTCGGCATAACGAGCCGCTGTTTCCGGCCCGATATCGAGGATCAGGTCATCATCGCTGACATCCTGAACTTTCTTGATGGTTGCGGCTGCAGACTCTGAAAACTCCTTCGCAGTCACCACATCGGTAGGGACTGGGATCTCGCCGCCACGCGACTTCGCCTTTTCCATAAGGCGCTTAGCTTCCGGAATCAGGTCAGCTTCATAAAGTGACTTACCGACAGGATATCCAGCTGCCGCAATGAAGGTGTTGGCAATGCCGCCACCGACGATCAATTGATCGCAGAGATTGGACAGTGATTCAAGGACTTCGAGCTTCCCGGAAACTTTAGATCCCCCGACTATGGCCAATAACGGGCGCTGAGGGCTCTTCAGTGCCTTGCCAAGCGCATCCAGTTCTGCTGCCAAAAGAAGGCCTGCGCAGGCTATGGGGGCGTGGATGCCGACTCCATGCGTGGAGGCTTCAGCTCTATGCGCGGTTCCAAAGGCGTCCATGACGTACACATCGCAGAGCCCGGCCATGCGTTTGGCCAGGTCTTCGTTATCCTTCTTTTCACCCTTGTTAAAGCGAACATTTTCGCAAAGGACCACTTCCCCGTTTGCGCTGTCTACGCCATCCAGCCAGTTCTTGGCGAGTGTCACGGGCTTACCCAAAAGAGCGCTCAGGCGATCCGCGACCGGCCTCATGGAAGATTCTTCAGAAAACTCGCCTTCAGTCGGACGACCGAGATGGGACATGACCATAATCCGGCTCGCACCCGCTTTAAGGCAGTGTTCGATGGTCGGGACGCTGGCGCGAATGCGCGTTTCACTGGTCACTTTGCCGTCCTTGACCGGCACATTGAGATCGGCACGGATCAGAACACGCTTTCCCGTCAGGTCAAGTTCGGTCAGTCTCTTGAAGCTCATGTAAAGATTCCTACTGGTTGGATGGAATGGAGTGGATTTGGTGGGGCTAATTCAGGCAAGTCGCCATTTGATGGAGCAGCCCATACTGGCCGTTTGCTCTAAGGGGCCATGTCCCGTATCGGCAATCGTCCGCATGGCCTCAAAAAGCTCACGGCGGACCTCTGGGCCTGCTGGCTCGCGACCGCTTTCGTCAATTCTTCCACGATACTGGAGGCCCAAGTTACGGTTGTACCCGAAAAAGTCAGGCGTACAAACCGCACCAAAGGCTTTCGCCACCTCTTGCGTCTCATCCATGAGGTAAGGAAAGGGATAGCCATGTTGATCGGAGATCCGCTTCATGTTTTCGAAGCTATCTTCTGGGTAGTCGGTGGGATCATTGGACATGATGCCGACACTGCCGACGCCCAAGGCCTTTAATTCCATGGTGTCGCGAACCAAGCGGTCCTGAATGGCTTTTACGTAAGGGCAGTGGTTGCAGATGAACATGACCAGAAGGCCATTGGGTCCACAGCAATCCTGAAGTGTCCAGAGGCGGCCATCGACCCCGTGCAGCGAGAAGTGAGGGGCAGGCGCACCAAAATTACAGAGGGGCGTATGGATCAGAGCCATCAGAATTCCTTAATTAGCGCCTGATTTTAGCAAAAATCAGACCCTATGGTCCCCCGAGCAGGGTTCTGCACTGTTTCAGAAATTAGCTGATCTTCATTCGCCAAAGGACCCAGGTAACGATGCTGAGCGCCAAAAATCCGGGGAATGCGACGGAGAAGAGGGGGTTCATTTCATAGACGAGCCCCAAATGGCCAAACATCTTGTCAAAAAGGTGGAAGCCTAGCCCGATGACGACCCCAGCCACAATTCGTTGCCCGGTTCCGACTTCGCGCCGAACCGTCATGACAAAGGGGACAGCAACCATCAACATGATGAGAGTGACAAGCGGATTCATGATCCGACCCCAGAACGCTTGTTCGACAATTTGAGAAGCCTGTCCGTTTTCCTTGAGGTATTCCATGTAATGAAGCAGTTCAATCACGGAGAGGTTTTCAGGACGAATGACAAAGGCATTCAACAAATCAGGGGCAAGGACAGATGACCAATCCGTATCGTCCTGGTGCTCGGTCACCGTCTTGTTGTCTTGAAAATAAGTGGTGCTGATGTTCTTGAGACGCCACTGAAGTCCCGTATGGACAGCCTCTTTGGCATGCGTTGCCTTGAGGAGATCACGCCCCTCACCAATATCGTAAATATTGATTTTGCCCAAGGTTTGACGCTCGTAAATTGAGCGAATGTTGATGAAGACATTCCGATCACGAACCCAGAAACCGTATTTCGATCGCGAAGTGACTTGATCGGTCTGGGCAATCGATTTGAGGTTCTGCGCCGCTCGCTCAGAGGGCGGGGCGATGAGTTCTCCGACCAAAATCGACAGAACCAGCAGAACAACGCCACCCAAAAGGACAGCGCCGATGATTCGAATTCGTGAGACCCCGGCCGCTTGCATGGCCACCAACTCACGATTGTTGGCGAGCGCTCCAAGTGTCACCAGACTTCCAACAAGAGCGGCAGGCGCTTGCAGCTCGTAAAAGTTGCGAGGCAAGGTCAAAAGCAGATAAGCAAAAATCTGCTTCATCCCGTAGGCCCCTTTCCCCATGTCGCTCAGTTCATCAGCGAAGCTGAAAAAAGTCAGTAAGGTCAAAAGAACCAATAGAGCGACTAGAGCGCCCTTGATGACTTCGCCGGCAATATAACGATCAAGACTCCCGATCATGGGTTATGACTTCCTGCTAAGGCGGTAACGAATCCAGCGGGGCCCGAGATTTTTGAGAAAGAGGACCACAGTCATGAGGCCAAGTAGCCCATAAATTAGGGCATAGGCAGACCACCACGGCAATTTGCCGCTCATCAGCATGCCTTGGGTGATTTTCTGTACGTTCTCGTAGACGATGTAGATGATAAACGCATAGAAAACGCTACCGTACGGTCCTTGTCTCGGCGAGACGCGGGATAGGGGAACCGCGAGAATGGCCAGCGCGATCACCCCGAGCGGGATACCGATGCGCTTCTGAAATTCGGCCAATTCCTTGGGTGTCGCGCTCATCAGAAGCGCCGTGCTCGCCATGGCCTCTCGTTTGAGGCTGTCGGCCACTTCCTCCGGTCCACTGATCCGCACGCCGTATTCGTCAAATTCGCTGATTGTGTATGTCGGCTCACCCGGCACCCCCTGATAGCGCTTGCCATGATTCAAAATGACAAAGTTATCGCCGTTGGGGACTTTCTGAAGGCGTCCGGAGTCCGCAATGACGACCGAGGTAGACGAATTCTTACTGCTTTGGACGAAGATCTTCCGCATGTTCTGCTCTTCATCCATTTCCTCAGCGTAAAGAACAATATCGCCCGAGCTAAACTCATTGAACCGGCCTGCCTTGATGCCTCGGATGTCGTGCGTTTCGGTATCGCGGTTGATCAGTTCCTGACTTTTTCGTTCACTCCAGGGCATCACTTCAAGCGCCATGACGATCGAAAAAATGAACACGGGAATCATGACCCAAGATAAGGCCTGGAATAGTCGCTTGGACCCGACTCCGGCAGAAGCGAGAACCGACATCTCATGATCCCGATACATTCTTCCCATGACGCTCAGTACGGCCATAAAGGCAGAGGGAGGAATCAGAATGGCTATGGCGGAGAGCGTCTTGAGCCCCAGCAGCGAAAAAACGGTTTCAGAAGCGACTTCACCTTCAATCGCTTTTGTCAGGATGCCAAGGAATTTCCGGCTGACGATAATGGTGACCAACACCAAGAGGATCGAAAGCAGGGTTTTGAGAAGTTCCATCGCGATCATTCGGTCGATGACCGACATGAGTGAACGACTAGCGCGGCGGGTGGTCCTAACGATCGGGTCGTTCATGCGTCCTGGCTTGGCTGAGGTTCTCGGAATTAGGGGGTCGTGGTCACGGCTTTTGACCAAAGCGCGATATCGCCTTGGACGGACGCCCAGTTTGCTTGCTATGCTTCCGGGCTAATCATTTCCGGGGTCTCTGCAGGCATATGTACGTGCTCACAAACCATCCGAAAATCCAGCTATCCGGAGCAACAGTTTACTATGGACTACCAGGTTAAATCTGAATTTGTCGAAAACCTTGAGGCCTCATGCATCATCGTCGGGGTGTTCAACAAGCGTAAGCTCACACCAACCGCGGAAGCGCTGGATGCTCGCCTCGGAGGTCTTCTGGAAAGGTTACTCAAGCGGGATGATTTCTCGGGAAAGCCCGGTGACATTCTGGTAATCGGGAACACTGGTATTGAGGCGATTGAAAGGGTTATCGCCGTCGGTTTCGGAAAAAAGGAGGACGTGACGGTCGCGTCCTATCGCAAAAGCTTGGCAGCAGCTGCACGAGCGGCGCTGACTACCCCAGCCAAACAGATTGTCTCTGCCCTCCATGAGGTTTCGGTTGGTGGCCAGTCGGAATCCTGGAATGTCCGCCAATTTATCGAAGTGTTTGAAAGCTCGGCCTACAAGTTCTCCGAGCTCAAGACCGATCCGCCGGTTACAAAAAGCAAGGTATCCCGCGTTACGTTCCTGGTCTCGGGTAAAGCTGATGCCGATGCGCTCCAGCAGGGGGTTCGTGAAGGGAAGGCCATTGCATCGGGGATGAACATTGCGAGAGAGCTCGGCAACCTTCCCGGCAACATTTGTACGCCAACCTATCTGGCCAATGAGGCTGAAAAAATTGGCAAGTCCCACAAGAAACTCAAGACCAAGATTTTGGGTGAGGAGGAGATCTCCGAACTCGGCATGCACTCGTTCCTTTCCGTCTCACGGGGCAGCATTGAGCCTGCGCGACTCATCGTCATGGAATACAGTGGTGGTGCCGCCAAAACCGCCCCACACGTCCTGGTAGGTAAGGGTCTGACGTTTGACGCCGGGGGTATTTCCATCAAGCCATCGGCGGGCATGGATGAGATGAAGTACGACATGTGCGGCGGCGCCAGTGTGATAGGAACGATGGCTGCCATTGCTGAGCTTCAACTCCCAATCAATGTCGTTGGACTGGTCGCAGCATCTGAAAACCTTCCGTCCGGCTCGGCCAATAAGCCCGGTGACATCGTAAAGAGCATGGCGGGGCTGACTATCGAAATTCTCAATACGGATGCCGAGGGTCGCTTGCTGCTCTGTGACGTTTTGCATTACGCGAAGCGTTATGAGCCTGCTTCCGTGATTGATCTAGCAACCCTGACAGGCGCTTGCATTGTCGCTTTGGGCCGGCATCCCAGCGGCCTTTGGAGTAACAATGACGCGCTGGCTGCCTCTTTGGTCAAGGCGGGCGAAACGACGTATGACCGTGTCTGGCGGATGCCTCTCTGGGAGGAATATCAAGACCAGCTCAAGTCCAACTTTGCCGATCTGGCCAATATTGGGGGGCCAGATGGCGGAAGTATTACTGCCGCATGCTTCCTGTCACGCTTCACCAAGGATTATCCTTGGGCTCATGTTGATATTGCTGGTACGGCTTGGAAGACCGGCGCAGAAAAGGGTGCTACGGGTCGACCCGTTCCCTTGCTCATGCAGTATCTCCTTGATCAGCTCTGATGGCGACACGCGTAGATTTTTACGTACTGCAGTCTGATGATCCTGCTCAACGCAGGATCACTGCCTGTAGGCTGATAGAGAAGATTTATCGCCAAGGACTATCCATCTTCGTCACCTTGGATACTGAGGACGAAGCAAAACAATTCGACGATCTGCTTTGGACCTTTCGCCAGGGAAGCTTTGTTCCTCATGAGGCTTATGATCCTCAAGGCGGGCAGGCGCCCGTCTTAATCGGCTTCGGTGGAATGGCGCCGGGTGGTCAGGATGTACTGCTTAATCTTGGCGGTATGATGCCAAAAGGACATGACGAGTACCCCAGAATCGCAGAGATTGTTGACCAAGACCCTGATGTCCGCCTTGCTGGTCGCAACCGCTATCGCCAGTATCAAGCTTCCGGTATGGAACTTCAGACACACCAAATTTAAACCGGGTTTCCTGTACCGGCATTCCCAATTCACTCCCCACTGCTTCCCCCATTCTTGGGGGCCAACCAGCCTACTCTAGAAACATGGACAAGACTTACGAACCCCACAGTATTGAACAGCGTTGGTATGAATTTTGGGAGGGGCAGGGCCATTTTCGACCTTCGGGCGAGGGCACACCGTTCTGCATCATGATCCCGCCGCCTAACGTTACAGGCAGCCTTCATATGGGGCATGGGTTCAATAACACGATTATGGACACCTTGATTCGATTTCGTCGAATGCAGGGGCATAACACGCTCTGGCAGGTGGGCACGGACCACGCTGGAATTGCAACTCAGATGGTGGTCGAACGGCAGTTGGCTGCCCAATCGGTGACCAGGCTGGATTTGGGGCGCGAGAAGTTTCTTGAGAAGGTATGGGACTGGAAGGCCGAGTCGGGCGGCCATATTACTCGCCAATTAAGGCGATTGGGGTCCTCGGTGGATTGGGACCGTGAGCGCTTTACCATGGACGAGGGGCTCTCCGAAGCCGTCAAAGAAGCCTTTGTTCGACTCTACGATGATGGGTTGATCTATCGGGGTAAACGATTGGTGAACTGGGATCCCGTCCTTCATACCGCGATTTCGGATCTTGAGGTGCAGAGTGTCGAGGAAAAGGGGAGTCTTTGGCATTTTAGATATCCCCTGAGTGATGGTTCGGGACATTTAGTCGTTGCAACGACTCGGCCTGAGACCATGCTGGGCGATACCGCTGTTGCGGTGCATCCTGAGGATGAGCGCTATCGGCACTTGATTGGCAAGACCATACGTCTGCCTTTGGTCGGTCGTGAAATTCCGATTGTGGGGGACGACTACGTTGATCCCGAGTTTGGGACCGGTTGTGTCAAGATCACCCCGGCACATGACTTCAATGATTATGAAGTCGGGAAACGACATCAATTGCCACTGATCAATGTTTTTGATCAAAACGCGCGAATACTTCCCGAATTTACAGTGCTGACATTTGGTCAGTATCAGGCTGGACATGGTGAACGGGCTCCGTCGGCTTATGCCGGACTTGACCGCTTTGAGGCGAGGGAAAAAATCGTTGAAGACATGAAGTCTCAAGATTTCCTCGAGACCATTGAGCCTCACGCTCTCAAGGTGCCTAGGGGAGATCGCTCAGGTGTCGTGATTGAGCCCTGGCTCACAGATCAGTGGTATGTGGATGCAAAGAAGCTTGCTGGCCCTGCCATTGAAGCCGTCGAAGATGGGCGAATTCAATTCGTGCCACAACAGTACGAGAACCTTTATTTCTCATGGATGAGAGACATTCAGGACTGGTGTATCTCGAGGCAACTCTGGTGGGGACATCGGATTCCTGCCTGGTATGACGAAACCGGACATGTTTACGTCGGGCGTAACGAAGCCGAAGTCAGACAGCGGTATTCGCTCCCTGATTCCACGAGACTTCATCAGGACGAGGATGTTCTGGATACGTGGTTCTCGTCGGCGTTGTGGACCTTTTCAACGCTCGGCTGGCCGGAAAAGACCCGTGAGCTCGCACTCTTCCATCCCACAGATGTTCTTGTCACAGGCTTTGACATCATTTTCTTCTGGGTTGCACGCATGATCATGATGACCATGCATTTCATGAAGCACCCCGACGGAACCCCCCAGGTTCCTTTCAAAACGGTTTATGTCCATGGCCTTGTCCGCGATGCGGAAGGCCAAAAGATGTCCAAATCCAAAGGCAACGTCCTTGATCCACTCGACATCATTGACGGCATTACGCTGGATGCCTTGGTTGCCAAGAGAACAACGGGGTTGATGCAGCCGCAGATGGCTCAAAAAATCGATAGCCGAACCCGAAAGGAGTTCCCCGATGGCATCGCCTCCTACGGCTGCGATGCTCTTCGTTTTACGTTCGCCTCATTGGCTTCGACCGGTCGAGATATCAAATTTGACATGGGGCGTGTCGAGGGTTACCGAAACTTCTGTAACAAACTTTGGAACGCGGCTCGGTTTGTCATCATGAATACCGAGAATCAGGTACTTGATGCGGCCCATTCAAAATTGAGTCTGGCAGATCGTTGGATTCTCTCTCGTTTGAATCATGCGGTAGAGGAAACTACGGCGGCTTTCAACGATTTCAGATTTGACCTTGCGGCAAGGAGCCTCTACGAATTTATCTGGAATGAGTATTGTGATTGGTATCTCGAATTGGCAAAGGTCAGCTTGCATAGTGACGATCTGGCCTTGCAGACCGGGACTCGACGGACGTTGATTGAAGTCTTCGAGACGGTGCTTCGTCTCACCCATCCTGTGATGCCTTTCATCACCGAGGAAATTTGGCAGAAGATTGGTCCTCTGGCAGGAAAACAAGGCGCTACTATCATGTTACAGCCCTATCCTGTAGAGGACGCCTCGCGTCTGGATCAGACCAGTGAAGTCACGATCGAATGGATGATGGCCCTCCTTTTGGGTATTCGGAGGATCCGAGGCGAAATCAACATCGCGCCGGGAAAACCGCTCAAGGTCATTCTGGATGCCGGGTCAGCGCAGGATCGCGAATACCTTGCAGCCAGCCGTGATTTCATCCAAAAGGTCGGGCGTGTTGAGAGTCTCGAATGGTTGGCTGCTGGTGCATCGGCACCTGAGTCTGCCATTGCGCTGGTCGGCGATCTCAAGATTATGATTCCGATGAGTGGTCTCATTGACAAGGATGCGGAACTTGCTCGACTGGATAAAGAAATTCAACGGTTATCCAAGGAGGTTCCACGTCTTGAGGGTAAGCTCAGCGATGAGGGATTTCTAGCCAAGGCACCTGAAGCTGTCGTGGCAAAGGAGAGGGCGCGTCTGGACGACCTTAAGAGCAATCTTTCTGAACTAGAGGCGCAAATTCAGAAGATCAGAGCTCTCTAGCTTTGTAGGGGCGGCAACGGTGGTAGAACTCATGCCCGAGAGCTATTGGCTCATGGTGGCCGCTCTCACTGGCCTGGTGCTGGGGAGCTTTGCTTCCGTGGTTATCCATCGGCTTCCGATCATGATGGAGCGAGAATGGCTGAGGGAGCATCAGTCTGCGCTGGGTGAGGAGCTTGATGCGTCCTACGACAGACGATATGACCTCCTCTTACCGGGTTCTTCCTGCCCCTACTGTGAGGCGCGCATCCCGCCTTGGTTCAATCTCCCCCTCATCGGTTTTCTTCTGTTGCGGGGGCGATGTCATGCCTGCCAACATCCTATTCCTGCACGTTACCCTATTTTGGAAGGGCTTGGAGCCCTGATGGGGCTTTCTGCGATGATGCACTTTGGACCCGGGGTAGAGGTCATTTATGCGTTCTTGCTAGGGACCGGCTTGTTGATTCTCGCCTTTATCGACCTCGACCATCGCATTCTGCCTGACCGACTGACATTGTTCCTGGTTTGGTTCGGACTGCTTCTGAGTGTGTTTGACGTGTTTGTCGATAGCCATAGCAGTATTCTGGGAGCTTCCTTTGGATATGGGTTGCTCTGGCTCATTCATGCCCTTTTTCGACTGATCGCCAAGAAAGAAGGTATGGGCCGAGGTGATTTCAAGTTGCTTGCAGCCTTGGGGGCTTGGATGGGCTTTAATCACTTGCCCATCATCATTCTGATTTCCTCGATTTTCGGATCGATTATCGGTGTCGGACTGATTCTTCTGGGAATCAGGCGGCGCGAAGATCCGATTCCGTTTGGTCCTTTCCTTGCATTTGCCGGTTGGATTGCCTTGCTAGCGGGAGATCAGATCAATGCAACGTATCTTTCGTTTTATTCGGGCTAGAGACGTTGGGAGTTGATGTGCCGTATCGTGTGGGATTGACAGGAGGTATCGGCTCCGGAAAGAGTGCTGTCGCATCGATATTCAGCCGGTTGGGTGTGCCGGTGATTGATGCTGATCAGGTTGCTAGATCCATCGTTGAGCCGGGTACGAAAGCCCTTTCAGAACTCAGAGTACATTTTGGTGAGGGCATTCTGAGTGAAGGCCAGCTAAATCGACGGCGTCTTCGCGAAATCATTTTCAAGGATGAGGCGGCAAGGCAATGGGTTGAGTCGCTTCTGCATCCTCTGATCAAGGCTGAAATTCTGAGTCAGGCGGATCGGCAAGATCAGGCCTATGTTGTTCTGGAAATCCCACTGCTTTTTGAGAACGGGTACAAGCATTTGGTGGATCGAATCTTGGTCATTGATATCCCGACACAAGTCCAGATTGATCGAGTGACCAGGCGTGATCATGTGCCAGCCGATCAGGTTGAATCGGTCATCAGGGCTCAAATCCCTGCCGAAACTCGCTTGAATCAGGCGGATGATGTCATTGAGAATACTGGAGACCTTGACCTGCTTCAAAAGCAAGTGGAATCCTTGCATCGGCGCTATCTCGAGAAGGCCAGAACTCAAGCCTGAAATGGATTGAACTCTGTGGCTATAATCGGGTTATACCGATCGACTGAGGCACACACAGGGGGAATGGGTTGCGCGACGTCATCCTTTACGAATTTCCGTTGAATGAGCGCATTCGACTGTTCATCAGGCTCGAACAGCTTTTTCATCAGCTTGACCATTTCATGCAAGGCAGCTCGGTCTGGGATTGCAGGGCCGCTGTATCTCATTTGATTGAACTGGTCTCCATCTCGAGTCGTAGCGACCTTCGTTCGGAGGCCATGCAGGAAATAGACCGTCAGACTTCTACGCTGAATCGGATGACGCGATTGCATAGCGGCGTTGACCATCGCATGCTTAATCAAGCGATAGAGCGGCTGGAGAGTTTGAATCGCGAGCTTTTCGCCAATCCGGGAAAGCTGGGGATTACGGTGATGGAAGATGAATTCTTCAAGAGCGTTGTTCAGCGGTCCGGAATGCCTGGCGGGGCGTCCTCCTTCGATCTTCCAAGCTATCATCGATGGCTAGAAGCCGACCCTGGGGTGCGTCATGCGCAACTGACTGAATGGCTTCAACCCTTTTTACCGGTCAGAGCGTCTGTGGATACGCTGTTGAATTTCATTCGGACCAGTGCGGTGCCCGTGAAGGAGGAATCGGTTGCGGGGTTCTACCAAAAGGCGTTGGACCATGCGATGCCCTTTCAGCTCTTGAGAGTTGGCGTGCCGATCGCTGCGCCTTACTTCGCTGAAATTAGTGGTGGAAAACATCGTTTCACCATTCGATTCATGGACCGCGATGTCAATCAACGACCGGTGCAGACTTCGGAAAACGTACCGTTTTACCTTACCTGTTGTCTCTTCTAGTGGCAGATTGTTCGTGATCAACTCCCCCACGGCGCCTAAAGTCGTCAGTTGTCCAAGTTGTGGAAAAAAAATTGAGTGGACACCCGTTGAGGTCTATCGCCCTTTCTGTAGCGAGCGATGCAAGTTGATTGATCTTGGGGAATGGGCAACAGAGGGTTATGTCATTCCGGATGCCAGCGAGGGTCTGGAAGAAGAAACGGACGAATTAGCTCCAATCCCCCTGGATAGAACTAACTTATTTGAGTGAAAAAATGACTGAGAATTTTAATCTGGGGGCTCTTCAGAGTGAACTCGCTGGAAAGAACCCGCGAGTGATTCTTCGGGCCGCACTTGAGCGATTTGAGCGGATCGCGATCTCGTTTAGTGGGGCAGAAGACGTTGTTCTGGTGGATTTGGCAGCCCAGATCAGGCCGGGTATAGAGGTGTTCTGCCTGGATACGGGGAGGCTTCATGCGGAAACATATCGCCTGATTGAGGACGTTCGGAAAAAATACCCCATCCATCTGGAAGTGCTTTCACCGGATGCGCTTGCAGTTAACGCGCTGGTTCATCAGAAGGGTCTCTTCAGTTTTTATGAAGATGGCCACGCTGAATGTTGTGGCGTTAGGAAAGTGCAATCGCTTCGGAAAAAACTGGCGACGCTAGATGCGTGGGTAACGGGGCAGCGTCGAGATCAAAGCCAGACTCGGGTCGAGCTCGCTGAGGTCGAGAGTGATACGGCCTTTTCCGGGTCTGGAAAAACGCTGATTAAGTTCAACCCGCTGGCGAATTGGACCTCATCTCAGGTCTGGGATTACATCGAAGCCTATGATGTCCCTTTCAATGAGTTGCATCGCAGAGGCTACGCCAGTATCGGCTGTGAGCCTTGTACCCGACCCACACTTCCCAATCAGCATGAGAGAGAGGGGCGCTGGTGGTGGGAGGACGGAGCCAAGAAGGAATGCGGGCTTCATGGCGCTAATCTCAAGAAGTCTTGATTGAGTCTTAAGAAATAAAAACGCCCGCACCCCTTTCGGGAGGCGGGCGTTAGATCTGTTTCGTCGGTCAATTAACGTTCGAGCAGATCCGCTTTATCTGGTTTGCCGTTCCACTCATCGGCATCGGGCAGAGCATCCTTGACTTCACTCAATGTAGGCCAGCCCTTGGACAGTTCGGCGTTCAGCTGAATGAATTGCTCCATGCCTGCAGGAACTTCATCTTCAGAGTAAATCGCGTGTGCGGGACACTCCGGTTCGCAAAGCGTGCAATCGATACATTCATCCGGATCGATAACCATGAAGTTAGGACCCTCATGGAAGCAATCAACTGGACAAACATCGACGCAGTCGGTGTATTTACACTTGATGCAGTTTTCGGTGACTACAAAGGCCATGCTGTGTGACTCTAGCAGTGGGTTAAACCAACGGCTTATCGCCTTGTGGGACAAAAAAAAGCCTCCGAGGGGGTGCCTTCGGGGCCCTTAAAATCTGGTGGCCAAGGACGGAATCGAACCGCCGACACGGGGATTTTCAATCCCCTGCTCTACCAACTGAGCTACTTGGCCAGACACGAACAAGTCGTGTATTTAAACGCGAAACCGACGATTCGTCAAGACTTCAAGGTGATGGGGATGTGCTCTTTTGTTTGATGTGGCAAAGTGATTCCGGAGCATCGAAGCCTAAGGTATCCAGGCTGTTTTCTGGATGCAGATAGCCTTCAATTGGCGCAACCCCGACGACTGATCGTTCGGCTCCCAAGAGAATGGGTTGCCGCAACTGATGATCCCAAGACCTAAAGCTGAGGGGGACGCCCTTGAATCCGGCAATGGAGAATCCGGGATCCAGCAGTTGTCGTTTGATGTCGTTAACATTTATTGAATGACTTCGGGTGGCTGCTTCCCCAAGGCTTCTCGCACCTAGCCATCCCAGATAGTCCCTCTCTGTCATGGGTCTTTCGAATTTGTCTTTGAATCGATTCTGGAGCTGAAGGGCTCCCCAGGCTTCATGCGCCTTGTGCCAAGCTACTGCCGTCAGGCCAGCGCTTCCAGCGATCAGTTTGGGTTGCCAGGTTCGGTAGGGAAACAGATCTGCGAACTGATTTTGTGCATCGGCAATCATGACCAGATCGTAATCGTCCCCTTGGGTGAAGACCGGTACCTCGGATTCCGGTGTCCGCCTGTCATCGAACGTGAATGACCAATTGGCTTCTTTGATGATTTTCGACCCAAATTTCCGGGCAGAATGGCGTATCGATTCCGCCAGACGTCGATCTTCTTCGGTTTGTCCAATGGCGAGAAACCATTTTTGCCACCGCTTCTTTCCAAAGTATTGTGCGAGCGCATCGAAGCGCATGGCATCGCTCGGCATGAGGAAAAAAACGTTGCTTTGGCATTCCTGACCACGCAGGTGATCGTCCCCGTTTGCCACATCCATCAAAATAGCATCCTTGGCCTCAGGCAGTTTTGAGAGGCGCAACATTGCATCTGCCGGTAAGTCGATCAAGAAGTACGACTGTCTGTCTTGAAGCAGACGTTTAAACTGCGTTTCCAGCGTTGAAGGGTCATCAATATTGACCGTTTTTAGCGTGAAGGCTTGCCCAGTGAATCGGCCCGTTGTGTTGTCGTCATCGATGCCAAGCGCCGCGCCCTGACTCCCGAGGCTCTTTATCTCAGGATCAAAAAAAGGGCGGTTGACTTTCGACGGAAGGGACATTGTGAGATACACAATGGTTAATGAAGGGACGGCTGGTTTTTCAGCTTGGGTCGAGGTGTCCGGCTTCCGACTGCCCGGATTCTTTTCCTTACTCTCGGCGCCTAAAGTGAGAAAGGCTCCGCAGGTCGCCAGAGCCAGGGGCAAAAGTTTCTGCAGGCTGAGTTTCAACGTAAGTCCCTGTGTCGAACCAATACATCGTAATGCCCAGAGCCTAGGCGTTTGGACAAGGCTTCGGTCAGGTAGACGGAGCGATGTTGGCCCCCCGTGCAGCCGATGGCGATCGTGAGATAGCTTCGATCATCCTCAGAGAAGCGCGGAGCCCAGTTGAGCATGAATTGCGAAACGTCACTCAGAAAAGATTGAACCTCAGGGATTTCATTAAGAAATTCTTGAACCTCCTGGTCACAGCCCGTCTTATCGCGAAGGGTTGGCTCCCAGTGAGGATTCGGAAGACAGCGCGCATCAAAGGTGAAATCGGCATCTATCGGCATGCCGTTTTTGTAGCCAAACGACATGCAACAAATGGACATGCGCTGCTCACTTCGCGTGCCCACCCGCTCACGGATGAGGTTTCTGAGTTGATGGATATTCGTGTGGCTTGTATCGATGACCAAGTCGGCGCGACTGGACACTGGAATCAGTAAAGCTTGTTCCTGATCTATCGCTTCAGTGAGGGAGTGATCGCTATCTGTCAGCGGGTGTTTGCGGCGTGTTTCGCTGAAACGTTTGAGAAGGTTTTCTCTGTCCGCCTTCAGAAAGAGCACTTGGCAAGAGATGCCCAGTTCTCCGGCGAGCTTTAAGGTCTCCGGGAACTGCTGCAAGCTCTTGCTCCGATTGCGGGCATCAATGCTAATGGCAACCTTGCTGTAGTCCTCATGCCGATCCTGCATGGCGTTACGCACAAAAGGCTCGAATAAGGCCACGGGAAGGTTATCGATGCAGTAGTAGCCACTGTCCTCGAGGGTTACGAGCGCGATGCTCTTTCCAGATCCTGATAATCCGCTGACGATGATGAGCCGCAAGGTTGTCTCTCCGGATGCTAAACCCGATCCCTGAATCAGTGATTCAGGTGCTTTTCCTTATGCTTCAGTACTTGTCGGTCTAGCTTGTCGACCAGATTGTCGATGGCGGTGTAAAGGTCCTCCTGGGTGTCTTCGGCAAAGAGATTCGCACCATTGATATGGACGGTTGCCTCCGCTTTTTGAGACAGCTTTTCTACGCTGAGGATGACGTGTACCTCAAGAACCTTGTCGAAGTGCTTCTTCAGTCGAGAGAACTTATCGAGGACGTGGCTGCGAATGGCCTCAGTGACCTCAATGTGGTGACCTGTAATTTCGATTTGCATGATGGACTCTCTGTCGAGTTGTTTTTGAATTAAAAAACCTGTTTTCTCTCGCTAGACGAGGGAATGTTGAGGGTTTCACGATATTTTGCAATGGTCCTTCTTGCGACATTGATTCCTCTCTCCTTGAAGATCGAGGCGATAGCGTCATCGCTGAGGGGTTTGCGCTGGTCTTCTGCATCCACAATTTCTTTCAAGAAGGCTTTGATTGCGGTTGCTGAGCATTCGCCACCACTTTGCGTGGAAACATGGCTAGAGAAGAAATATTTGAACTCATAGATGCCATTTGGGGTATGCATGTATTTCTGGTTGGTCACACGAGAAATTGTGGATTCATGCATTTCGACTTCTTCCGCGATATCCCTGAGGACAAGTGGCTTCATCGCGATAGGGCCATCATCAAGAAAGGCCTGTTGCCTGTCAACGATACTACGAGCGACCTTCAGAAGTGTCTCATTGCGGCTTTGAAGGCTCTTGATGAACCACCGAGCTTCCTGAAGGTGATTGCGCATGGTGGTGTTGTCCGCGCTGTTATCCGCCCTGCGAACCATCCCTGAATAGGTCGGATTTACTCTGAGCTTGGGTGAGATCTTGGGGTTTAGTCGAACGGTCCACCGATCGTTCATTCGCACGACATAGACATCCGGAGTGATGTAGTGTGTGTCGTCTCTCTGAACCAGGCGGCCGGGTTTGGGTTCGAGACTTCGCACGAGCGCGACGACCTTAGAGAGATCGTCATCCTCCAGATTCAATAGGCGCTTCAGTGCCGTCACATTCCGCTTCGCCAGTAACTCCAGATGCTTTTCCACGAGGGTGAGAGCTTCCGCTCTGAAGGCGGTCGTCTCCGGCAGTTGTTTGAGCTGGATACGCAAGCAGTCTGACAAATCAGTAGCGCCAACCCCTGGTGGATCGAAATTTTGGATTTGATGGAGTACGGCCTGAACCTCATCAAGATCCAGTGCTGGAATCTGTGGTAGCAGACCCTGATGGACCTCATCGAGGCTGGTTCCAAGGTATCCATCCTCATTGATGGCATCGACTAAGGCAGTAGCGATGGCGTGGTCCCGCTCGCTGAAGCGCGCAAGCTCCATTTGCCAGTTCAATTGTTCGTGAAGGCTCTCACCCGAAGCGCCTTGTTGTTGGAAATCGTCTGTTTCGGGGTTCGCAGTACCATTGGAACCCAACGTGGGTAGGCTGTCATACATCTCATCCCACGATACATCCACGGGGAGTTCCTGGGGAATGTCCGCCGGTGCATCCATGTCAGCCAGTTCGCGATATTCACTGCCCTTGTCACTGTTGCTCCAGGGCTCTGCCGCAAGAGAGCCTTCAGGGCCGGAGATGGGCTCATCGTCAGCAGTTTCCAGCATCATGTTGGAGTCCAACGCCTCCTGGATCTCATGCTGAAGATCCATGCTGGACAGTTGCAACAGCTTGATGGCTTGCTGCAACTGGGGGGTCATTGCAAGCGTTTGCCCCATTCGAAGTTGAAGAGACTGTTTCATCGTGGCATTGCAAATAAATGTTGGATGAAGTGTTTCACTGATCGAGAATCCTTTGCTGAGACCTGTCGAGGTTACATAGAGAAATTTTCGCCAAGATAAACTTGCCGCACTTCCGGATTCTCGACGATGTCGCTCGGGTGGCCCTCGGCTATTACCCGTCCGCCTGCAAGGATGTAGGCTCTGTCGCAGGTTCCAAGGGTTTCGCGAACGTTGTGTTCCGTAATAAGGATGCCGATCCCGCGCTCCCGAAGATGCAAAATGATTTTCTGGATATCGATGATGGAAATGGGATCCACACCGGCGAAGGGTTCATCCAGCAGCATAAACCGGGGCTCACAGGCCAGAGCCCGCGCAATTTCCACGCGCCGTCTTTCACCCCCAGAAAGGCCCAATGCAGGCTGGTGTCGAAGATGCCCCACATTGAACTCTTCGAGTAGTTCTCCAGCAATCAGTTCCCGTTGGCCGTGGGTGAGCTCAGGCCGTAACTCAAGAACAGCCATCAGGTTTTCTTGTACCGTGAGCTTTCGAAAAATGGACGGTTCCTGCGGCAGATAGCCAATTCCCATCCGAGCACGTTCATGCATAGGCATGTGGGAGATGTCGCGTCCATCCAAGAGAATCTGTCCATCATCCGGCGTGATCAGTCCGACGATCATGTAGAAGCTAGTGGTTTTACCCGCACCATTGGGACCCAGAAGGCCCACAATTTCGCCCGTCCGGATTTCAACCGATACGCCATCAACCACATTTCGTTTGTGATAGCGCTTGATGATGTTTTGGGTGGACAGGATAGCCATGGTTATTCCTTGGGCTCCTTGGACTCCTTAGGCAAAACACGAACGTGCACGCGATGTTTGGCGCTCTTGGGTGTCCCAGCCTTGTAGATGGAGTTTTTGGTGTCGTATTCAATATGATCGCTTTTGACCGTGTGCTCACTCGTTTCAGGTGAGGGTCCTTCCCAAGTCATGGCGTTACCGTTCAAAATCAGAATACCTGAGTCGGGAAAATAGTCGGCTCGGTCCCCAAGTCCATGGTTGTCCGGGCCGCCCCCATCCGGGGTCTGCTTCAGTCTTGCGGGCTTTCCAAACATGATCATCTGATCCGATTCGCCCTTCTGCTGGTTGATGATCATCTTCTCTCCGGTGACTTCAAGACTTCCTTGGGTGGCCTTTACATTTCCGGTGTAGACGGTTTCCCCTTTTCCCTCGTCATAGATCATGTCGTCAGATTCGATCAGCATGGGCTGTTTGGAATCCGAAGTCAGCGCCGAAGCCATTGGCGTGAAAAGCGTCAGGGCGGCCTGAATGATGAGGGCCACGGGCATGCGATTAGCAGGCGCGCTGGGATTTGACCGATGCCAATTATTCAGTCGTCTCAGATTCAACGTCGTGTCTCCTCCTGACATCGTGCAGGATCCGATAGTTGAGGTTGCTGCCAAAATTAATGGTCGCGCCGGTTCCGGTCATGAAGTCTGGTGGACTGATGACCCGAATATATTCATCCGTTTCCGCATAGTCCTTATCAGGAATCGTGCGGACATTTGTGGTTTCGATTCGCATAGTCCGCCCATCCTTGTTGGCATCCCTTTCGACGAGGACATCGCCATTCAGGAATATGAACTCGCTGTTGCCGGGGATTTTGGCAGTTTCAGAATTAATGACCCAAGGGGGGCCATCCTTCACATAAAGGGTGATAACTGGGCGATAAAGTTCGGCGGTGTCTTCTTCCTCATAGTGGACCATCTCTTGCGATACCAAATATTCTTTGGGATTGCCGTCCACACCCATGACGGTCCGTCGAAGTCCTTTTGTGTAGTAATCGACGCGACCCGCCTTAGCTTTCCTGTGCGAATCTTCATGAGGGCCCAATGTGCCGGCCAACCACCAGGACAGTAGCATCACCAGAATTGCCAGAGCGGTGCGGCCATGGCTCCCGATGGATGACAGTGCCTCACTGATATGAGCTGACAGCTGCTTCCAGTTTATCTTGCGCATACAGAATCAGATCACAGATTTCTCTTACAGCCCCAAAACCACCGGGCAGTTGTGTCGTGTAATGAACGACATTCTGAATGGTGAAGTGTGCATCGGCTACCGCAACAGCCAGTCCGACACGACGCAGTAACGTGAGGTCTAAAAGGTCATCACCGATAAAACAAGTCTCCTCAGGAGAAATGCCAAGTTTTTCAATCAACTCTTCGAAGGCCGCAAGCTTGTGCTCATGGCCTTGGTATACGTGTCGGACACCAAGACTCTCCATGCGAAGGGCCACTGCCGGAGAGCGTCGTCCTGAGATCACTGCTGTTTCGATGCCTGCTCGTTGCACGAGCTTGATGCCATGACCATCTCTGGCATGAAAGCCCTTGAGTTCATCACCGGTTGGCGTAAAAAAAAGCTGCCCGTTGGTCAAAACCCCATCTACATCACAGATTAGAAGCCGGACTTTCGCCGCACGCCCAATGACCTCAGTGGGGATTTTTTCGAGCATCAGACCACCCCTGCACGAAGAAGGTCGTGCATGTTGAGGGCACCAACCAATTGATTGTTTGAATCGACAACCAAAAGGGCGCTGATTCTTTTTTCTTCCATGATTCTCACGCCCTCTGCGGCAAGGCACTCAGGAGAAACCGTGCTACACCCGATGCGGATTACATCTCGGATGAGGGTGTTGTGTACATCAATGCTGCGCTCAAGAAGTCGACGAAGATCACCGTCAGTAAAAATTCCAAGAAGGACGCCATCCGGGCCAGTCACGGCGGTCATGCCTAGCTTTTTGGCAGTCATTTCAAGTAGCGCATCGCGAACGGCGACATTGGCGGTGACACACGGAATGTCATCACCCGTGTGCATCACATCCATAATGCGAATGAGAAGTCTTCGGCCAAGGCTGCCGCTGGGATGTGAAAAGGCGAAATCTTCGCGGCTAAAACCTCGCGCTTCGAGCAATGCCACGGCAAGTGCATCGCCCAAAGCCAATGCGACGGTGGTGCTGGAGGTTGGCGCTAGACCCAAGGGGCAGGCCTCCTCTTGAATGGCCGTATCCAGAGCCACATCAGCCTGTCTTGCGAGAGGTGAATCAGGTTTGCCGGTCATGGCAATCAGCGGAATCCCAAGCCGCTTGAGCATTGGCAGGATGGTGAGGACTTCTGAAGAGTCGCCCGAGTGAGACAGGGCCAGGAGAACGTCCTCTCGAGTGATCATCCCAAGGTCCCCGTGACCCGCCTCACCGGGGTGCACGAAAAAGGCGGGGGTGCCAGTGCTCGCGAGGGTGGCGGCAATTTTGCCGCCGATGTGACCGGATTTGCCCATGCCGGTCACAACGACTCGGCCCTTGCAGCTCAAAATCAACCGACAGGCCTTCGCAAATCGATCATCAATGCGCTCACCGAGCGCAAGAACGGCTGCCGCCTCATTTTCTATGACCCTTCGGGCCGATGCGCAGAGCAAATCGGTGCGTGGCTGGCCTGTTTCGCCTTGAGCGGAGGATTGCACGGTGTTCTGTATTCCCATGCAGACATTATGCCATTCTTGACGACTGAAGAATGACCGTCTTTCGGGAAAATCCTACTTCTGTTCGATCGTTTTTCTGCCATAGAGGACGGCATCGGGCTGGCGTTCCAGGGTGTCCGCCAGACGTCTTATTGCCCTTGCGGCCTCTGATACATCATGCAAAGCCTGTCCAAGTTCGGAATCAGATTGGGTTAGATCACCGATGGAGGCCAAGCTGGATTTAGCCTGTTTCATGGTTTCCGTGGCGGAAGAGACCAGTGGTGGAAGTTGTCCATTCAGCTGTTTAATCATCACGTTGCCATCCTGAGCTACCGTATCGAGATGTCTTATGAGCTGCTTTAACTCGGTTAAGCTGTCGTTCAGACGGTCGATACTTGCACTGGTTTCAGGTTTTGCAATCAAGCGATCGGTATCACGCAAGACTTGAAGGGCCATTTCCAGTGTTTCCCGAAGAGGAAGGTCACGCACTTCCTTTGCCGTATGCTCCAAGGTTTTTTCCAATTCTTCCTTTGTTGATGTCACGGTGGGAATCTCAGCATGCTCCGCATTGAGCGCCCCAACGGCATGTGGGCTGGAGTTGGGCAAAAATTCAAGATCGACGAATAGTTGGTTAGTGACCAAGCTTTGCACGCCGAGTCGAGCTCGAAGGCCGTGTTGTATCAGGGTCGCTAGGTCCGGTGGAGGAGTTTGTTTTGAGTGGGGTTCAACGATTTTTGCAAAATCCATCTCTGCGATGACGGGGGTCAGGAGTTGATTTAACTCTGGGTTGTAGCTGACCTTGACCTGAAGGACCTTGCCAATCGTAACGCCCTTGAGTCGGACCACCGAACCAGGGGCTAGACCGTTGACGGACCCTTCAAAATAGATGACATAACGAGGCAGTGAGCTGAAATAGCTTCCACTTCCCCACATGATGATGATCACGGTCCACAGGGCTAGTCCTAGAAGGACAAAAAGGCCGATTAGCCTTGGGTGCGAAACGCTCTTCATGGCTGCTTTCCATTCGACAGGTATTCTCTGGGCTCCGGGCTTCGTCCCCGGCTCAAGAAATCCCGAACATTTTGGCTTGATGAAATTTCAAGAAGGTCCCCAGGGGGGCCTTCTGCAAGAATGGTTTTTGTCTCAATATCGAGGTAGATCGAATTGGTCCCAATTTCAAGGATGCTGGCAAGGTCATGGGTCACGACCACAGCAGTACTCCCGAGACTTTCCGTAAGATGGACGATCAATTCATCCAGGCGTCCTGCGCTGATGGGGTCAAGGCCGGAGGACGGCTCGTCGAAGAATAGAATTTCAGGATCAAGGGCAATGGCTCGGGCCAAGGCCGCCCGTTTTTGCATTCCCCCGCTAATTTCTGCCGGATAGTAATCCTCAAAGCCGGATAAACCGACTAGAGAGAGCTTGAAGGAAACCAGCTCCATCACTTCCTTTCGAGATAAACGTGTATGGGCGCTGAGGGGGAGGGCGATGTTTTCTGCCAAAGTCATCGAGCTCCAGAGTGCACCGCTTTGATAAAGGATGCCCATTCTCAGCAGAAGATCGTGCCTTGTTTCGTCGTTCACGCCCCAAAGGTCAAGTCCGTCAAATCGAACGGACCCGCTACTGGGGGCTTTGATGCCTATCAAGTGCCTGAGTAGTGTGCTTTTGCCACAGCCACTCGGCCCCATGATGATGAAAATTTCGCCCCGACAAACCTTGAAACTCATCTCTTTTTGAACCACGAATCCATCGTAGGCCATCGTGAGGTTGTTGACCTCAATATGAACGGCTTCGTTGTAGCCGCAGTCTGGCGTCGGTGATTTGGGCATTGAGTGAGTCATCGTTTCAGAAGATCTAGTGCGGTGATCATCATGGTCATGACGGCGTCAGAGATCACAATGAAGACAATGCCAGTCACGACTGCCGAGGTTGTGGCTAACCCCACGGAGGCGGCGTTCCTTTCACACTGAAGTCCACGAAAGCAACCAGCAACCGCAACGAGAATGCCAAATACGGCACATTTGCTGATGCCCACTTCAAAATCGATAGGGCGCATCCGAACGTTGAGTTGTTGTAGATATTCGGGGATGGAGACATCAAAGAGGGCAGCAGAAACGATAGAGCCGCCAAAAATCCCCAAAACGTCGGCAAACAGGCATAGAAAAGGGATGGTCAGGAACATGGCAATGATTCGCGGCAGCACCAGAAACTCGATAGGCGAGAAGCCACTCGTTTTCAACGCATCAATTTCATCGTTGACCGTCATCGAACCCAGCTCGGCAGCAAATGCAGATCCAGTCCGTCCTGCCATCAAAATGGCTGTCATCATGGCACCCATTTCACGAGCCATTCCAAGACCCACAAGATCTGCAATCAGGAGTTGAGCACCAAAAACCTTCAGTTGAACAGCGCCGACAAAAGCGAGGATCATGCCCATCAGAATGCCAATCAGGCTGATGATGGGTAGGGCATTCGGCCCGCACTCCTGAAGCTGGCTCATCACATCTGACCAACGCATTCGACTTTTGCCGCGGAACAAACGCCCCGCGGCAATGCAGATTTCCCCAATGAAGTCAGCCAGTCTGAAAAAGTCGTTGTGTAGCCAAACGGCATGATTGCCAACCAATGTCAGAAAGTCATTTGTTGCCTGGTCTCTCAGCGCATCCTGTCGTTCTGGGACGGCCTTGGACAGGGCAATCATTCCAAGTACGCCCTTGGGGAGCGCAGCTTCGTCCCGCTGGATTCCGCGCTCGTCCAGGAGTTCGCCAAGACGAATTAGGTAAGTCAGCAAGGCGCTATCCCAGGATCCCAGTTCATTTGCGACAAGTTTTACGCGCTTCGGTCTTTCCCGAATGAGAAAAGTCGAAATGTCATCTAGGCTGGGGAGCGCTGCGTCAATGCACCAATCGCCAGAGAGCGAGAAAAGGGCGATATCACCCTCTTGCATGGATGGCCTGATTTGAGGTGGTTTCAAGCGCTGGGTCTCTTAAGGCGGTATAGCGCCGAGATATCTTCTGCCCCATGTCCTTGATCCATGAGTGCGGCGTAATGCTTCGAGGTGGTTCTTGCCAGTGGAAGGTTCTGATGGATGTCATCACCCATCAGAAGGCAAATCTTTAGGTCTTTCTGATGGAGTTCAAGTTTGAAACCGGGATCAAACCTTCCCTGTGTCATCGAGGAACCGCGTTTATCCAAGAACCAGTTGCCTGCAGCGCCACCGCGAATTGCATCCATGACCTTTTCAATATCAAGACCCAAACCAACACCGAAGGCCAGAGCCTCGGTCACGGCCTCGTTGATTCCTGCGCACATCACTTGGTTGACCGCTTTGGCAGCCTGGCCGGATCCTACGTCACCCATATGGATCTGCCGACTGGAAAACGTCGCGAGGAGGGGCTCTATATCGGGAAGATGGGCCGGGTTTCCTCCCAGCATGACAGAAAGGACGCCATTGCGAGCCCCCTCAACGCCTCCGGTAACTGGCGCATCAAAAAAATCTGCACCAAGGCCCTTCAGAAGATTTGAGGCCTCGATGGCGGTATCCCGACTGACAGTGGAGCAGTCAATAACAATGTGACCTGCCCGGATAGTGGGTGCCATGGCTTGAACTTGCTCAAGGACATCGCTGTCAGCTGAAACGCACAGAAAAATGACATCCACAGCTGCTGCCAGAGCCTCAGGAGATCCTGCAACAAGAATCCCCGGGTGATCCTCAACGAAAGAGGCGGCTTTCGCCCAAGTTCGGTTGTAAACCCCTTTCAAAAAGCCTGCCCGATGGAGGTGATGGGCCATCGGCGCACCCATGGCGCCCAGCCCCAAGAAACCGGCTCTGAGTTGGGGGATTGGATGCATACGTGGTCTCAGTTACTCTTCAAGATAGGTGTAAGCACTTAGGCCTGCCATCAGTTCTGTCTCAAAAAGCTTTTTTCTCTCGGCTGAAAGGTCAGCGTCCACCAACTTTTTCCGATACGCCCGCTCAAGTTCCGAGGGATCAATGTGCACATAACGAAGCATGTCATCGGCACCATCCCCATGGGTAGGATCCATCATTGCGTATTGACCTTGGCTATTCAGGGAAATGTTCACCGCGTGGGTATCGCCAAAAAGATTGTGCATGTCTCCAAGAATTTCCTGATAAGCGCCGACTAGGAAAAAACCGATCAAATAGCTTTCTCCGGACCGTGCCTGATGGAGTCTGAGTGTCGGTTCAAGGCTTTGTTGGTCGATGTACTGCTCGATCATTCCGTCAGAATCGCAGGTCAGATCCTGCACGATACAACGACGTGTGGGCTCTTCATTCAGTCTCTGGAGGGGCATGACCGGAAAGATTTGTCCGATGGCCCACGCATCTGGCAGAGATTGAAACAGGGAAAAATTACAAAAAACCTTATCGGCTAATCGCTCATTGAGATCATCCAACAGTTCTCGGTGGGCCCGTAGTCGGCTATCGAGACGACGCTGGACCTCGTGGGCGATCGCGGCGTTGAGACGCTCAGCTTCGGCAAGTTCATTCAGGCAGATTTTTCCCTGAACAAACATAGCCCTAGCTTCGGCAATGTCGAATTGGGCGTCATGGTAGACGCCGACGACGGACTCTTCTTTGAGGCGTTCGAGACAATCGGCTAGATCTGCCAAGGGTTTGACACGGGTCTGTTCTGGTGGAGTCGGATCATTCGGTACCGATTCTATGTCCGTGATATTGGTGATCAGGACCGCATGGTGTGCGCTAATGGCGCGCCCTGATTCCGTTACCAGATCGGGGTGTGGGAGCTCAAATTCCTCGCAGATTTCACTGAAAGCCCTGACGATGGAATGGGCGTACTCGTCGATACTGTAGTTGAGGGAGCAGTCACTGGTCGAGCGGGTGCCCTCGTAATCGATTCCCAGTCCGCCGCCGACGTCAGCCACCTCGATTTCAGCGCCAAGTTCACGAAGTTCTTGATAATAGCGGGCAGCCTCGCGCAAAGCGGTCTTGATGTCTCCGATATCCGCGACTTGCGATCCCATATGAAAATGCATGAGCTTGAGCCACTCAAGCTTTCCTGCCTCCTTGAGTAAGGTGATGAATCTCAGGATCTCTCCGCTATGCAGGCCAAACTTGGACTTTTCTCCACCGCTGTTTTGCCATTTGCCTGCGCTGATGCTGGACAATCGAATTCGAACGCCAAGCTGTGGCTCAATGTTCAAATTCGCGGCCTCAGACAGAACGACGCTCAGTTCGGAGAGTTTTTCGACGACGATGAAGATATTGAGGCCAAGGGAGCGGCCAATTAGAGCAAGCCTGATGTATGAGCGATCCTTGTACCCGTTGCAAATGACTGTTCCGGCGTCCGAAAGAGCAAGGATAGCCAGAAGTTCAGATTTACTTCCGGCTTCAAGTCCAACTGGATAGCGGCCGTTATCGAGCAGTGCGTCGATGACGCCGCGTTGCTGGTTGACCTTGATGGGATAGACCGGTGTGTACCCGCCCTGGTACTCGTGTTCCTCTCGCGCTTTGGCAAACGCCTCAGTCAGTCTTGCGACTCTATCTTTGAGAACGTCCGTGAATCGAACCAACACGGGCAATGTCAGTCCTTCCCGACGTATCGCGTCGACGATTTCAGGCAATACCACTTTGCCATGATCGGGATTTCTTGACGGCGTGACGATGACTTGTCCATCGTCGTTGATGTCGAAATAGCCTTCTCCCCAATGCTCGATCGCGTAGACTTCGCGGGAAAGGGCCGTACTCCAGTTCGAGGGCATCAAAATAATTCCTTGCTCAATTGCGCTAATAACCCCTTCAATTGAAACAAGGGGGATAGCGTTATAATTACCCGATCAACGAATCTCCCAAATCCGTGACCACCTCAGCTGCAGCCCGAGTCTTTCGGTTGCTGTTCTGTGAGAGGTTTGCCATGGCAGACCGATGAAACAGGAAATGAATCCCCTTTCGTTGGGCAGGGGAGGAGTCCATCAGACCGCAATTATGTGGAAAATCCAACGCCTTTTCCATGAGAGGATTATTGAATGATCGGGTCCCCCGGTTGGTTTACTGAGATCTACCCCAAGCATGGCAGCGCCTTTTCGATCAAGGTCAAGTCAAAGCTCGAAGAAGTGCAATCGCCTTTCCAAAAAATCGAGATGTTCGATACGGAATGGTTCGGAAAGTTGATGATCATCGATGGTTGCACAATGGTTTCTGACCGTGACAACTATCTCTACCATGAGATGATGACGCATCCGGTTCTGTACACGCACCCAAATCCCAAACGCGTTTGGGTGATCGGTGGAGGTGATTGTGGGAGCCTCAAGGAGGTTTTGCGCCATCCAGGAGTGGAAGAGGCGATTCAGATAGAAATCGACGAGCAGGTCACGAGACTTGCAGAAAAATATTTTCCGGATCTTTGCGCCTCCAATAACGATCCTCGCGCCCAGCTCCTCTTTATTGACGGGATCCAGTGGGTGAAGGATGCTCCGGATGGAAGCGTCGATGTCATCATTGTCGATAGTACCGATCCTGTGGGACCCGCTGAGGGACTATTCAACGAATCCTTTTATCGTGAATGCATTCGTTGCCTCGGAAAGACGGGAATCCTAGTTCAGCAGAGCGAATCGCCGTTGTTTCACGAGGATCTCATCCTTGATATGCACTCGACGATGCGAACGGCTGGATTTTTGAATACCCAGACGTTTTATTTCCCCCAGTGCCTCTATCCCTCGGGCTGGTGGAGTGGGACCATGGCGTCCATGGGCGACCTCTCAGGATTCAGAGAAACTGACGCAGGGGCTCGTTCCTTTGAGTCGCGTTACTACAACGAAGATGTTCATAAGGCGGCCTTTGCTACGCCTGAATTCATGAAACGTCGTCTGGCTGGACTTTGAGAATCGGGTTCAAGGAGAACAATATGGCAGAAAAAGAAGTGAGCGAAGCACTCTTCAAGCTTCGTACAGAAGTTGAAAAGTTGGAGCAGGGGCATCCTGAACTGAGGAACAAACTCGAGGGTTTGTTGGAAAAGCTTGAAAACCGCTTTGAGGCTGGCACCGATGGTCAGCACTTGCAACTGGTCGATGAGGTCAAGGAAACCGTCGGACGGTTTGAAGTCGAGCACCCGACAGCTACAGCGGTCGTGGCCGAGTTTCTTCAGGTTCTGAACAGTATCGGCGTCTGACGTTTCAGGATCGCGGCGTCCTTGCAGGCGCGTCGGCATAAAAAAACCGGGGAGGATCTGGGATCCTCCCCGGTTTTTTTGTGATCGCAGCCTAGGGCTTACAGCGTATCGACAGCATTCAGTTCCTTGAATGCGAGCTGAAGACGATCAGCCATGCTGGTCTGTGCAGAGCGAATCCAGACGCGCGGGTCATAGAACTTCTTGTTCGGCTTGTCGGCACCTTCGGGGTTGCCGATCTGGCCTTGCAGGTAGCCTTCGTTCTTGATGTAGAACTGGCGAACTCCGTCCCAATAAGCCCACTGGGTATCGGTATCGATGTTCATCTTGATGACGCCATAGCTGACGGCTTCAGTGATTTCTTCCGGCGTAGAACCTGATCCACCGTGGAAGACGAAGTCCAGAGAGTTGGCCGGGAGGCCGAACTTCTCGGAAACGTACTTCTGGGAATTGAGCAGGATTTGGGGGGTCAGCTTGACGTTGCCCGGAGAGTAAACGCCGTGTACGTTCCCGAAAGAGGCCGCAATCGTGAAGTTCTTGCTGATCTTTGACAGGTGCTCATAAGCATAGCCCACGTCTTCAGGCTGGGTGTAGAGCTCTGAGTGATCCATGCCAGAGTTATCGACGCCGTCTTCTTCGCCGCCGGTGCAGCCCAACTCGATTTCAAGAGTCATGCCCAGCTTGGCCATGCGAGCCAGATACTTGGCAGAAATTTCGATATTTTCCTGAAGCGATTCTTCAGAGAGATCCAGCATGTGTGAACTGAAAAGGGGCTTACCCGTCTGTTCGAAGTGCTTTTCACCCGCATCCAAAAGGCCATCGATCCAGGGCAGAAGCTTCTTTGCGCAATGGTCGGTGTGCATGATGACCGGCACACCATAATGTTCAGCCATCAGATGAACATGACGGGCCGCTGAAATAGAGCCGAGGATTTGCGCCTGCTGCCCTTCGAGCTTGACGCCCTTGCCGGCAAAAAACTGCGCGCCGCCATTGGAGACCTGAACAATCACTGCCGAGCGTGCCTTAGCAGCAGACTCGAGAACAGAATTGATGGAGTCGGTGCTGATGACGTTAACGGCGGGAAGAGCAAACTTGTTTGCGCGAGCATGCGCAAAGATTTCCTGGACTGCAGCGCCGGTTGCAACACCAGGCTTGACGATATCGAGGAGTTTTTTTGACATCCGAGGCTCCGTGGGGGCGTGTGGGAAAAACCCCCATTTTAACAGAGTTCTTTTTCGTCCCAAAGCATCAGCCTTTTTGCTTTGGCTTTCTCCGAAGTCATGCCCAGGCAATTCAAGCCGGAAAATCCTCCGAATGCCCCTTTTTTCGCTTGCTTTGAGGGCCTCGTGATCGCGTTCTGTTCCTGAACGCCGAATGTACATCGAATGCCCGAAGTTGACTGAAGTCTTGTCGAAAGCCAGAATAAGAAGGCTATGGACGCCTTTCTGTCCACTCTCAATCCCTTCTCGAGACCATGCAGCCGACCCAACCCCACGATGACGCCCTGGTCTCAATCCGTGACCTAAGCTACAGCTGGGGACAGCGAAAGATCTTTGATGGCGTGAGTCTCGACATTCCGCGCGGAAAAGTGACGGCGATCATGGGCCCAAGTGGCACCGGCAAGACCACGTTGCTGAAGTTGATTGGTGGGCAGCTCAGACCGGATCGAGGCACTATTCACTACGACGGTCTAAATATCCACGCCCTTGGGCTGGATGATCTTTATGACCTTCGAAAGCAGATGGGCATGCTTTTTCAGAGCGGTGCCCTGCTGACCGATCTCAATGTCTTTGACAACGTGGCGTTTCCCTTAAGGGAGCACACGAAGCTTCCTGAGTCGATGATTCGGACCCTGGTACTGATGAAGTTGGAGGCTGTTGGCCTTCGCGGTGCCAGAAGCCTCAAGCCCTCAGAACTCTCCGGTGGCATGGCGCGCCGTGTTGCGTTGGCCCGTGCAATTGCACTGGATCCGACGATGCTGATGTATGACGAACCTTTCACGGGGCAAGATCCGATATCCATGGGTGTCCTTGTCAAGTTGATTCATGACCTAAACAAGGAGTTGGGTCTCACCAGCATTGTCGTCTCTCATGACGTAAAGGAGACCATGGAGATTGCGGATCATGTCTGCATCATATCGGCAGGCAAGGTAGTTGGTCAGGGCAGCAAGGAGCAAATTGCAGAATCAGATTCGACATGGATCCGGCAGTTTATTGAGGGTGCCCCGGATGGCCCAGTTCCTTTTCACTATCCCGCTGAGGATTACCGAGTGGATCTTCTCGGCCGAATAGACCTCAATCAGCGGCATTGAAGCCCCGCACGATGGTTAATGTAATTCAAAAGTTGGGTCAGGAGACTCTTAAAGGCATTGGGAAGCTGGGCCGCGCCATGGTTTTCATTGTCCACGCCCTTTCGGGGCTGACCGACCTTCTTCGTCGGCCGGGACTCCTTTTCGCGCAAATGTACTCGGTGGGTGTTCTCAGCATCCTTTTAATTTCCATTTCCGGCCTTTTTGTTGGAATGGTGCTCGCCTTACAGGGCTTCAATGTCCTATCCGACTTTGGGGCTGAGGAGTCTCTCGGTGTGATGGTGGCTGCATCGCTGGTTAGGGAGTTAGGCCCAGTTGTGACCGCGCTCCTTTTTGCTGGCCGCGCGGGGTCTGCATTGACCGCAGAGATTGGTCTCATGAAGGCAACGGAACAGCTCTCCGGAATGGAGATGATGGCGGTGGACCCCGTTAAACGAATCATTGCGCCACGGCTTTTTGCCGGCACGATTTCCATGCCACTCCTGGCCGGCTTATTTACAGCGATTGGTGTCTTGGGGGGATATTTTGTCGGTGTCGGGCTTTTAGGGGTTGATCAGGGACCGTTCTGGTCGCAGATGCAATCCCAGATCGATTTTTGGGATGACAGTGTCAACGGCTTTATCAAAAGCATTGTGTTTGGCGCGGTCGTTACGGGGATCGCCGTCTTCGAGGGATATGACGCGATTCCCACAGCCGAGGGCGTGAGTCGGGCGACAACCCGCTCGGTTGTTTACTCCGCTTTTGCAGTTTTGGGTTCTGACTTTGTACTTACAGCGCTGATGTTTGGGGATTGATCCATGCAGGTCACAAGGACAACGGAAATTTGGGTAGGTGCCTTCGTGGCTTTGGGCCTGGTCGCACTTTTCTTCGTATCGATGCAGGTGAGTAACCTCGGTGACTTCAAGTCCAGCCGCGGCAGCTATGTCCTTAAGGCGCACTTTGGCAATGTCGGCGGACTGAAGGTACGTGCGCCAGTCTCGATGGCAGGGGTCACGCTGGGTCGGGTGGAAAAAATCACATTTGACGCTTCACGTTACGAAGCGTTGGTCGAGATGCGAATGGATCCTGCTTATAAGCAGCTTCCTGAGGACACCAGTGCCAGTATTCTGACGGCCGGCCTCTTGGGTGAGCAGTATATTGGTCTATCAGCGGGCGGTTCCGATGATTTTCTTAAGGATGGGGATGAGATTGAGCTGACCCAATCTGCAGTGATTCTCGAGCAGTTGATCAGCAAGCTGATGTTCAACAAGGCAGAGGAAGGGAAGACGGAACCCAAAAAGACCGGTCGCGATATTCCTTTAGCTTCCTCTCAGCTCAGTGCATCACCAACGAAATCAGCCCCAGCGCCGCAAACGACCCCTTCGGTTCCTGTCGCGCAAGAACCGGCTGTCGATCAGGTCCCTTTGGCTGCCCCAAAGCCTGAGGCCGAGGCGCCACAACAAACCAAATCAAGGTCGGCCCAGTCAAAGCATAAGGCCTCTGCTGTGAAACGGTCTTCTTCTTCAGTTGCCGTTCATCACTCGAACTCTCATGTTGACCATGCTGCTACAAAGAAAAAAGGGCATTGAGGCGAAAGCGGCGATACCAAGTCCTCTGCGGTTTGATCCGCATGGACGGTCCGGCAGTTTTCTTTTGTCCGGAGAGATGACCTTTGGGACATCTGGCCTGGCGATTAGGGAGGCGGCGAGTATCATTGACGCAGCTTATACGCCGCTCCAGTTTGATCTTTCTGGCGTAACTCGTGCAGATAGCGCGGGCGTTGGGCTTCTGATCGAATGGCAGCGATTGGCGGCCAGAGCGCGTTGTGAACTTCGCTATACAAATATGCCGAAAACCCTGGAGTCCATCATGCGAGTGACCGGGGTTTTCGGAATGCTACCTGTGGACTGAAGCGGTCCCTGAATCTGAATCAAGAGAGTTTCTGATGGACAAGTTGATGATTACCGGTGGCAATACCTTGAATGGGGAGCTTCGCATCTCAGGTGCGAAAAATGCCGCTCTGCCGATTCTTGCAGCAACCTTGTTGTCCGATAGCCCGGTGACGGTTGGTAATGTTCCCCATCTACTCGATATCACGACGACACTGGAACTTCTGGGTCGGATGGGTGTAAGCCTGACCGTGGACGAAAAGATGAATGTCGAGGTAGACCCGACACCGATCAAAAGTTTCTTGGCGCCTTATGACCTTGTCAAAACCATGCGGGCCTCCATATTGGTGCTCGGTCCTTTGCTATCGCGGTATGGTCGTGCTGAAGTCTCTTTGCCTGGGGGCTGCGCTATCGGTGGCCGCCCGGTCAATCTGCATCTTCAGGGATTGGCTCAGATGGGAGCCGAAATCAACGTAAAGAATGGTTATATCCACGCCAGTGCCAAAAGACTTAAAGGGTGTCGGCTGGTTCTTGATCTGGTGACCGTGACTGGTACCGAAAATCTGATGATGGCGGCAGCACTTGCGGAAGGGACAACCATCATCGAAAACGCTGCTCGTGAACCTGAGGTGGTCGATTTGGCCAAGTTCCTCAATATGATGGGCGCTAAGGTTTATGGTGCGGGTACCGACATTCTTGAAATCGAGGGTGTTGAAAATCTCTCAGCGCAAGGTCAGACCTATCGCGTGATGCCCGACCGAATCGAGGCAGGAACATACCTTGTGGCTGCAGCGATGACGCGCGGTAAGGTGAAGCTCAAAGATGTTCGTCCGGACATTATGGATGCCGTGCTTCAGAAGCTTCGCGAGGCTGGTGCCCAGATCACGACGACAGAAGATACGATTGACCTGGATATGACAGGGATTCGGCCTCGTGCTGTCTCCCTGAGAACGGCGCCATATCCTGCGTTCCCCACCGACATGCAAGCACAATTCATGGCGCTGAACTCTATCGCGGATGGCGTTGGTGTGATTACTGAAACCATCTTTGAAAACCGTTTCATGCATGTGCAGGAAATGCAGCGAATGGGCGCTGACATTACGGTCGAATCCAATACAGCCATTATCCGGGGAAAATCGGCACTGAATGGGGCGCCGGTCATGGCGACTGATCTCAGGGCCTCGGCCAGTCTAGTTCTGGCAGCGCTGGTTGCTGAGGGTCAGACCGTGGTAGATCGCATCTATCACATTGATCGTGGTTATGAGTGTATTGAGGAAAAGCTGGCCCAGCTTGGCGCTGAAATACGTCGAGTCCCGCAATAGTTAGGAAGCCGGAGGATAGCGTGCTGACACTTGCCCTTTCGAAAGGCCGAATTTACGACGAAGCAATTGAACTTTTGTCGAGGATTGGCATTGAGCCAACGGTTGATCCTGGTAAGAGTCGAAAACTCATTCTCCCCTCCAATCGGGAAGGTCTTCAGTTTCTGATCATCCGCGCGAGTGATGTGCCGACCTATGTTGAGTATGGTGCGGCTGATCTTGGGATTGCCGGTAAAGATGTGTTGGCAGAGTATGAAACCGAGGGTTTATACGAGCCGCTGGACCTGGGCATTGCCAGTTGTCGCCTCATGACGGCGGGCAGAAAAGGTTTGACGTTCCGGGCGGGTGAGCGGCCGAGAGTGGCAACCAAATATGTCAAAACCGCGCATCGGTTTTTTGCCAATCGTGGGATTCAGGCAGAAATTATCAAGCTTTATGGATCCATGGAGTTGGCGCCTTTGGTTGGGCTTGCCGATTGCATCGTGGATGTCGTCGATACCGGTAAGACACTTCAGGCGAATGGGCTGGAGCCCCTCGAGTTGATCATGGAGGTCAGCAGCCGTTTGATCGTAAACAAAGCTGCCATGAAAATGAAACACGCCGAAGTGACCGGCTTCATTGATGAAATCAGAACCGCACTGGCCAAGTCCCCATGACTGATACTCTGGAAATCAAGCGACTCGATAGCCGTCAGGAGAATTTTGAAGCGCAGCTTCAGAACGTTCTCGCATTTGATTCTTCAACCGACGCTGAAATTCATCAACGCGTTGTATCCATTCTGGACCACGTCAGGAAGCAAGGGGATGGAGCTCTTCTTGAGTACACTCGCCAGTTTGATCGATTCCCAGCCGAGCGGGTTGAGGATCTCGAAATAGGACCCGAGGCGCTGGCTGCGGCTTGGGAATCTCTTCCGAAGGAGACTGCAACGGCGCTTGAAAAGGCTGCGGCCCGGATTCGTGCCTATGCAGAACGTCAGAAGCTGGAGTCGTGGCGCTTTAAGGAAACCGACGAGACGCTGCTGGGACAAAAAGTTACGCCGCTCGATCGGGTAGGCATTTATGTTCCAGGCGGTAAAGCGGCGTATCCCTCGTCTGTCCTGATGAACGCCATTCCTGCGCATGTTGCAGGTGTGCCTGAAATTATCATGGTGTCGCCTACGCCGAATGGTGAAACCAATCCTTTAGTTCTTGCAGCAGCCCATCTGGCCGGGGTCAATCGATGCATTCGCATTGGTGGCGCTCAGGCAATAGCGGCTCTTGCCTTTGGGACCGCATCGGTACCCCGGGTCGATAAGATTGTTGGGCCTGGCAACATTTATGTTGCAACGGCCAAGAAGCTTGTTTTTGGCGAAGTCGGAATTGATATGGTTGCTGGTCCGTCGGAAATCTTGGTGATTTCTGACGGCAAGACCAATCCAGACTGGATTGCAATGGACTTGTTCTCTCAGGCAGAGCATGACGAGGATGCGCAGGCTATTCTAATCTCGACCGACGAGAGCCATCTGGATGCGGTCAAGGCTAGTATGCAAAAGCTTCTCCCCACGATGGACCGGCAAGAGGTCATCCGTGCCTCCTTGAGGGGCAGGGGAGCCATGATTCTCGTTCCTGATCTTACGGCGGCAGCAGAGGTTGCCAACCGAATTGCCCCAGAGCATCTGGAGTTATCCGTTTCTGAGCCTGAAAGTCTGTTAGCGCTGATCAGGAACGCTGGAGCCATTTTTATGGGGCGTTACACGGCAGAGGCTCTGGGCGATTACTGCGCTGGTCCTAATCACGTCCTTCCAACCTCTGGAACAGCCCGTTTTTCATCCCCCTTGGGTGTATACGACTTCCAGAAACGCTCAAGCATCATTTACTGCTCTGCACTTGGCGCAGATAAATTAGCCGGTATTGCGTCGGTTTTGGCTCGGGGCGAAGGCCTTGATGCGCACGCGCGATCTGCTGAATTTCGTCTTCTGGATAAGAGCAACTGATCCTATGGACAGTATTACCCGCCTCGTGCGGCCTGAGGTTAGGGCGCTCAAGGCCTATCATGTCCCTGATTCAAAGGGCTTCGTCAAACTGGATGCTATGGAAAATCCCTACGATTGGCCGGATTCCATGGTGGGCGAGTGGCTCGAAATCCTGCGTGGCGCTTCTCCGAATCGCTATCCTGATCCCGCATGTGAGGAATTGAAAGCTGCCTTGAAGGCCGCCAATGATGTGCCCTCAGATTGTGATCTTCTCCTTGGGAATGGGTCTGATGAGATTATTCAGATCCTTCTCATGGCTTTAAATCCGGGATCCACGGTGATGGCACCGGAGCCTACCTTCGTGATGTACCGGCAGATCGCAAACAGTTTGGGTCTTAACTTTGTTGGCGTACCGCTGAATCCGGTCGACTTCTCACTTGAACTTGCTGCGTTCACAGAGGCTGTAGTTGAACACGATCCCGCGTTGATCTTTCTCGCCTATCCGAATAATCCGACCGCGAATCTTTTTGATCAACAGGCCATAGAGATCATCCTCAAAACATCTCGGGGACTTGTTGTAGTTGACGAGGCCTATGCGCCTTATGCATCGTCCAGTTACATGGGATCGCTAGCCCGATTTCCTCAGTTACTGGTGATGCGTACCCTCTCCAAGTTGGGGCTAGCTGGGCTCCGACTGGGTTTTCTGGCGGGCGCGCCGTCCTGGATTGGAGAGCTTGAGAAGCTAAGGTTACCTTACAACATCAACGTGTTGACCCAGAAATCGGCCTTATATGCGCTTTCTCGGCAGGATGTTCTCGGCCGGCAGGTGGCCGCCATTCTCTTGGAGCGAACGCGTGTGATGCAGCTTCTGCGCGAAATCCATGGGATCCATGTCTACGAGTCCAGTACGAACTTTGTGCTTTTGAGGCTTGAAGATCACTCGGCCGGGATCGTGTTTGAACAACTGAAGTCCCGTGGCGTGCTGATTAAAAATCTGGATCCTCAGGGCGGTGCATTGAAAGGCTGCCTGCGCATCACGATTGGTACTCCAGAGGAAAACGACCGATTCCTTGAGGCCTTTCGCTTGATACTTGCTTGAGCAGGCTTCTGTTTGGGTTAGTTTTGCTCGGATACACCCTCAAACCCAGAGGGTTTTTCTTGACCCATCGGCCTGAATCACACAAAATTCCCGGCTGAAGATTCACGGAAACACAGTGTTTCAATTAAGGATCAATCGGGTTGCCTCCATTCAAGGAACGTCACCCAGCCGATTGGTCGGTACCTGCAACGGAGTATCTGCATGATGAGTGGCGTGGACAACGAAAAACGCCGATTTCTGACTCAGGCCGCTGGCGCGGTCGGTGCTGTTGGTACAGGCTTTTTGGCTGTACCGTTTTTGTCTTCGATGAAGCCTAGCGCCAAAGCCGAAGCCCTTGGGGCCCCCGTTGAGGTAGATATCGAAAAACTAGAGCCAGGCCAGCGTATTGTGGTGCTCTGGCGTGGTAAACCCGTGTGGGTGCTTAAGCGGACCCCCGAGGCGCTGCAGACCATTCCTGAGCTGGATGGAGAGGTTCTGGATCCGCGCTCTGATCAATCGGAGCAACCGATCTCAAGTAAGAACGATGCGCGTTCGATTCGGCCGGAAATTTTTGTGGCCGTGGGCGTTTGCACTCATCTGGGATGCTCGCCGGTGTTTCGTCCTGAAGTCGCGCCCGCTGACCTTGGCCCCGATTGGAAAGGTGGATTCTTCTGCCCCTGTCATGGGTCGAAATTTGATCTCGCCGGTCGCGTTTATAAGGGGGTTCCGGCTCCTGTGAATCTGGAAATTCCGCCTTATTACTTTGCCAGTGAGAATCGGATCGTAGTCGGCCTTGAAGGGGAGAAAGCGTAATGAATCGTCGAGGTGATGCGTTCCGGGAATGGCTGGAGGAGCGTCTGCCAGTCGGGCAGTTCCTTGAGGATCAACTCCTCAAGTACTACGCGCCAAAGAATTTTAATTTCCTCTATTTCTTCGGGTCGCTGGCCCTTCTGGTCTTGGTGAACCAGATTGCAACCGGAATTATTCTGGCCATGCACTACAAGCCGGATGCCAAGCAGGCATTCGATTCAGTCGAGTACATCATGCGTGATGTCGACTGGGGATGGCTGATTCGCTACCTGCATTCGACCGGCGCATCGTTATTCTTTGTCGTCATCTACATGCACATGTTCAGAGGCCTTTTTTACGGGTCATTCAAAAAACCGCGTGAACTACTTTGGCTTTTCGGCATGGTGATCTTTGTGCTGCTCATGGGTGAGGCCTTTATGGGCTATCTGTTGCCTTGGGGACAGATGTCTTATTGGGGCGCTCAGGTCATTATTTCTCTGTTCGGTGCGATTCCGGTGGTAGGTGAGGATTTGGCCACTTGGATCCGAGGCGACTATGTGATCGCGGATGCGACCTTGAATCGTTTCTTCTCATTGCATGTGATCGCAATTCCTCTGGCCATCCTCGGTCTTGTGGTTTTGCACTTGGCGGCGCTAAGAACAGTCGGTTCAAACAACCCGGACGGCATCGAAATCAAGAAGAACCGTGATCTCGTGGGTATTCCGAAGGATGGTATCCCTTTCCATCCTTACTACACGGTCAAAGATCTTTATGTAGCGGGCTTGTTCATGACCATCTTTGCATGGATTGTGTTCTATAGCCCTGAAATGGGCGGACTTTTCCTCGAGCATCCCAATTTCGATCCGGCAGATCCGATGAAGACACCGGAGCATATTCAGCCGGTTTGGTATTTCACGCCGTTCTATTCAATCTTGCGGGCTATTCCAAGCAAACTTGGTGGTGTGGTCGCGATGGGTGCTTCCATTGTCGTGCTGTTCCTCTTGCCTTGGCTAGATCGCTGTCCTGTAAAGTCGATTCGTTACAGAAGTCCTCTGTTCAAGATTGCTTTGACAGCCTTTGTGATCAGTTTCCTCGGATTGGGAGTTCTGGGCACGAAGCCCGTCACTGAGTTGTACACCATGATGGCACGCGGATTCTCCGTGATTTATTTCGCGTTCTTCCTGCTGATGCCGATCTTCTCATCCGTTGAAATCACACAACCTGTTCCGACGCGAGTCACAGAGTCGGTGATTCCCCTGTCTCAACGGAAAGGATTCCAGTGGCGATTGATTGAGGAAGGTATTCGCGCGCTCCAGCATGCGCCCTTGCGATATCAACTGAACAACCTCTTGGCTCGTCTGCGCGGAAAAAACTAGGGATGCTGTACAGAATGAAAAAGGTCTTCTCCATTCTTGTCTTTTCCGCTGTGGCTTTTACGGCTAGCGCCCAATCGGGCGTGGCTCTTGAAAGCGCTGACCATGATGCGTTTGATCAGCTTTCCGTGATTCGCGGGGCAGAGTATTTCGGTGAATACTGCCTTGGCTGCCACAGCCTTAAGCAGATGCGTTATTCGAGAATTTCGAAGGATCTTCATGTGAATGAAGCCCGGATGCGTGAGATGCTTTTGTTTGGCGACAACAAGATTCACGACGTGATTGAAACCGCAATGGACCCTCAGGTTGCGACAGGCATCTTTGGTGCTGCACCGCCGGACCTTTCCCTTGTGGTGCGTTCTCGTGGCGCAGATTGGGTTTACACCTATCTCAAGTCCTTCTATGAGGATCCCAAGCGACCCTATGGGGTCAATAACGTTCTGCTACCCAATGCAGCGATGCCCAATGTGCTCTGGGAACTTCAGGGAACACAGCTTCCTGAAATTGAGGAGCATGGAGGCAAGTCAGAAGTTGCTGGGGTTAAACTGGCGCATGCAGGTAACTTAACGCCACGTCAGTTCAATGGAGTTGCCAATGACATTGTCAACTTCCTCACCTATGTGTCTGAGCCTTCATTGCTCCAACGGGTTCCGTTGGGCAAGTACGTCATTTTCTTCTTGCTATTCCTGACCTGGATTTTCCATCGTCTTAAAAAGGAATACTGGAAAGACATCGACTGACTGTGATGCCGGATCCACGAGGATCCGGCGTTTTCGATTCTGATAGCGAGCGCAGGCTGCGCTAGTTTTCTGACGTTAAGCCATCATGACGCCCCTCAAGCCCTATCTCATTCGTGCCGTTTACGACTGGATTGTCGATAATCGGTTTACGCCATACCTGTTGGTCAATGCGACGGTGCCTGGGACCATCGTTCCGACCAATTTTGTTGAGGATGGACGAATCGTCCTCAATCTTCGGCCAGAGGCCATCCAAGGGCTTGATATGAGCAGCGAGGGAATCTGTTTCAACGCGCGATTCGGTGGTCAGCCGATGCGGGTCGACATTCCAACGGTTGCTGTTCTCGCGCTCTATGCTCAGGAGAACGGGCGTGGCATGGTCTTTGACGACGATGAGGAAGAAGAGAGTCCGACGCCTGAACCGCCACAACCTGAGCCTAAAGGACGCCCGGCGCTTAGAGTCGTGAAATGACCTCAGTGGTTCTAGGGAACTTCAGTTGTGGTCCCAAGCACCAAGAGGTGCAATGCCCTAACAGAAATTAGGGAATATTCACGAGTATCAGGAAGCAATATGACATGGGATTGTTCTTCATTTAAAAAGCCTACGCCGGAGGAGCTTCGCCAACTTCTGACCGACGAGCAGTTTCAAGTGACCCAAGCCGAGGGGACAGAGCGGCCTTTCGGTAATCCTTATTGGAATCACCATGAAGCGGGCATCTACGTTGATGTCGTCTCCGGTGAGCCGCTGTTTTGTTCTCAGGATAAATTTGACTCGGGCACTGGATGGCCGAGCTTCACCCGTCCAATCGCCAAAAATTGTGTCGTGACGAAGGCCGACCACTCCCTGTTTCGAGTTCGAACGGAGGTCAGAAGTCGTCATGCAGACTCACATCTAGGACACGTTTTCGATGATGGACCCCAGCCAACCGGGCAGCGGTTTTGCATTAATTCTGCCGCGATACGTTTCATCCCGCGAGACAGATTAAAGGAAGAGGGTTATGCTGATTTTGAGTCTTATTTTGAAGACGATGTTGCCTCTGAGTGATTGAACTCATCCCACTGACCACGCCTTTCCCGAAACTTCTGGTTCCAAATTGAGCAGCCGAAAGAAAAACAAATCCACCGGTAAAACCACGCGATCCATTCTGGCCGAGCGAGGGATCTTCTCTGTCGAAGAACTGGCCAATGCAGATGTTGATCAGCTAATGAAAATTCCCGGTCTTGGGAAGTCCAAGGCGAGTCGTATGGTCAGAGCAGCCAAGCATATGGCCGGTGTCGAGCGGCGAGGAGGAGTTCCCGAGGATACCGAATCACCTGCGGCCAACGAGAAAGGGCACGTTAACTTAGCCGATGCCTCACTCTACCTCAATCAAGAACTCAGTCTGATCGAGTTCAATCGACGGGTTCTTGAGCAGGCGAAGGATGCTCGGACGCCTTTATTGGAACGGCTCAATTTCCTTTGTATTTCCTGTTCAAATCTGGATGAGTTTTTTGAGGTGAGGACGGCCGGCCTCCTGCAGCGTGCAGAACTTGGTGCCACTGCGACCGAGCCGGACAACCTGACGCCACAGGAAGCTTTGTTAGCCATCAGTCGCAGTTGCCATGCGCTGGTCAAAGAACAGTATCGGGTGCTCAATGATGTGCTGATTCCCGAACTCATGGGCCAGGGCGTGAATTTCCTTCGCCGTAGTGAGTGGACGCGGGCTCAGAAAGAGTGGTTGCAGAAATATTTCAATGAGGACCTGTTGCCGATCCTCAGTCCGATCGGGCTTGATCCGGCGCATCCCTTTCCCCGTATTCTGAACAAAAGCCTGAACTTCATCATTTCTCTCGCGGGAAAAGATGCCTTTGGTCGTGAGATCGATCTTGCCATCCTTCAGGCCCCCCGATCGCTGCCCCGGATTATTCCTCTCCCGGAGGGAATTGCTTCAGGCAAGCATGATTTTGTTTTTCTCTCCTCCATCATCCACGAATTTGTCGGTGAACTCTTTCATGGCGTGAAGGTGAAAAACCTCTATCAGTTCCGAGTCACGCGTAACAGCGAGATGTATCTGGATGAAGAGGAAATCGATGACTTGCTGCGAGCCCTTGAGGGTGAATTGAGCAGCCGAAATTATGGCGATGAGGTTCGGCTTGAGGTGGCAGACAACTGTCCACAAGCCATTACCGACTATCTTCTCGAACAGGTCGGTCTCACCGAGGATCGCTTGTATCGGGTGCATGGGCCGGTCAACCTCAGCCGCCTTCGAGCTGTTTATGATCTTTTGGATCGTGCTGAGCTCAAGTACCCTGCGTTTGTGGCAGGTGGGCCCTTGGAAATTGCTGGTGGGCATGACCTGTTTGAGGCGATTCGCAAGCGGGATATCCTCCTTCACCACCCTTATGAAAGTTTTGCGCCAGTCGTCGAACTTATTCGTCAGGCGGGCGATGACCCGCACGTTGTGGCCATCAAACAGACACTGTATCGAACTGGTGCGGAATCACCGATTGTCGATGCCCTCATTCGGGCCGCCAAAGCAGGCAAGGAAGTCACCGTGGTCGTCGAACTGCGGGCACGATTTGATGAGAGAGCCAATATCTCCCTCGCCAATCGCCTTCAGGAAGCCGGAGTTCAGGTGGTTTATGGCATTGTGGGGTACAAGACCCACGGAAAGATGCTTCTGATATTACGACGTGAAGGCAACCGACTACGCTATTACACGCATCTTGGGACGGGCAACTACCATCAAAGCACCGCAAGACATTACACGGACTACGGGCTACTTTCCGCAGACCAAGAACTCGGTGAGGATGTCAGGAAGGTCCTGGTCCAGTTAACCAGTTTGGGAAAGGTGGGTCGATTCCATAAGCTGTTGCACGCGCCTTTTACGTTGCATCAGTCCTTGATCAAGAAAATTCAGCGTGAGACCGATCATGCGCTCGCCGGCAAACGTGCGAGGATCATCATCAAGGTCAATGCTGTCGCTGAACCGCTGCTGATTCAGGCGCTCTACAAGGCCTCAATGGCCGGCGTTGAAATCAAGTTGATTGTTCGTGGCATATGCTCACTTCGGCCCGGCATACCTGGCATTTCAGAAACCATTGAAGTGCGTTCGATTATCGGACGGTTTTTGGAACATAGCCGCGTTTATTTCTTCGAAAATGATGGCAATCCCGAGGTGTTTGCCTCTAGCGCGGATTTCCTCCCGAGAAACATGTTCCGTCGAGTTGAGGTTTGCTTTCCCATGGTTCAGAAGAAGTTGGCGGATCGGCTCCGTGAGGACCTTGAAGCCATCCTCCGCGACGACGTTAACGCTTGGATTTTGCAATCCAATGGAACGTACATTCGTGTCGAAGCGACAGCGCACCCTTTCGAGGCACAAACGTCATTTCTGGAACGTTTCAAACGCTGATTTTCTGATTTGGCCGTGGTCCGTCGCGACACGAGGCGTTTGGCATAATTTCTGCCCCTATTTTCTAGAACCTATCCTCCAACGGGCCAGTGATGGCTAGGCCCGAGACCCAACCCATCAGGTAATGCCATGTCAATGCTTGAAGAATATCGGAAACATGTCGCTGAGCGTGAAGCCTCAGGACTGGTGCCCCAGCCGCTGACTGCTGAATGGACCAGCCAGCTAGTCGAATTGATTAAATCGCCGATTAAAGGTGAAGAAGGCTATTTGCTTAATCTTCTGGCCAATCGGGTCCCTGCTGGTGTGGATGAGGCAGCTTATGTTAAGGCGGGGTTTCTGGCAGCAATTGCGAAAGGGGAGGCCCACTCACCGATATTGAGCGCAGAAAACGCAGTCGAACTCTTGGGCACCATGCTGGGTGGATACAACGTCTCACCCTTGGTCGATCTTTTGGATCACCCGGCGCTCTCAGGTAAGGCCCAAGAGGCTTTAAGTCGCACCCTGCTGATATTCGATGCGTTTCATGATGTTGAGGAAAAGGCCCAGGCGGGAAATGTCGCGGCCCAACGCGTGCTGGATTCATGGGCAGAAGCGGACTGGTTCACTCGCAAATCCAAAGTACCCGAATGTATCACTGTCACAGTGTTCAAGGTCCCCGGGGAGATCAACACGGATGATCTTTCTCCAGCCCAGGACGCTTGGTCGCGGCCAGATATTCCTCTGCATGCCAAGGCGATGCTGAAGGTGCCTCGTGAGGGGGTCACACACGCTGAATCTCAGATCGATCAACTAAAGAAAAAGGGGTTTCCGGTCGCTTTTGTTGGTGACGTGGTGGGTACCGGCTCCTCCAGGAAATCAGCGACAAATTCGGTGTTGTGGTACATCGGTGATGATATCCCGCATGTTCCGAACAAGCGCGACGGCGGTGTTTGCATCGGGGGCAAGATTGCTCCCATTTTCTTTAACACCATGGAGGATTCGGGAGCCCTGCCTATCGAATGCGACGTCACCAGTCTCCAGACCGGTGATGTCATTGATATTTATCCCTACCAGGGTGTAATTAAGAATCATGACAGCGGTGAGGAGAAAGTGCGCTTTTCGCTGCGGAATGAGATCCTGTTGGACGAAGTTCAGGCCGGTGGACGCATTCCCTTGATCATCGGTCGAGGGCTGACAGATCGTGCACGAAAGGCACTCGATCTACCCGCGTCCAGTGTCTTTCGACGGCCTGAGGTCGGTGTAGATTCAGGTAAGGGCTTCACCTTGGCCCAGAAGATGGTCGGCAGGGCCTGCGGGCTGCCCGGTGTTCGCCCGGGTGTTTATTGCGAGCCCAAGATGACTACGGTCGGTTCTCAAGACACGACCGGACCTATGACGCGTGATGAGCTCAAGGATTTGGCATGTCTTGGTTTTTCAGCCGATCTTGTCATGCAGTCCTTTTGTCACACGGCAGCATACCCTAAGCCTGTCGACGTCAAGGTGCATCACAGCCTTCCCGACTTCATCATGAACCGAGGAGGGGTCTCGCTTCGACCCGGAGACGGCATTATCCACTCCTGGTTGAACCGCATGTTGATGCCTGACACCGTGGGGACGGGTGGCGACTCTCATACACGTTTCCCCATTGGGATCTCTTTCCCGGCAGGTTCTGGACTTGTGGCGTTTGCCGCGGCAACGGGTGTTATGCCCCTCGATATGCCTGAATCTGTTCTAGTCCGTTTCAAAGGCACCATGCAGCCCGGCATTACGCTACGCGACTTGGTTCATGCTATTCCCTACGCAGCTATTCAGCGCGGCCTTCTGACGGTAGAAAAGAAGGGGAAGAAAAACGTCTTTAATGGCCGGATTCTTGAGATTGAGGGCCTTCCCGATCTCAAGGTCGAACAGGCCTTTGAGCTTGCCGATGCCTCAGCAGAAAGATCAGCAGCTGCCTGCACTGTTCGTCTCAACAAAGCACCGGTTCAGGAATACCTAAAATCCAACATCAGTCTTTTGGGCTGGATGATTCGCGAAGGGTATGGGGATGCTAGAACGATTCAGCGGCGTATCGATGCCATGGAGAGCTGGCTTGCCAAGCCCGAGTTGCTGGAGCCTGATCACGATGCAGAATATGCCGAAATCATCGAAATTGATTTGGATGCGATTCGAGAACCGCTGCTTTGTTGCCCGAATGATCCGGATGATGTGAAGCCGCTGTCTCAGGTTGCCGGGACGAAGATCGATGAAGTATTCCTAGGTTCCTGTATGACCAATATTGGGCATTTCAGGGCAGCAGGCCATATTCTCGAAAGCCATTCCCAGCAGGTCCCAGGTCGTCTCTGGATTGTTCCTCCGACCCGGATGGATCAGGCGGAACTTACCTCGGAGGGTTTCTACGGCATTTTTGGTAAGGCGGGAGCCCGCACGGAAGTGCCTGGTTGTTCTTTGTGCATGGGAAACCAGGCGCGAACCGCTGAGGGTGCTACAGTGGTCTCAACCAGCACGCGTAATTTCCCCAATCGAATGGGCGCTAACACGCAGGTCTTCTTGGCCTCAGCTGAGTTGGCTTCCGTTTGTTCGGTGCTTGGAAAAATTCCAACCCCATCCGAATACGCATCATTCATGTCAGGCCTCGCGCCCAAGGCAAACGAGACCTACCGGTACATGAACTTCGACCAGATGAAGACCTACGCCACGGACGAAGTCTAGGTTGATCCGTTTGAGGGGGACTTGACCTCGGTTGAGTCCCCTTTAAGCCATTCCCGCCAGACCGCGTGGGCAATCGCAAGAATCACCGGACCGATAAAAAGTCCGATGAAGCCGAAGCTGATCAGGCCACCCACGAGCCCTAATACAATCAGTGCAAAGGAGATATGGCTGGCATGGCTAATAAAAAAAGGCCTGACCAGATTATCCACCCAACTGACCACAAAGAAACCCCAGGCAAGAAGGCCCAGGCCATTAAGGGGTTCACCCTGAGATAACAGCCAGAGTGAGCTGGGAATCCAGATCGTGACCGCTCCAAAAGGAATCATGGCCATCAGGATGGTCGCAAGCGTCAGCAGCAGGGGTTCTTTGAGACCTGCGCCCCAATAGCCCATCCCTGCAACACTGCCTTGGACCATGGCTGTCAGGACAATCCCATAGAGCACGGCTCGGGCAGTTCTTTCAGCAATCGCAAAATAATTGGTTGCTAGGGGACCGATAGTTTTGTGAAGTCCCCGTTTGACCTCTTCAAGCATCTCGACGCCATCTCGGTATTGAAAAAACATCAGGAACAGGATAAATCCGACTTGACCCAAAACGAGACCAATGCTGCCGAGCATGTTCATGAGGCGATTCAGGAGTTCCTTTACCTGAGGCGCAAGATGGTTCTTCAATAATTCATCACTGCTGTCCATGTGATCGAACAGCCCGGTGAGCTCTTTTCCAATAAAGGGGATATGGGGGAGCGCCCGTGCCAGCGATGGGGGATGCTCAATCAATCCGGGAATGAGTCGCAGGAGTTCGGATCCTTCTCGGCGGATCACTGACGAAACCCCGATGAGCGGGAGAATAACGACGCAACCGACCAAAAACACCATGATCCCTGCGGAGAGGTTCGGTCGTTCCTGACACAAACGATGGATCTTGCGGTAAATGGGCCACGTTCCAAAGCTCAGAATGATGGACCAAACGATCGGTTCAATCAGCGTACCGAGGATACGGTAAATCAGGAGTGCAAGAGCCCCGACAACAAGAATGAGGGGAAGATTTCGGTTCAAGGTCATTGCGCTGACTCCGGTCTTTGATAGGGTCCATCGTGGTTTTCCACGGAAAAACGTTGAAGGCTCTGGTCCAGTCGAATTGCGGTCAGGCTGCCTCCCCAGAGGCAGCCTGTATCGATACAAATGGTCTGGTGGCTCTGGTGATAGCCCAGGGTCGACCAATGGCCATAGACAACCCACGCATCGGATTTGGGGCGATCGGGATGTGCGAACCAAGGAATAAGATCGCCTGTGGATCCATTCGGACTCCCCTTTTTCATCAAATTGATGCGTCCGTCTGGGGTGCAAAATCTGATTCGAGTCAGGCAGTTGGTGATGAATCTGAGTCGGTCAAAGCCCTCCAGTTCTTCGCTCCACATCTGAGGCTCATTTCCATACATGTGCCAAAGGAAGTCGACATAATCCGAGGATCTCAGCACCGATTCAACCTCTGGTGCCAGTTTGGCTGCATCCTCTGGACGCCATTGGGGAGGCAACCCGGCATGGATCATATAGAATTCGGACTCGTGGTGAAGGAGTGGGAAAGTCCTCAGCCAACCTAGAAGTTCATCCCTGTCGGGAGCGCGCAGGATGTCTTCAAAGGTGTCCTGATGTTTGATTCGGGAAATGCCCTCGGCCACCGCCAGTAGGTGGAGATCATGATTTCCGAGGACAGAAATCGCCGAATTGCCCAGGGCTTTGATGGTTCTCAGCGTTTCGAGGGACTTGGGTCCCCGGTTGACAAGATCCCCTGTGAACCAGAGCCGATCCTTTGCTGGGTCGTAGTCCAGGTGCTCAACTAGCCGCAAGAGCTCGTCGTGGCATCCCTGAACATCGCCTATGGCGTAGATGGCCATCTTGAAGAGAGTTTCAGTGGAGCGTTCGGGGAACGGCAAGGGTGAACGCTGGGATCTTAGCGTCGAAGAGTTCGCCCGAATCGGTTCGCATCTGGTACTCGCCTTCCATGGTTCCGACGGGCGTTTCGATCATCGCCGCACTGGTATAACGGAAAGCATGGCCTGGCTGAATGTAGGGTGTTTCTCCAACAACACCCTCACCGTGCACTTCTTGTATCCGGCCATTCGCATCCGTGATCACCCAGTGACGCGTCAGCAAACGGGCTGCCTCCTCGCTCTGATTTCGTATGGTGATGGTGTACGCGAAGACGTAGCGGTCCGAATCCGGTTCGGATTCCGATTCGAGGTAATCGATTCGGGTATCAATCTTGATCGCGTGCTTCTCGTTCATGGCCTGTTTGTCCGTAACATTCATTGCCTTCATCGTGGCGGCGCGCTAGTTTAACTGATGCGGCCAGGAGACTGGCTGATTCTGTCGGAGTTCTGGGCTTTTACGCTAAGGTTGAAAGTCCAATAAAAGTTAGGGGGAGATGATCGATGCACGTCCATATTATGGGAATTTGCGGGACCTTCATGGGGGGGTTGGCCATCTTGGCAAGGCAGTTGGGACACGAGGTGACCGGCTCCGATCAGAACGTATACCCACCCATGAGCACCCAGCTGGAAGAACACGGCATAGCGCTCATGTCTGGGTATGGTCCTAATAACCTGGAGAAGCGTCCTGATCTGGTTGTTGTGGGCAACGCGATTTCCAGGGGAAACCCTGAGATGGAGGCCGTCCTAGATGCCGGTATTCCCTATGTCTCAGGTCCCGAGTGGCTTCACGATGAGGTTTTGCAGCATCGGTGGGTCTTAGCGGTAGCCGGCACACATGGCAAGACGACGACGACCAGTATGCTGACCTTCATTCTGGACCATGCAGGTCGGGATCCTGGGTTTCTCGTCGGGGGTGTGCCCCTCGACTTTGGGGTCTCTTCGCGTCTGGGAAAAGGAGATTGTTTTGTCGTGGAAGCCGATGAGTACGACACGGCCTTTTTTGATAAGCGCTCCAAATTTGTTCATTACCATCCAAGAACCTGCATTCTGAATAATTTGGAGTTTGATCACGCAGACATCTTTCCTGACCTTGAGGCGATTCAACGCCAGTTCCACCACCTTGTCAGAACCATACCTGGACGAGGTTTGATCGTTGCGCCCAACTGGGAGCCCGCGCTGGATGAGGTTTTGCAGATGGGCTGCTGGACACCGGTCGAACATACCAGTCAGGAGGGATCAGGATCTGTCGCATCTTGGTCGTATCATCTTCTGGCAAAGGATGGCAGTAGTTTTGAAATTGTTCATGACGGACAGCCAGCCGGCCGGGTCGATTGGAGCCTGACAGGCCTTCATAATGTCTACAATGCGCTGGCTGCGGTCGCCGCTGCCCACCATGCCGGAGTCTTTCCCGAACGCTCTGCAGAAGCCCTTTCCCGTTTTTCAAACGTCAAGCGCCGAATGGAAGTTCGAGCGAAGGTCCACGGCATCACTGTTTACGATGATTTCGCGCATCATCCGACCGCAATTAAGACCACCGTCGAGGGGCTGCGCGCCAAAGTTGGAACAGACAGAATTGTCGCAATTCTTGAGCCACGTTCAAATACAATGCGCATGGGCGTGCATGCAGGACAACTGGGCGAGGCCCTCGCTGATGCCGATATTGCGTTGATGTTTCAATCCGCTCAGGTGGAGTGGGATGTCCGTGGTGCGACAGCCTCGCATTCTCATGTTGAGGTCTTTGACCAAGTCGGCGATATCGTGGATTGGGTCGCAAAACAGGCCCGCTCGGGGGATCACATTCTGATCATGAGTAATGGTGGATTTGAGGGAATCCACCAACGCGTGGAGACAGCGCTTCAAGCGCGCGGTTGAGTTTACCGGTGGGGGGCCGGTTCGATGGAAAAATCTGTATCCGTCATTATCGTTAATTACAACGGCGGGCCTTTGTTGGCTGAGTGCGTCCGTTCGGTGCTCGAATCCACGGTGCCTGTGGAGGTTTTTGTCTCTGACAATGCCTCCACAGACAGCAGTCTCATTGAGTTGCGATTGTTGCTTGGAAGTGATCCGCGGCTTCGAATTTTTGAAAACCCATCCAATCTCGGTTTTGCGAAGGCCAATAATCGTGTCTTGCCGCTGACCAAGAGCGGGTTCATTCTCTTTTTGAACCCGGATTGTATCGTTGGGCCTGAGACGCTCGCTCGCATGCTGAATTTATTCAATCAGGATTCCGAAATCGGGATGGCGGGGTGCCTGATTCG